>DASYTT010000065.1:0-25759 GCA_036002045.1 Gemmatimonadales bacterium
AAATGGCGCTATAGATCAGCCCCGTTCCGTCCTGGCCGGCTCGGAACGCCGTTTCCCCTCCTTCATCGCGCACTTCATACCGGCGCCCGGCCCGAACCCGTGAGTCGTCTCGGGGGTCGAGCGGAAAGAGGACCCGGATGCGGCCATCGGTCTCGTAATTGAGTACCAGTAAAAAGCCGTCGACCCCAGCGTCGATCTGGAGCCGAACCCGCTCTCCCTCCCGGAAGCGACGGTTGTTGTTCATCCAGATCTGGACGGGAGGGTCGTCGGGCGCCGCAGCCGATGCGGTGGAACCACCCAGAGCGGAAAGGGCAGCGAAAAGAATCAGCATAGGAAACCTCCCCAACGGCCTGCTTGGAGGGCGATCTCGGAAATGGACACAGGCCGGTTCGAGAATGCAATATCCAGATCTGTGCCACGGCATTCGGTCAGCAAACTCCTTGTGATTCAATAACTTGAGTACGAGTTAGTGACCGGGAAAGTGTCCGTTGGCGCGGACAGAGTCCTGGTGGTTTTCCCCAAGACAGGACTGCTCAGGGATGCCGGTGCCAGTACATCCGCATCTCCGAGATCTTGCCGGCTTGGGTTTCACAAAAGATCGCACCCTTGGCCTGGATCCATTCGCCCGTCCGGCGACGACGAAATACCGCTTTGAACTCGGTCGCAAACCATGGCCCAGCCACGTAGATCTCGCCGCGGGTAACGCTGATCTCCGACTGGTTTGCCGGGACGTCGCTCCAATAGCGCCGAATGGCCTCACTACCTCGAAGCGGCTCGCTGAAGGGAGTTTCAAAGAAGGTCGCATCGCCCGTGAAGCTCCCCACAATGAGATCGGCCTGCCCCTTTGCCCAACCGCGAGCGAAGCCGTCGATCAGCTCACCTGCGACCTCCTTGATTTCTAAGGGGTCTGCCGGGGCGGTCATTGGGTTGCTCTCCGGGAAGCAGTTGCCTGCAACATACATGCGTCGTTCGGTCGGCCCTGGGTTCCCCAGGCGCCACCCTGGCGGGATACCGTACAGGCCCCGATATTATCCCCGACCCAATCCACCTCGTGCCCTATCCCGTTCGCCTCGAGGCCTGCGCCTCAGCGGAACGAGGGCGGTCAATGAGTGGCGTCACTCAACCAATCCGGAGGTTCTGCGATGAAAGGCATCCTGCGCGCGGCCACTGCGTCCGGTTTCCTGCTCACCTTTGCCGCGCTCGGGCTCCACGCTCAGGCTCGCGTTGTCCTGGGACTGGGGGGCGGCGTGGTCATTCCCACGAAGAGCGGTTTCAACGCCGTTGAGAACCCGGAGCTCAGCGTCAAGTCCGTCGGGTTTGGCGGGCAATTCATGTTCGGGATTCTTCCCAGCCCCGACAGCAAGGTGAGCATTCGCTTCGACCTGGCCTACGACAACGTGCACTACGAGTCTGTCGCCGGCCGGACGAAGGATCCCAAGATGAGCATCCGGAATTTCAATGCGGACATCGTCTTCCATGCCGGTGGCCAGGGAAACGTACGCCCCTATATCCTGGCGGGCCCGACCGTCATAAGCTGGGATTATCGACCCAACGACCCTTCCGGGACGGGCAAAGTCAAGGGCTCCTTTGGCTTCAATGGCGGAGTAGGTCTCAACCTCGGCAGCCCCAGTAAGACCCTCTCGTTCTTCATCGAGAGCAGGTACATCTGGACCAAGTCACAGGCCATCGCGCAGGGGACCACCGCGGGCGAGGAAAAGGGTACCGGCTTCATTCCCATCATCGTTGGTATTCGCATCCGCCCGATGGAAGGACAGTGAGTGAGGCTGTTCGAAGTACAGTAAGAGAATGAGCATCGACAAGGCGGCGCAGACGGGAGGAGCAGTTTCCGTCGGCGCCGTCCTTGTTACGTCCCAGCGACGATCTTTCAAGGCATGCTGCGGCCTAGCTTGCCAAGACCGCGTTCTACCGATAGACTGCCCGAACAATTGACCTAGCGCGGACAGGGCCACCCGGAAGTCCGGTGCAAGACCGGCGCGGCCCCGCCACTGTAAGAGGCAACCGCCTTCGCTCCTCCTGCCACTGGGACTTGGTCCTGGGAAGGCCAGCGAGGGCGCCTCGAGCCAGGAGACCGGCCCCGTCTGCTCCCGCACGATTCCCTCGAGGGAGGGGAGCGGGGCCCGGGGTGTCCTCATCCCGCCCCCGTCTCGCCCTGCGCCCTCACGGTCGCAGGGCGTTTTGTGTGGGGACCCGGAACACCCCGGAGGTGAAAGATGCGTCGCACAGGCTGTGGGCTATTGGCTTTGGGCTATCGGCTGTTTCTTGTCACAGGCGCACTTGGCGTTCCAGGTCGCGTACTCTCACAAATCCCCGACTCCGCCCGGCTCAAGGATCTGGTCGTCACCGCTACCCGCTCACCTACGCCGCTTCCTGCGATAGGCAGCAGCGCGGATCAGCTCGGACCGGTAGAGCTGAACCGCCGCCAGCTCAGCACTCTGCGCGAGGCGCTCCAGCTCGTCTCGGGCGGCACGGTGCTGGCCACTGGTGCTCCGGGAGGGGTGACGTCCCTCTTTCTCCGCGGCGTTTCTTCCAGCCAGACGCTGTTGCTCCTGGATGGCATCCGGGTCAATGACGCGGATGCGAGCTACGGAAGCCTGCTCGGCGGAATGGAGCTGGCGGGAATGAATCGCCTGGAGATCGTGCGCGGTCCCCAAAGCACCCTATACGGCGGCGCCGCGATTGGCGGGGTGGTTGCGCTCGACGCGGCACGCGGAACCGGCCGACCCCGCGGCGAAGCGGAGCTCGATGCCGGATCGTTCGCCACCTGGCGTGGGAAGCTCTCTGCGCAGGGCAGCTCGGGCCGGCTGGGGGCCGCTGTCACCCTCACGGCCAACGGCACCGACAACCAGCGGCGTCCAAACGATTGGGACCAGCGCACCCAGTTGCTCAGGCTCGATTACGGGGTCGGCACCGGGCTCTCGGTCGGCGCGACATTTCGAGGTATTCAAAACGAGTACACGAGTCCGGGAGACCTCCGTTCCACCAACACGACACCCGAGGGCACCACCACCTTCGAGAACAATCTGGGAACCGCATGGCTCGAAGCGGTGCCGTTCGGTCGCTGGCGGAGCAGGCTGGTTTTTGGATTGCAGGAACAATTCAGCCGGGGGACCGGCCGGTTCAATGGCGGAACCGAGTCGGTATTCACCCTGCGCAATACCCGTCGCGTGCTCGACTGGCAGAACACCATCACGGCCACTCAGGCCGTGACGCTGGTCGGCGGCGTCAACCGGGAGTGGAGCAAGGCGAGCAGCGATGGCGACGAGCTTGCGCAGCAGCTCTGGGGATTCTACGCCGAGGCCCAGATCGCTCCCCTCCCCGCCGTGAGCCTGACGGCAGGGGTACGGGCCGATGACTACAACACCTTCGCGGAGGCGACTACCTACCGGATTACCGGGGCCTGGATGATTGAGCGCACGCGCACCAAGCTGCGCGCTTCACTCGGCACGGGGTTCATGCCGCCCAGCCTCGCTGCCCGCTTCGGCAGTGCGTTTCAGAATCCCAACCCGGACATTCGTCCCGAGCGCTCGCGCGGTTGGGACGCCGGCGCGGAGCAGTTCTTGTTGCGCGGGCAGGGAAGCCTGGCGGTCACCTGGTTCCAGAACTCGCTCCGCGACCTGCTCGGCTTCGAGAGCGCGGCCTTTCCCGCCCTGGGCCGCAGCGTGAACATCGATCGTGCCCGCACGTCCGGACTCGAGCTGGGCGGCCGGATTACCAAAGGCCGGGTCGATGCCCGCGCGGCCTACACATTGCTTTCCGCGCGCAGCCGGTCCGAGCCCGACCCGGCCCTCGCTCGTCTGATCCGGCGCCCCCGCCACACGGCGAGCGGCGATCTGCTCATTGCGCTCACCGCACGCGCCACAGCGGGAACGGGATTCGTCGCCATTGCCGACCGCGAAGACAGCGATTTCAACAGCTTCCCCTCGCAGCGCGTGAACCCGGGCGATTACTTCGTCGCGCGGCTCTACGGATCCTGGGAGGTTGGGATGCTCACCCTTAAAGCCAGTGTCGAGAATCTCTTCGACTCCCGTTATGAGCCAGTCTATGGTTTTCCGGCTTTGGGGAGGAGCCTGAGCGGAACGGTGGCAGTGCGGTTTTGAAGCGGGACAGGACCGCTGCGGTCTCCAACGTTCTCCCGTGCTCGCGCGTTAACAGAGGGACTGAAAGGCAGTCCGACGACTGAATCCGTAATGATCCGGGAGACGAGAAATGCCGAATCCCCTTCGGCGATCCGGGTGGGCTCTGGCGACCTTGACGGTTGGTTTCCTAATGAGCGCCCCGGGCGCGGCAGCGCAGAAAGCCCAGCCGAGCCTGGCTGGCACCTGGAAGTGGAATAGCGAAAAGACCGCGGCGGAGCAGCTGGACCAGTCCGCCGACCCCACCGTGAGGGGCGGTTACCGCTCGGGTGGTCGCCCCAGGGTCGGCACCGGCGTAACCGACGTTTCGGGCGGAAGTGCCGCCAGCGGCCGGATGGGTGGCGATGCTGGAGCCGCACGTGGCAACCTGGGCCCATTGGGCCTCTACGCCAGGCCCCTGCCCGAGCTGGTCATCGTGCAGACGGATTCGAGCATCACGATTTCGGATCCTCGCGGTACCCCGCGCACTTATCGTCCAGATGGCCGGAAGGAGGTCGAGCCCCTGCTCGGGTCGGAATCCCTGGAAATCGTGACCAAGTGGAAAGACGCCAAGCTCACCACCGAGCGCAGGCTGGGAAGCCTTGGCGTGGTTCGTCAGGTCTTGTGGCTCGATGCCCGCGCGAACGTCCTGATTATCGAAACGAGGTTGAGCGGGCCCCAGCTCACGCAGCCGGTGGAGCTGCGCTGGATCTACGATCCGGCCCCTGGCAGCTGAGTGATGCGGCTCGCCCGCGCGGCGCTGCTGGTATTGCTGGCCCTCACCGGGCCCGCTGCACTGCGCGCGCAAGTCGGCACCACGACCGACGTGCTCACGGGCGTCGTGAAGGACGACGCCGGACAGCCCATCGTGGATGCCATTGTCGAAGCGACCTCCATCGAGACGCAAGTCGTCCGCACCACTAAAACCGATCAGCGGGGTCGCTATACCCTGCTCTTCCCCGACGGAGGAGGCCAGTATCGCCTGATCGTGCGATCGATCGGCAAGACGCCGGTAATGCGCACGATCGCGCGAATGGCCGACGAGGACCGGCTGGTCACGAATATCACGCTGGGGACTGTGGCCACCCGGCTGCAGGACGTCGTGGTGCGGGGCAATCAGGGCCCCCGGATCGACCTCGGTGGCGGGCCTCCGACACCGGGCTCGACGGAGCGCAGCTTCAATCCCAATCAGACCGCGCGGCTCCCGATCGACGCCAGCGATCTCACGATTCTGGCGACACTCGCCCCGGGAGTGGTCGCGGTGTCCGGCACCGACAGCACAGCAGCCGGGTTCTCCGTGGCAGGCCAGCGTCCCTCGAGCAACAGCACTACGCTGGACGGACTCACCTTCGGGGGAGTGACCGTCCCGCAGGACGCCGTGCGGAACACCAGAGTGATCACCAACAGCTACGATGTGGCCCGCGGGCAATTCAGCGGCGGCCAGGTGGCCAGTACCACCCGTAGCGGTACCAACATGCTGCAGGGGTCGGGCAACTACTCGCTGCGGGACCGCGGCCTTTCGCTGAGCATCGAGGACAGCACCGCCTTTGCCCAGGGCTACACCCAACACCAGCTCTCCGCCGGATTCGGCGGCCCCTTGGTGAAGAACCGGGCGTTCTATTTCCTCTCGGGACAAGGCCGCCTGCGCGACGATGGGCTGCAGTCGTTGCTAACGGCGTCGACCGCGTCGCTTACCCGCCTCGGTCTCGCGCCCGATTCGGCGACTCGCTTTCTCGGGTTCCTGGCGCAGCACGGCTTGCCGCTCGCAACGGACGACAGCCTCACCAGCCGCTCGAGCAATGATTTCTCCGGCTTGGCGCGGTTTGATCTCAACCTGACGAGCAACCAGACCCTGACGCTGCGCGGGGATGCCCGCCTGAATCGCATCGAGCCGACCGGGGTGGGCACCCTTTCGGTGCCCGCGAGCGGCGGCACCACGCGATCCAGCGGGGGCGGCGTCATGGCAACACTGAGCTCGCGCTTCGGGCTCAAGCTCATTAACGAGCTCCGGACCTATTACTCCGAGACGTCACAGCGCGGAGAGTCGTTCTCCGACCTGCCGCAGGGACGGGTGCAGGTCGTGTCGGCCCTCGCGGGCGGGACTCAATCGGTATCGAATCTGAGTTTCGGCGGGAATTCTGGACTGGCGCAACGGCGCTCGAGCTCGGCGTTCGAGCTCAGCGAAGAGCTCTCGCTCCTGCCTGGCGATGCGTCGCACCGGATCAAGGCGGGGTTGCTCTACAACCGCGCCTCATCCCGGCAGGTGGTAGCCAACAACCTCACCGGAACCTTCACGTTCACGTCGCTCGCCGACCTCGAGAACGGCACCCCCTCGAGCTTCACGCGGACCCTGCGCGCAACCGACCGGGCGAGCACGAGCCACAACGCCGCGCTCTATTTTGGCGACACCTGGCGAGCCAGCCAGGCGCTGCAGCTTACCTACGGCGCACGTCTCGAGCATTCGCGCTTCGGACACGCGCCGGCCTACAATCCCAGCGTCGAAGAGGTTTTCAGCTTCCGGACCGACCGGCTCCCGCGGGAGACTCATCTGAGCCCGCGGGCGGGGTTCACCTTCGCCATTGCCAGCGGCGACGAGCAACCAGCTCCCCCCCTGCTCACCCTGCGCGGCGGGCTCGGGGAATTCCGCAGCCCGATTCCGGCTTCCCTGGCCGCTGCGGCGCAGTCCGCGACCGGGCTGCCGGCGGCAGAGCTCCAGCTCGTCTGTGTGGGTTCGAGCGTGCCTACCCCCGACTGGGATGCGTATCTGGAGGACCCGGCGAACATCCCGAGCGCCTGCAGCGGACCCGGCGGGCAGCTGCCGACCCAGAGCCCGCAGGTAACTGTCTTCGACCCCTCGTTCGGCGCGCCACGCGCCTGGCGCGGCTCCCTCGGTGCGCAGCGGCGGATGGGCACCTGGGCGTTCGGGCTCGACCTGAGCCTGGCACGCGGGGTAAGCCAGTCGGGCTTTACCGATCGGAACCTTGGGGAGGCGCGCTTCACACTGGGCACGGAGAGCAACCGGCCGGTGTTCGTCCCCGCGGGGCTCATCGATCCCAGCTCGGGGTTCTCTCCCTTGGCGGCGTCCCGGCGAGATCCACGCTTCGGCCAGGTTTTGTTGCTGGACTCGAAGCTGGGCTCGCGCTCCGCCTCGCTGACGTTCTCAAGCAACGGAATTACCCGCGGCGGGATCACGCTGAACGCGAGCTACACCTGGAGCCGCTCGCGCGACCAGGCTTCCTCCTCCGAGGGCGGCGGGCAGCGCGGTTTCGCGGGCCAGACGGCGGGTCTCAACCCGAACGATCGCGAGTGGGCCCGCAGCGACTTCGAGCGCAGGCATGCGTTTCTGACCGTAGTCACCTGGCCTGCCAGCCCTGCGCTCGAGCTGACCGCCATCGGGCGGATGAGCTCGGGAACACCGTACACGCCGCTGGTCAGCGGCGACATCAACGGCGACGGGTCGCGCAACGACCGCGCGTTCATCTACGACGCGGCAAGCGCACCGGACAGTGCGATTGCGAACGGGATGCAGCGCTTGCTGGCCAGCGCTTCGGCAGGGGCAAAGCACTGCCTCGAGAGCCAACTCGGTCGGATCGCGGCGCGGAACAGTTGCACCGGCCCATGGCAGCCCTCGCTCGATCTCCAGCTCAACTACCGTCCAATGTGGCTCGGTCTCAACCGCCGGCTCACGATCTCCGTGGTGACCCAAAGCCTGCTGGCGGGGGTGGACCAGCTCTTCCACGGGGGCGACCATCTGCACGGCTGGGGTCAGGTGGCGCGGCCATCGAGTAACCTGCTGTCGGTCCGCGGGTTTGACCCGGCCGCGGGCCGCTACCTCTACACGGTCAACGAGCGCTTCGGCGCGACGTCGGCCGGCGCTACGGCCATCCGCAACCCATTCCAGATCGGATTGCAGCTGCGGTACACGCTGGGGGGAGGGATCCTTGGCGGGTTAGGCGGATTCGCTGGAGGCGGCATTCGGGGCGGAGCCGACGCGGGCCGAGCCGGCGCCACTCGCGGAGCTGCCGGCGGCGACTTCGGCAATCGTTTCGCCACGCTGGCGCCAAACCCGATCAGGGAGATGCTGAGCTTGCGCGTCGGGCTGCGGCTGAGCGAGGAACAGGAGGCCAAGCTCAAGCTGATCTCCGACTCGCTCACCGCGCACAACGAAAAGCTGGCCAAGGCGCTGCAGGCCGACATGGCGAAGCTGGGCGCCAACGCCGACGGCGCCCGGCTGATGACGGTGATTCGCCCGCGGCTGGAACAGGCGCAAAAGAACCTGCAGGCTGCTCTCGACGCCGCGAAGAAACTCCTCAGCGAAGAGCAGTGGAATTACTTGCCGGAGCGGCTCAAGACGCCCCGCGGAATGCTCGCGCCGGGTGCTGGCGACGGGCCTAGGCGCCGCCCCCCAGAATAGGCGGAAGATTGGCTCACGGACCCCGCCGACTATAGCTTGAGTCTCGTGCCCCGCTCCCTTAGCCTCATCGCCCGAACCTTTTTCGGTCTCAACGGACTGCTGACCGTCTGGTGTCTCGGCTGCTGTGGCTTCGAGCCGCTGCTGAACGCCAGCGGCCGGGCGCTGGCGGGGCAATGCGCCGAAGCCGCCACGATGACGAGCTCCGCTGAGTCGGCAATCACGGGAGCTTCCATAGTCACCGCTGTCCCGACCAACTCAGCGGACTGTGGCTGCGCCTGTCAATCGTGTTGCGGGGTTTCGAGTGTCAGGTTTGCGTTCAGTGCAGGCGCTGCCGACCCGCCCGCGCTGCCAGTGGCCTTTTCGGATTCTCTGATCAGCATCTCGCAAGAGCCGCGCTACCCGCCTCCCAAAGCACCGCCTCACTTGGCCTGATCCGCCCAACGCACGACCACACAATCTGAGGAACTCGCTCCGGCCGGCTCCCTGGCCCGGCCGGGATACTGGCGCCTGGCTCCGGCCGCGCGCCGACGAATCTCGGGGCACTATGACACGCATCGCCTTGCTGGCACTCGCAGGCCTTCTCGCGGGTTACTCCGCCGGCCGGTCGCAGACACCTCCACCGTCGTCCGCGGACACCTGCCGCACAACGGTTCCGGCCGATTCCGGCCTGACCCTCCGCGACCTGCTGCTGGAGGTCCGGGCCCGGCACCCGGCACTGGAGGCCGCCCGCGCGCGGGTGCGCGCGGCGCGGGGCAACCGTTCGTGGGCTCGCGCGATCGACAATCCCACGTTCGGGGTCCAACTCGAGAACGTGCGGGTGCCCGGGAAGCCGTCGGTCCCCATGGATCGGGAGACCATGTATACGGCAATGCTCCCCTTGGAAAACATTTACCAGCGCGGCCCGCGGGTGCGGCAGGCGGGCGCGGAGCTCGCGGCCGCCAGCGCCGACACCAGCGCCCTAGTCCTCCAGCTCTTCCTCGATGCCGCGCACGCCTATTACCGGACGGCGCTGGTGCAGCTCGAGCTGGAGACCGCGACAGATCTCGCCGGATGGCTCGACTCGGTGGCGGCGTACAATCGCCTCCGCGCGAAGGAAGGCCTGGCCGCGGAAGCCGACCTGTTGCGCTCAGAGCTCGAGCGCGATCGCATGACGGCCGACGCGGCGATGCGCGCTGCGGATCTTGCCGGCGTTCGCGCCGTGCTGGCGGAGTTCCTCCCGCAGGTACGTGCCTCGCCCCGAATTGCCGTCCCGGCCGAGCCGCTCGGCATGCCGGAGACCCCGGCCCTCGGCGGCTCGCTCCCACGCGTCGAGGCGTTGCGGCAGCGGCTCCGCGCCATGGACGCGGCGGTCGCCGCCGAGCGCTCGATGCTGATTCCACAGCTTGGCTTCATGGTCGGGGCCAAGGAGAGCGCGGGACGGACTTCTCTGTTGGGAGGGCTATCGCTCCCACTTCCGCTCCTCAACCGGAACGGCGGGCGGATCACCCGCGCCCGGGGAGAGCGGGACGCCGTAGCCTTCGAGCTGGCGAGGGAGGAGCGCGCCGCCCGCGCAGCGCTCGCCGCCGCGACGGAGTCTTCCCGCCGACTCTCGGTCGAGGCGACGGCACTCGGCGCCAAGACCGCGGACGGAGGCTCGGCATATCTCGCTCGCGCCGAGGAGGTCCGCCGAATCGCGCTGGGCGCCTACCGGGAAGGCGCGGTCCCCTTGATCACGGTGGTGGATGCCGCACGGGCCTGGGGCGACGCACGGATCACCTATTACCAGCTGCTGTTCGCCCAGCACGAAGCCGTGCTGGCTCACTTCGCCGCCCGCGGGATCGATCCGCTCGAGGCACTCGCCGGAGGAACCAGGCCATGACCACGCGTCAGCTGACCACAGCCGGAGTGGTGGTGCTCGCTCTGGGCTGCTCCGGTGAGCAAAAGAGCGAGGAAGGGAAAGACTCGACCGCCATGAAGCCAAACGAGGTCATGCTTTCGGCGGCGCAGATTCAGCATGGCGGAATCCGCTGGGCTCCTGCCGTCACGGTTGCGGCGAGCGGAATGACCTCCGTCGCGGGTCTGCCCGGTCAGCTGGTTCCCAACGAGGACCGGACCGCCCGACTGGGCGCGCCGGCGCAGGGCCGGGTGCTCGCGGTTCGGGTGAGTCCCGGCGAGCGAATCAGCGCGGGCCGCATCCTGGTGACGCTGCAGAGCCCCGACGCCGGCATGGCGCAGTCGGATCTCGCCAAGGCGACGGCGGCGGTGACGTCGCGTCGCGCGCAAGCTGCCTATGCCAAAGGCGCCCGGGAACGCGCCGAGCGCCTGCTCGCGCTCAAGGCGATTCCCCGGCAAGACTTCGAAAAGGCCGTCGCCGAAGAGGAGCTGGCCCGCAGTGAGCTGTCCCAGGCGGAAGCGGAGCTGGGCCGGGCGCAGTCCACGGCCCGCGCATTAGGCGCCGAGGGTCAGCCCGCCGGCCAGCTCGCGCTTCGGGCTCCTTCGGCCGGAGTGGTGCTCGAGCGCCTCGCAACACCAGGCGCGGTGGTCGATCCCGGCGCGCCTTTGCTCGTCATCACCGATCCGGGCACCCTCTGGCTGACGCTCAACGCCCCCGAGGCGCTGGCCGGCGCGCTCCGCATCGGCACCGTGCTGCGGTTCGTGGTTCCGGCTTTCCCCACGGAAACGCTCACCACCCGGATCACCGCGGTGGGCGCCGGCCTCGAGCCGGCGACGCGCACGCTCGCTGCGCGCGCGACCGTGCCGAATCCCAAGGGCCGCCTCAAGCCCGCGATGTTGGCGACGGTCTTCCTGCCGGCACCGGCGAGTGATGGCAGCGCTCGAAGCGTCATCGTCCTGCCGGATTCTGCGGTGCAGCTGGTCGACGGTGCTCCCACGGTGTTCCTGGCCATGCCGGACGATAAAGGGGGGGTACACGTGACGGCCCGCCGGGTCGAGCTCGGCGCGCGGTCGGGAAACGAGGTAGTCGTTCTGAGTGGGGTCTCGGCGGGAGACCTCGTCGTGGTGGCAGGGGCTTTCGCGGTCAAAGCCGAGCTGAAAAAGGCGTCCGCGCAGAAGATGGTGATGTAGCATGGGCCATTTTATCGATCAGCTGATCGGCGCAGCGATCCGGCACCGCCGGCTGGTGATCGGCGCGACTGCGGCCCTCGCCGCGCTGGGCATCCGGGCCTTTGCGACGCTCACGACCGACGCATTTCCCGACCTCACGCCGAACCAGGTCCTGGTCATGACCACGGTTCCGGGCCTCTCGCCGACGGAAGTGGAGCAGCAAGTCACCTATCCGATGGAAGTGGCGATGCTCGGGCTGCCGCGGACTACCGAGGTGCGCTCTAAATCAAAGAGCGCGCTTTCGGTGGTCACCGTCGGCTTCGAGGACGGGGTGGATTTCTACTTTGCCCGAGCGCTGGTCCAGCAGCGCATGCAGGATGCCCGCGGCACGCTGCCCGAGGCCGCCGAGGTCATGCTGGGACCGCCGGCCACCGCGATGGGTGAGATTCTCCAGTACCTGGTCGAATCGAGCGACACGGCTGACGGCTCCGGCGCCACCGACACGCTGCGGCTGCTCGCTCTCACCAATGCGCAGGAATACATCATACGGCCGCTGCTCCGCACCATCCCCGGAGTGGCCGACGTGAACAGCTGGGGCGGCATGCACCAGCAATTCGAAGTGCAGGTGGATCCGGTCAAGCTCGCCGGGTTCGAGCTCACCTTCAAGGACCTGGAGGATGCGCTGGCCCGCAACAACGCGAACTTCGGCGGCGGCTACCTGGAGGACCGGGGAGATCGCCTGACCCTGCGGGGCCTGGGGCGCGTGGCGGATACCACCGGGATCGGCTTGATCGTGGTAGCGACCCGGGGAGCGACGCCCGTGCACATCCGCGATGTGGCGCGGGTTACTCTCGGCCCGGCGCTTCGCTACGGCGCGGTCACCCGGGACGCTCGCGGCGAGGCGCTTTCGGCGACGATTCTCATGCTCAAAGGGTCCAACGGACGTGACGTCGCCGACCGCGTGATGCGAAAGCTGGAGGAGATCCAGCCGCTCCTCCCCCCGGGAATCCGGGTGCGGCCTTTCTACAGCCAGGGCGACGTGGTCGCCCGGACCACCCACACGGTATTCCGCAATCTCATCGAGGGCGGACTGCTGGTCCTCGGCATCCTGCTGCTCTTCCTGCGCAACCTGCGCGCCTCGCTGCTCACCGCGTCGATCATCCCGCTTTCCCTGCTGGGAGCCTTCCTGGCGATGAAGCAGTTCGGGATGAGCGCCAACCTGATGAGCCTCGGAGCGCTCGATTTCGGGCTCATCGTAGATGCATCGGTGGTGATGGTGGAGAACATGCTGCGGCGCCGTACGGTGCTGGATGCCGCGGTCGAGGTGGGACGGCCGGTCGCCTTCGGGATCCTGATTATCGTGGCGGTCTATGCGCCGCTCACCGCGCTGGAAGGGCTGGAGCGCAAGATGTTCGTCCCGATGGCGTTCACGGTCTGCGCCGCCATTCTGGTCTCCCTGTTGCTCGCGCTGAGCTTCGTCCCCGCGGCCGCCTCCTACCTTTTCCCTGGGGGCGCGACGGCAGAGCATCGGGCTGACGCCGGGTGGTTCGTCGCGCTCAAGGAGCGCTACCGGCATCTGCTCGAATGGGCGCTGGCGCACCCGGGACAGGTAGCGACAGGTGCCGGCGTGCTCCTCGCCGGGGCTCTCGTCTCGGTGCCCTACTTGGGCAGCGAGTTCATGCCGAAGCTCGACGAAGGGTACCTGCTGATCGAAAACTTTCGAGTTCCCAGCGCCGGGCTCGCGCAGGGGACGGCGGTGTCTTTGGAGGTGGAGCGCACGCTGCTCCGCTTTCCCGAAGTGCAGAGTGTGGTGACCAACCTCGGCCGGCCGCAGGAGGCCACCGAAGCGATGGCGCTCACCGAGGCCGACGCGTACGTCCTCTTCAAGCCCAAACGGGAATGGCGCGCCGGCTCGCTCGACGAGGTGATCGCCGGGATGGATTCCGCGCTGGCCGAGATTCCCGGGGTGGAATACGAGTTCAGCGCGCCGATGCGGATGCGGCTAGACGAGGTGGTATCGGGCGTGAAGACCGATTTAGGCATCAAGATCTTCGGCGACAGCCTGGAGCTGCTGCAAACGGCGGCCGCGACCGTCGAAGGCCTGGTACGCGGAATCCGCGGGGCTGAAGACGTCTCGGTCGCAGTGAGCCAGGGCGCGCTCCAGCTCGAGCTCGGGCTCGACCGTGCGGCGATGGCGCGCTATGGTCTCAGCGTGGAGGATGTGCAGTCAGCGGTGGCCAGCGGCGTGGGAGGGATCCCGGTGTCCGAGGTCGTCGAGGGACGGCGCCGCTATCCGATCGTCGTCCGGCTGGAGCCCGCCTACCGCTCCACGCCCGAAGCGGTCGGGCGGATTCTATTGCGCACGCCGACCGGCGGCACGGTGACGCTCTCCCAGGTCGCCGAGCTGCGCACGGTCGAGGGGCCGGAAGTCATCAACCATGAGGGCGGGCAGCGCTACGTGGTGGTGCGGGCCAACGTGCGGGGCCGAGACCTTGGCGGGTTGGCGGCCGAGGTCCAGCGGGTCATCGGCGCGCGACTGACGCTGCCGCCAGGCTACTACATCGATTACGGCGGACAGTTCGAGAACCAGCAGCGCGCGAGCCGGCGGCTGCTACTCATCGTTCCGCTGGTGCTCCTGCTGATCGCGGGACTCCTCTACGCGAGCTTCGGGGTCCTGCGGCACGCGCTGCTGGTGATGCTCAACGTGCCGTTCGCCCTGGTCGGCGGGATCGCCGCACTCTGGCTGCGCGGCATGCATCTCAACTTGAGCGCTTCGGTGGGTATGATCGCGGTCTTCGGCGTCGCCATCCTCAATGGGCTGGTCCTGATCACGACCGTCAACCACCTCCGAACCGGCGGAGAGACTCTGGAGGAGGCGGTGCGCGCGGGCGCGCTGGTGCGGCTCCGGCCGGTGCTCGCGACAGCTCTGGTGGCCAGCGTCGGGTTTCTTCCGATGGCGCTCTCGACCAGCTCCGGGGCCGAAGTGCAAAAGCCGCTGGCGACGGTGGTGATCGGGGGACTGATCTCGGCGACCCTGCTGACCCTGCTGGTGCTGCCGACCGTGTATCGATGGCTCGAAGGAAGGCGAATACGTAATCTCAGCCTCGCAGGCTAGAATCCGTCAATGTCCACCGACGCCCAGCGACACTGGAACGCGATCTACGGAGGCACCCGGGCCGAAGAGCTGAGCTGGTTTCAGGCCCATGATCGAATGTCGATGGAGCTGACTCGCCTGGGCGTCCCCGACCATGCGGCTCAGATTCTCGACGTGGGCGGGGGCGCCTCGACCTTCGTCGACGACTTGCTCGCCGAGGGATACCGGCGGGTCACCGTACTCGATCTTGCTCCTACCGGGCTGGCCGTTGCACGAGAGCGATTGGGCGCTGCCGCCAATCAGGTTTCCTGGGTCGAGGCCGATGTCCTCAGCGCGCCGTTCGAGGCCGCCTCGGTCGATCTCTGGCACGACCGCGCCGTCTTTCACTTCCTCACCGCTCCGAACCAGCGCGCGCAGTATGTCAATCAGGTTCGCTGGGCGGTCCGTCCCGGTGGCTATGTCCTCGTCGCGACCTTCGCAAGCGATGGGCCGCCGCGCTGCAGCGGCCTCCCGGTCGCTCGCTACGATCCGGAAGAGCTCCACCGCGTCTTTGGAGCCGGGTTCGAGCTGGTTGCCTCCAGGAGAGAAATCCACCGAACACCCCGGGGAGTTCCACAGTCGTTCACCTACTGCCTCTGCCGGTTCGATGGGTCCGACAAGAGGAGCGACGGATGAGCCAACTCAGCATCAACCGAGGACCCGAGGCAATGATTCGCTGTCCGGCCTGCGGCGTGGAAAGCGCCTGCGAGATGCCCAGCGATGCCTGCGTGCACTTCTGGGAATGCCCGGCGTGTCAGCGCGTCAGCACACCGAAGCAGGGAGACTGCTGTGTGATCTGCTCCTATGGGGATCGAAACTGTCCGCCTCGACAGCGTCAAGGCCAATGACCCTCAGAAATACGTGGCGAAACCAACCTGAAAGCCGCCGGTCCGCGAGGGCGGATTGCCCAGCGCATCCCGGAAGGATTCGCGCCGGTAGTTGCCCCGGAATACGGTCCCGGACACCGGACGAAAGCTCACGCTCGCCGTCACCGCACTGAGCTCATCGAAGATATTGAGATCAGTGGTTGCGAAGCGACCCCGATTGAAGTCGACCCGCTCGAGCCGCAATCCCAGGGCGATCAGCGGGCTCGTCAGCCCGCGAATCCTCGGTCGCCAGACGGGTAAGACCGCGTCGAGGTACATGCCCCATTGGCGCTCCGCCATCAGCTCCGAGAGATCGTCGGGAACATTGACCGAGGCCCACGCCGCCTCGCCCCGGAGGCTCAGGCTGCGAACCTCGGTGCTGAAATCCACGGCGAAGATCGAGAGCCGGCGCCGCTCATCCACCGTCTGGCCCTCCACCCGGAAGGTGTTGTAGATCCCGCCGTAGTACGATGCACCGAGCTCCCCCCACCGGCGCGATTGCGCTGCCACCCGGCCGGAGAACGCGGGCGACCCGTTGTTGTCCTCCTCGAACCGGCTCTCGCTCTTGCCGCTCGGCAAGTCGGTTCGCCCGGTCTGATTGAGGATGACCCCGTCACCGAGTCCATTCGTCAAATACGCATCGTAGGAAATCGAGAAGCCCGGCGGGGCCAGCCGTCCATGCGCACCAAACCCCACTTCAGAAAGCGTAGCGGGGATAATCCGGGTGGAAACCAAGGGGCGCTCGACGAAGTCATAGCGGGGACTGTCGTGGTTGACATTGAAGGCGCCGATCGGCGGCAACAGAATGCCCGCGCGCACCACGAAGGAGGGATTGACCGTAAAGTCCACCAGGGCGGTTTCGAGGGCAATTTCCTCGACGCCGTGCTCGAATTCGAGCTCCGAGATGAAGCGCAGTCGCCGCCCTACCGAGGAAAACAAGAAGATGTTGAAGCGGCGGAGCTCCATCGAGAAGCCTTCGCCGACTCCATCGGTGCGAAAGTAATTCGCATTTCCTTCGGCGTACCCGCCGACGGCAGTGCGCCCGGCGGCCAGCAGGAAGGGCCGCTGGTAGATGCCACCCTGCACCATGGAGGTGTCCTGCGCAGATGCCGCCGGCGCAAACGCAAGCACCGCCAGCAGCCCCCAGGAAGACCTCACCAGCCGCTCGTCGACGTAGGAAGCTCGATCACGATGGTCTCGCCTTCGATTACGACGGGAAGGCGCCGCAGTGGCTCCTGCGTTGGACCCTTCAACACCTCACCGGTGTTGCTGTATTCGCTGCCGTGGCAGGGACAGATCAAGTGCTCGGCTGCGGGCTCGACCTGGCAACCGCGGTGCATGCAACGCGTGGAGACCGCTGAGAACTCCCCGTCGTCCAGCCGGTATACGTAGAGCGGCAGCTGCAGTCCCGGCGCATCGACCAGGGCGAAGCGGCCGGAGCCGAAGTCGGCTCGGCGGATGATGAGCCGGTTGCCTGACAGAGAGGTATTGACGTAGTGGAATCCGATGCAGCCGCCGAGGGAAAGCCCGGCACCGCAGAGGAGCGCACCGGCGGCAATGCCCTCCGAGCGCTGGAGGAACTCACGCCGGTTCATAGCGATCTCAAAAAGGCCAGCACCAGCTCCTGCTCGACAGGAGCGAGCCGCCGAAACGCCTCCCGACTTGCCGCTGCCTCACCGCCATGCAGCTCGATCGCCTCGCGAAGCGAGCGCGCACGCCCATCGTGCAGATAGAAGGCCCGTCCACCCTGAGCGGCCTCGGCGAGACCGAGTCCCCAGAGGGGCGGGGTGCGCCACTCCGAGGTCAGCGCGATTCCCTCGGTATATCCGTCGTCCAGCTCTGGCCCCATGTCGTGCAGGAGAAGATCGGTATAGGGATGGAAGACCTTGCGATCGAGGGCGGCGATCCTCGAGGTACCCGTCGTGAGGGCGGGTATGTGGCAGCGAGAGCACTGGCTCTGGGTAAAAAGTGCCTCGCCCGCCAGCACCTCGGGCGACTCGGCACCGCGCCTCGGCGGGGCTCGCAGCGTCTTGAGATAGAACACGACATTGCTCACCGTGTTGGACGGTATCTCGGGATCGGGGACGTCGTCCCCCGCGAAATTGCCGACCTGCGGGTTGACCGGATCTTCGATGATCAGGTCCGTGGTGAGGCCCATGTCTTCACGGTATGCAGTGACCGCCTGCTGAAGCAGATTGATCGCCGAGGCCTTTTTGCCAAACCGCCCGATGAAGCGGCCATTGATCGGAAGGTGGCGGCGCGGCTCACCCGGGTCGAAGAGCAGCTCCAGTCGACTCACCGCGGCGATCAGATCGGATGCACCGACCAGCTGCACTCGCCCGGAAATCCCGTCACCATCGGCGTCGTCCGGATCGGCGAGCGCAAGCAAGTCCGCATCCTCCACCGCCTCCAGAAAGCCTAACCCGGTGACGCTCGGCGCGGTGAACTGGGCAACGCCGGTAACCCCCGGCGGCACTACCTCGCCCATGTAGTGGAGGATGGCGCGGTTCTGGACCTGGGGGCCGCCCTCGTAGCGCATCGGATCAAAGACGCCGTTCTCCATCCGTCCGAACCGCGTGAGGTTGAAGGCCGGATGTCCTTTCCCATCGCCGACATGACAACTCGCGCACGACGCCGCGACGAAGATCGGCCCCAGTCCGTCGGCCGTAGAAAGAATCCGGCCGAACTCCTCGTCTCCAGCGAGAAAGGCGGCCAGCTGCTGGCTCGTGAGCCCCTCGAGCGGGCCGTCCAAGATGGCATCCTGGCTCGGCGCACCAGGAAGGACGGCATCACATGCCAGCAACGCCGTCATTCCGAGCAGCGCGAGAGATTTCAGGCGAGCCATTGGCGGAACACTCCGATCAGCAACCACCCGTTGAGGGCCATGATCACGACCGCCACTGTCCAGGCAAAGGACTTGAGCAGGACCCCATTGGTGAACTGGCCCATCTTGCTGCGCTCACTGGTAAACAGCACCAGCGGCACTACGGCAAAAGAGAGCTGCAGGCTCAGAATTACCTGGCTCAGGATCAGCAGAGCACCGGTCCCCTTTTCGCCATAGATCGCCGTGACGATCACTGCGGGAATGATCGCGATGAGTCGGGTAATCAGCCGGCGCAGCCAGGCCGGCAGCCGGATGTTGAGGAATCCTTCCATCACGATTTGGCCGGCAAGCGTCCCGGTGATGGTCGAGTTCTGTCCCGAGGCGAGCAGCGCCACGGCGAACAGCACGCTTGCGATGCCGGTGCCGAGCAGTGGCGACAGCAGCCGGAAGGCATCCCCGATGTCGGCCACCTCGCTGTGCCCGGTCGAGTGAAAGGTCGCGGCCGCCATGATGAGAATCGCGGCGTTGATGAAGAAGGCGAAGAGCAGCGCGACGGTGGAATCGAGCGTCGCGAAGCGGATCGCCTCTCGCTTGGACGCCGTGTCCGGCAGTACGTGCCGAGTCTGCACGATGGAGCTGTGCAGGTAGAGATTGTGCGGCATTACCGTCGCGCCCAGGATCCCGATCGCGATGTACAGCATGGCGGGGTTCGCGATGATCTCGCCCCGTGGGATCAGCCCCAGGCCGATCGCGCCGAGCGAAGGCCGCGCGAGAATGAGCTCGACCGCGAAGCAGACGCCGATCGTGGCGATCAGCGCGATGATGAACGCCTCGAGATAGCGAAAGCCCTTCTGCTGCAGCAGCAGGATGAGCAGCACGTCGCCCGCCGTGAGGCAGACGCCCCAGAGCAGCGGGATCCCGAACAGCAGATTGAGCGCGATGGCCGAGCCGATCACTTCGGCCAAGTCACAGGCAGCGATAGCGATCTCGCAGCCGACCCAAAGCGCGAAGCTGACCGGCTTGGAGTAGTGATCCCGGCAGGCCTGCGCCAGATCACGGCCGGTCACGATGCCGAGCTTCAGCGCGAGCGACTGGAGCAGGATCGCCATCAGATTGGAGAGGAGGATCACGCTGAGCAGCGTGTAGCCGAAGCGCGCGCCACCAGCGAGGTCGGTCGCCCAGTTACCCGGGTCCATGTAGCCGACGGCCACCATGTAGCCGGGCCCGGCGAAGGCGAGCGCCTTGCGCCAGAAGCCCACGCCCTTCGGCACTCCAATCGTCTGGAATGATTCAGGGAGCGAGGGACGCTGCCGGGGCCGGCGCCAGCCGGTCAGCTCCTCAATCGGGGTGGTCGGAGCGGCGTTCATCGCGGGTCGGGACGAATGCAGAGCACCTGCTGCGCCAGCTCGTGGCCGATCACCTGCTCCGCCGCACCGATGCGGAGCGTCAGGGGACCCCGGAACGGCTGGTGCTCTCGAACGGTGACCTTGGTACCGGGCGTGAGCCCCGCCTGCTCCAAAAAACGCAGCCGCTCGGCATGGCTCGTGTCTACCCGGCGGATCTCGGCGGTCTCTCCCAACGGGATTTCCGCGAGCGGAGTATAGACCAGCTCATCGATCGAGCCGTCGGACGCGGGAATCGGATCTCCATGCGGATCGAAGCGCGGGTTACCGAGCGCCAGCGCCATGCGCTCGATGAGTGCTTCGGACACTGCGTGCTCGAGCCGCTCCGCTTCGTCGTGGACTGTGTCCCAGGAATAGCCCAGGTAGCCAACCAGGTATGCCTCGATTAGCCGATGACGGCGAATCATCCGCAGTGCGACCCGGCGCCCTGCAGCGGTGAGTACCACGCCGCGGTACGGCACGTGCTCGAGGAGTCCCAGTTCCGAGAGACGCCGCACCATGCCGCTTACTGATGGAGCCGAGAGTCCCAGCAACTCGGCGATGTCGCTGGTCGAAGCTGGCTGGCTACCGCGCGAAAGCCGGTAGATGGCCTTGAGGTAGTCTTCAACCGAGCGGGTTAACGGCTCGGTGAGCGGCAAGCTGGTCATTAGGTTCCGAGACAGGTCCGAGTGCCAATTTAGTGTTGCCTAATTTTTTTGTCAATAGAGACAAATGATGATGAACCTAGTCGCTTAAGGCTATGCAAATGAATAATTTGGTAGTCTTGAGCTTGGCTCAAGCGTGGCGAAGTTGGGAGACTTGGCTAGCGAAGCAGCTGAAGCAAGGATGTCAGAATCCGTTCGGTAAGGCCCCAGAGGATCCCGACGTCGAGGTGGTACCCAGAAGCGCGAACCAGGGTACCGTATCTGCGGTACTCCATTGGCCTGTAAATACCGGGGCGCTCGAAGGCCTCGAGCGGCATCCACCAGGCAGCGCTCACTTCGCGGTTAGCAACCAGGTCGCGCCGTTCGGGAAGCAGATAGACGTGGGGCCGCACGATCAGCGGTGGTAATACGGGCGTGCGTGGCGTGAGGTCGTCGAGCGTGCCGAGCAGTGGCGCTCCCCTCAGGTCCACACCCACTTCCTCCAGCGTCTCCCTCCGCGCGGTGGCCGCAAGATCCGGGTCACCGGAGCTCCAGCGCCCGCCTGGAAAGGCCAGGTGTCCGGACCAGCGATCATCCTCGCGCTCGGCGCGCTGAATCAGCAGTAGGCTATCGGGCCCCGGGGTGAGCACCACGGCCACCGCAGCATGCGGCTGCTCTCCCTCGACTCGATTGCGCGGAGGGCGCGCTGCCAGGCTCGCCGCCAGCGCAGGAATTCGACTTGCCAGTTAGGGCAAACCTTCGGGACGTTGGGCGCTGAGTCCCGCGCCGAAAGAACAGGCGGCCACGTACTGCGCCTCGGCTTTGGCGCAGGCCGCGGCCCGGCGTTCGCTCTTCGGATACAGCACGGCTGCTTCCTCGCCGACGGCCACGTAGCAGCTCGTTGCGATATCAAGCGGACCGAGCCGGCGGCAGAGCGCTATGCCATCATCGGTGTTGGCGGTCACGTCCACGAAGTTCTTGACCAGGCCCACGAAGCAAAAAGGCCGGTAGCGCGGCGCGCCAAGCGAGCACAGCCGGATCGACTCGGCGGGATCACGCGCAGTCACGCCGCTTACGTACGTTCCGATGCCCTGATAACACCAGCGCCGCCACTGTTCAGGTGCGGTACCGCAAACGGCGGCCACCCTCGCGAAGTCGAGGCCGGTGACCTCCGCGATGAGCCCGGCCTGCATCTGATAGCAGGCCCGCTGATAGCGGCCCCCCAGAACGGAGCAGGGATAGAGCAGATCGCGCGGATTGCGCACCTTGAACGCGGGCCAGGTGTCCGCGACCATCGCAGCGTGCGCGTGCTCCCTTCCAGTCGCCGCGTCACCCGGTTGTGCCGCCGGGTTAGGGTGATGCGACTGCCCGCGGCCGCCCACGATGAATTCCATGAAGGCGCCGCCGTAACAGGACTCGCTGTCCCAGGCGTTCCCCAGCATATCACATCCCGCCAGGGCATGCGGAAGATTCATCGTGTAGGTCTGCACCAGCCCGTGGCCGATGCCATGCACGCACTGGAACCGGAGCCAGCCGCTGTCGCGGATGCCCGGGGTATCGCGGCACAGGCCCACGACTCGGACGCTGTCGGTCCCGTGGTGCGCGAAAAACGCCTGGATGACGCCGTGATAACAGCCGGATTGAAAGAGCTCATTGCACTGGAGATACACTGCCCCGATGTTTTTGTCGGGCGTCCAGGCATTGATCCCGATGATGTGGCTGTAGTCGTGCCCGTAGCGCCGGATTTGCGGGTCGCGACCACCCAAAATGGCCAAGGCACCCAGCGCGAGCCGGACTTGATCGCGGCGCACGAGATCGAGCAAGAATTCCTCGTAGCAGGTCCTGCGAGGCTTCCCCAGGAGCAGGCGGCAGCGAGCGGTGGCGAGGTCCGCCGTCTCCACGGAATCCCCGCTGGCGATGACGCCGGTCACCCGGCCAGGAATTTGCGGGAGGGGCAAGCCAGGCAGCGCTGCACCCTGAGCGCGGAAATACGCTCCGGCACCGGTAATCGCCGCCAGCAGGATGAGCAGGGTGAAGCCAATCTTGCGTAGCATAGGTATTATAGTAGCCGTCTTACGCTCGCTCCGCTGACGATTTCCTTCAGTTCGGAGACGTCGCACTGCGCACCTCGAACCCGACTCTGGTTGCCGCAAGCCGCGCTATCGCAACACAGCGCGAGGCAATGGTGCAACAATGGGTTGCTTGGCTGGGTGACCGATTGACAGCCACCAGCGCCATCCCGCCAGCTCTGGTCAAGCGGGAACTCTCTCTGCTCATCGATGTATTCGCCTCCATGGTCGGCCCGCTGCGGCGGGAAACCCGACCTATTTGGGGGCGCGTCGCCGAGGAATACGGACGCCACGCCGCGATCCGTGGCCTGGCCGCAGGAGAAGTGGTAGAGGAAATGCAATATCTCCGCGAGCTCCTGATTCGTTTCCTCGCCCCTGCCATTGCAGCCCTGCGGCCACGCCAGGGGATGGCACTTCTGCTGCGCTTGAATCGACTGGTCGACCGGGGCGTGGCCATGGCCGTCGTCGGCTACACCGATGAGCTGGTGGCAAGCCTGCTACCGGTCTCTGAAGACGGCAACGCCGGTCGCCGCACTCCGGACCCCGCCGAGCTCACGCTCGCGCTCGATGTCCTGCGCGCCGAGCTGGTCCGCACCATTTCCGTCCCCATTCGAGCCGCCTCCTAAGCCAGCGCGCCCGATCGGGTGATTTGGTCACCTCGGGCGGTGAATCGGTGCACGGGTTCGACCCTGCTTTCGCGAAGATGGATTCGCGATGGCTGGCGACCTGCTCCGCTCGATCCACCGGTTGGAAGATCTTCCGCGCCTTGCCGCCGCGCTGGGGTACACCCCTGCGTGGCGCGAGCTCCCCGACAACTGCTTTCGCGGCGTCGCCACCGCCGCCATTGTGGCTCGGCAGGGTGAATTCGAGTGGTACGGTGTGGGGGGCTCGAGCGAGGGCGCCGCCCGAGTGGCGCGCGCGCTGGTAGCTCGAGGTATCCCGGCCGCGGTATTAGGACTCGAGGAGCAGCGACGCCGGCTGGTGGTTGCGGCGGCGGATGCGCCGCCACTCGAACTCTCGCTCGACCTTCCCGACCAGCTCGACCTCGCCCGCTTGTTGCGCTGTACGGCGCGCCCCGGAGAGCTGGCCCTGGCCGCGGCGTTCCGCATCGCGGAGGCGCTGACCGGCCGCGGAGTGGATGAACGATTCTTCACGGGATTCCGCCGAGCGCTCCATAGCGTCATGGCGGCACTCCCGCCGCGGATGCCGCTGGCCGACCGCCACGCGCTGGCCCTCCTGCAGCTCACCCGCATCCTGTTCCTCTACTTCATCGAGGCCAAGGGCTGGCTGGGCCGGCCCCGCTTTCTGCGCGAGGAGGTGGATCGCTGCCTGGGCGAGGGTCGCTCCCTGCATCGCGAGCTGCTGAACCCGCTCTTCTTCGGAACGCTCAACCGCCCGTTTGCGGCGCGCAGCAGACTGGGACGCCGCTTCGGCCCGCTGCCTTTCCTTAACGGTGGACTCTTCGAGCCGCATCAGTTGGAGCGGCGCTGGCCAGCAACTCTGCCCACCCCAGTGCTCCGCGATGCCTTCGATTCGCTCTTCGAAAAATTTCACTTCGCCCTGCATGCGCCCTCCGGCGAAGCGGTCGCCCCCGACATGCTGGGACGAGTGTTCGAAGGCGTGATGGAACCAGGTGAACGGCACTCCACCGGCAGCTACTACACGCCCGGGGCGCTGGTCGAGGCATTGGTGCGCGACGCCGTTGCGGTCTGGCTCGAACGGAGAGCGCAAATCCCCCATACACAGGCACTGCGCCGATTGGATGATCCCGACCTCGAGACGCGGCGGATGCTCCGCGAAATTCGCCTGCTCGATCCTGCGGTTGGCAGCGGCGCCTTTCTGCTGGGCGCGCTTCGACTCATGGCGGGGCCTGATCGATCGCCGGGTATCCGGCGCACGGCCCGACTCCGCGCGATTCTGAGCTCGTGTCTCTTCGGCGTGGATAAGAACGCGGCGGCCGTACGGCTCGCCGAGCTCAGGCTCTGGCTGGAAGTGGTCGAGGCGGATCCATGCGAGCAGCCAATGAGGGTAGCTCCCCTTCCCAACCTCGATGCGCTGGTACGGCAGGGAGACAGTCTGTTCGACCCCACGACTGGACTTCCCCTCAAGCCGGCGGGCAAGAGCCGCGCGGCGGAGCTGGCGCGCTTGCGGGGAACCGTGGTTCGCGCGACCGGGTCGGAAAAGCGGGCGGCGCTCGCCGCTCTCACGCGGGCGGAGCGAGGCCTCGCCGAAACGGCCCTACGTGAGGCCCTTACCGCCACGGACCGCGAAATCGCCGAACTGCTCGAAGCGGCGCGAGCCCTCACGCTATTCGGAGACCGCCGCGGTCTGCTGCCGGACGACCGGACCCGCCTCTTCGGGCTGCGACAACGCAGCAGCCTGGTGCGAGAACGGCTGCGCGCGGTGCTCCGCGCGGGCGAGGTGCCCTGGTTTCACTATCCAACGCATTTCGCCGACGTCCTCGCGCGAGGCGGCTTCGATCTGGTTGTAGGCAATCCGCCGTGGGTCCGCTCCGAAGTTCTCGAGCCCGCGCTCCGCCGCTACTTGAGCGAGCGCTGTCGCTGGTTTCGCGGCGCCTGCAGTGGTGCTCGCGGATACCGTCATCTCCCTGATCTTGCCGTCGCGTTCCTGGAACGCTCCCTCGAGCTGGTCGCTCCGGAAGGCGTCGTTGCCCTGCTGGTTCCCGCGAAGCTCGCCACTACGAGCTATGCGGCCGCCGCCCGCGAGGAGCTGAGTCGCCGCACTACCATCGCCCTCGCGGCCGATCTGCGGGAGGAAGGCCGCTCGGCGTTCGACGCGACCGTGTATCCGATGGCACTCATCGTCCGGCGCGCTGCTCCTCCGGAGGGCCACCAGGTGCGGCTGGCACTAGCGCCCGACTCGCTGTGCATCCCTCAGCAGGAGCTGAACGGGGCGACCTGGATCCTGCTGCCGGCGCCCGCTCGCGCCGCGTTGCAGCGGCTCGGACGTGACTTTCCTCCGCTCTCGGACCGGTTCAGCTGTCACCTCGGCGTCAAAACGGGCCTCAACCGAGTGTTCCTCGATCCTCCGGTCGAGCTGGAGCCCGAGCTGGTGCGCTGGGCAGTGCGTGGGCGGGATGTGCGCGCCTTCCGGGTCAGGCGCTCGCGCCGCCTGCTCTGGCCGTGTGATGCGGGCGGGCACCCGCTCGATACACTCCCTCCCGCCGCGTCACAGTACCTGGCGGCCCACGCCGGCGAGCTTCGTCGGCGGGCCGATCATCACGGCGGGCAG
>DASYTT010000066.1:0-40665 GCA_036002045.1 Gemmatimonadales bacterium
TCAGCTCGGACGGGGTGCCGCTCAAAGGGTTGCTCTACAAGCCGGAGGACTTCGATCCTGCCAAGAAGTATCCCCTGATCGCGTATTTCTACGAAGATCTCTCGCAGAATTATCACAACTACATTCCGCCGAATGGTCGTAACGTCATCAATCCGACGCACTACGTCTCGAACGGCTACCTGATCTTCGAGCCGGACATTCACTACGAGACGGGCTATCCCGGCCCCAGCGCGATGAAATCGATCGTGCCGGGAGTGCAGATGCTGCTGGCGCGCGGCTACGTGGATCCCAAGCGGCTGGGCCTGCAGGGACAATCGTGGGGAGGGTACCAGACGTCCTATCTCATCACGCAGACCAGCATGTTCGCCGCCGCGATGGCGGGCGCCCCCGTCGCCAACATGACGAGCGCCTATGGCGGGATTCGCTGGGGCTCCGGCCTGGCGCGGGCGTTTCAGTACGAAGTCGGGCAGAGCCGGATCGGCGGCTCGCTCTGGGAAACGCCGATGCGCTTCATCGAAAACTCGCCGCTCTTCTGGCTCGACAAGGTCACCACCCCGCTCATGATGATGTCCAACGACATGGACGATGCGGTGCCCTGGTACCAGGGCATCGAGATGTTCGTCGCGTTGCGGCGGCTGGGGAAGGAAGTGTACCTCTTCAACTACAACAACGACGTGCACAATCCGCAGAGCCGCGCCAACCAGAAGGACGTCGCGATGCGGATGCAGCAGTTCTTCGACACCAAGCTCAAGGGTGCGCCCGCTCCCGACTGGATGGTGCGGGGGATTCCTTACTTGGCCAAGGGCCGGGACCAGCTGCAGGCCGCGCCGGCGGCGAGCGCCAGCCCGGTGATCCAGCCGCAGCCGAAAGAGCCGTAACCCGCTTAGGGGGTCTTGCTCTTTCCCGGCTCGACTTTCACCAGCGCGTCGGCGCTCGTCACCTTGCCGACCTCGGCGAGCAGGGTGAAGTGGTTCGAGAGCAGGTAGCGGAGGCGCAGCGTGCTGATGGGGTCGAACACGCCAATCCCGTAGCTCACGTACAGGCTCGGCGTCAGGAATCTCCCGAAGGCGAGCGAGGTGCCCCGCACGTCGCTCGCGGTGGAGAGCTTCGCCTGGTTGAGTCCCACCTGCTGCCCCAGCGTCGGTCCGAGCATGCTGCCGCCCTTGAGTCCGAGCGAGGTCAACGCCTTGTCGAGCAAGCTGCCCCCCGCGGCGGCGCCGGTCGGTGCTCCGGTCAGGATGTAGGAGAGCACCTGGGTCTCCGACATGGGCGGCTCGGAGAAGAGGGTAACGTCCGGCTCGCGCAGGGTCCCGAGGATTCGGATGCCGGCCACGACCTGTTGGGCGCCGTCGAATGCGGTGCGGGTCGCGGTGACCGCGAGCTCCGGGTTATCGAGGGGTCCGCCGGTGAAGCGCACGGCCCCTTTCTTGATCGTGAGATCCTGTCCGTACGCCTTGTAGCGGCCTTCCTCGATGTACATCGTTCCGCTCGCGGTGGGCAGCTCGTCCGGAGCCTGCGTCAGCAGCAAGGAACCGCTCAGCTCGGCGTTGAAGTTGAACCCCGAGAAGGACACGCTGTCGCCGAGCGTGACGCGGACCTGCGCGCTCACGGGACGGTCGCGCCGCAGTACCAGCAGGCTGTCGAGCAGGATCACGTCGTCCGAGGGCGCCACCGCGGTGGCCGGGATCTGGGTCAGCACGAGCCGGGCGAGCGGCACGGTCAGCTCGCCCCGGATATCGAGGGAATCTTCCGCAAGCCGGACCTCGGCCTTCCCGGACACGAACGCGTGTAGCTCCGCGTTGTCCATCACCTCGAAGCGCTCAGCGGTCAGCTGCAGCCGGCCGGGGCGCGCGCTGCTCGGCTGGACCGGCGTGGAGCCCGAGAGCACCAGGGTGCCGCCGCCGGACTGCATCCGTCCCTCGACCGCGATCGAGCCCGCCTGGTCGCCCTTGCCCGTGAATTGGATATGTTCGAGCAGGACACCCAGGTAGGGCATCTGCAGCGCGACGTCCTCCAGGGCGACCCCTCCGACGGTGTGCATGTTGCTGAGTCGGCCGTCGAGCCGCGCCTCCAGGCTCATGCGTCCCGCCGCGCTGTCCACCTGGGGGGTGAGCGTCTCGAGGAAGGCGAGGTCGGCGGCGTGTCCGTCGAGCGTGGCCTCGACCGGCTGGGACCCGAGCGGTGCGTCAATGCGGGTTAGGTACGGCAGCGCCGCGCGCCCGCTGAGCCGGCCCATCGTCCGGCCGGTCGTGTCGGCAAAGGCGACCGCCAGCGTCCCCCGCACGCCGTCGCTTCCCGCGCGCAACTCCAACATGGTGCTGTCCAGCCGGACCACTGCGACGTCGCGGCCGACGGGATACTGGAAGCGAACATCCTGCGGCTCGAGCCGGAAGCCGCCCCGCAGCGTATTGTCGCCGGCGACGTCGAGCTCGAGCTCGCCATGGAGGCCGCCCCGCGCCATTGCGCCGGACGGGAGGCGTCCTCGTGCGCTGTCGACCTGGAGCGTGCCGTGGAGCGTTGGCGCCCCCACCCGTCCGCGCGCGGCCAGCTCGAGGCTGAGCTTCCCGGCCAGACTGTCCGCGGACATCATCAGCGGTTGCAGCACAGTCAAGTCGGGAACGCCCGCGGAGAGGGAGAGTGTCACCGGCTGCGACGTGAGCCGCAGGCCGAGCCGGCGGTACTCGGGGAGGCTGAGCTCACCGTTCAGCGAGGCGACCCCTTTGCCCTGCGCATCGGTCACCCCGAGGTCCAGCGTCCCCTGAAGTCCGCCGGCTTCCGCTTTGAGCACCAGGCTGCCGCTGTCCACGCTCACGCGACGGGGCTTGCCATAGTAGAGGTAGTCGTAGCCGAAGCCTCGCGCAGTCACGTGCGCCTGGCCGTTCAGGGAGCGATCCCGGCCTAACCCGCCATCGACGCCGAGCTCGAGCGCGCCACTTGCGGCGCGCTGGCCCGGAAAGCCCGCCACGAATTTCTCGACTCCCAAGGTGCCAGTGAGCTGCGGCGCGCCGAGCGACCCGCTGCCGGACGCCGCCAGCACGATCCCGCCCCGCAGGCTGTCGAGGCCGAAGACCAGGGGCTCGAGGAAGCGCAAGTCGAGGGCCTTGCCGTCGAGCTTCCAGGTGAGCGGCTGCCGCAGCAGCCCCGCTCCCAGGCGATAGCTCGGCATGGCGGCACTGCCCGCGAGCGTAGCCAGCTCCTTCGTGCGCTCGTCGGTGAGGCGGACTCCCAGAGCCGCCACGATTCCGCTCTGCCGGTCGGCATGCAGCTCCAGCACCGCCGTATCCAGCGCGAGGCGGTGGTCGGCCTTGTCGAGATTCCTTCTCCAGACGTAGGCCACCGAGTCCGCTTCGGTGCGCAGGGTCCCGTCGAGCCGGCCGGCGATAGCGTGGGCATCGACCTTCGCCGAAAGGGTGCCCACGATGCTGCCGCGCGCGTTCAGGCTCTTGCTCGACCCGATGGGGAGCTGTGCCGCGGGAATCCCCTCCACGGTCGCCAGCACGTTCCAGGTCCGCGCGCTGCGCCAGTCGCCCGCGGCGCAGAGGCGTCCGGCCGCGCTATCGGCCGCCAGGCAGAGCGTCCCCAGCCGACCGCTGTAGCGCGAGGCCGCCAGCGTGGCCGGCTGCTCAAGTCGCCAGCCTCCCAGCGTGGTGGTGGCGAGGGCCAGCTCGTTGATCCTGCCGCGCCAGCGTCCGGCGGCGAGGCCGCCCGCGGCCGCAACGCGGAGCGTGTCGAGCGCCCCGAATCCGCGGAGCAACAGCCGGTGCGCGGTGTGGCTGCCGCGCAGGGAAGCGCGGACCGTGTCGAAGGTCAGGGGCCCTAACCCGCCGTACTCGCCTCGCAGCTCGACGTCGTTGCGCCCCCGCGCGGCGAGATCGATATCCGCGGTCCCGCGGACCCGGCGCAGCCGAGTTGCTCCCGCCGCCAGATTCCGGGCCTCCAGGCGAGCCTGGAGCCGCGGCGTCAGCCGGGGTCCGCGAGCGGTGCCCACCAGCTGGAGGCTTCCCCGCGTCCTTCGCAGCACGGTGCGCAGCTCGGCGATCGTCAGGTCATAGCGCAGGGCGACGGTGTCGTGCACCACACCCTGGGCGAGGAGGTGCGCGGAGCCCCAGCTCGCATCGAGTGAGGAAATCTCGTAGGCGTCGGGGGCAAAGCCGACTTCGCCATGGCCCGCGAGGGTCTGGCCCCGCAGTCTTCCGCCGAGTGAGTCGATCGTGGCCCGCCCGACCGGTCCACTGCTGTCGATGACGCCCGTGGTCGTCAGGTGGAAGGCCAGGTATCCCGGCCACCTGGCCGGCCGTGGGAAAAACCGCGCCGGCCGGATGCTGTCGCCGGACACCACGAGATCCCACTCCAGCATCGGCCACCAGCCGACCTTGCCGGTCGCGCGGAGCACCCCGTCGAGTACGCTGGCGGTCGAGCTGTCCAGCGCGACGCTCTCCAGGCCGCCGATCCCGGTGAGATGGGCACGCATGGCTCCAACGGCGGGCGCGAAGCCGTCGCCCCGAAGGTCGAAGCGGTAGCGGCTGAGCAAGCCATCCAGCTTGAGCTCGCCGGCGCGCAGGGTGACCTCACCCGGCGCGTCGATCTCGATGCCGCGGATGTGGACATCACCCAGCACTACGGGCAGGGGAGTGGCCGGCCGCTGCAACCGGGCCTCGGCCGTTCCCGCCGTATCAGGCGGCGCCGAATCGGGCAGCGTGAGGTGAACGCCCGACGCGTAGAGACGCTGCAGCTCGATGCGACCCCGCAGCAATCGGCTCGGCCGCCAGTCGATCAGGACGGTGTCGACCAGGCCGGTGAGCGCGCCGGAGCGATAGGAAACGCCGAAGAGGTAGAGCGGGCCCTTTAGGGAGCCGCGAATCTCCGCGATCTCGATTCCCTTCGACTTCCCGAGGGCGATCGCGACGACCTTCCGGGCGACCGCCCTGCTCGACAGGCCGACCGCCAGGACGAGCGTCGCGAGGAGCAGCAGGGAGAGCACCCCGATCCCGATGCCCAGCAGCACCCGGCGCCGGTTCACAGATCGGGCCCCATGGTGATGTGAATGCGGAAGGGATGGTTCTTCCGGCTGATCCCGAAGGCGCCGTCGAGGCGGACCAGCCCGATCGGCGAGATGAAACGGATCCCGGCGCCGATGCTGTACTCGAGCTGGCTCAGCGAAAATCGCTGCATCGCGTTGCCGGCATCGGTGAAGGCCGCGAGCGCCAAGCGCGGCATGAACTGGTAGTCCACCTCGGCGCTCCCGACCAGCAGCGCGGGACCGCCGATCACGTTATTCAGGGAATCTCGCGGCCCGAGCGCCAGGTAGCTGAAACCGCGAACGCTCACGTCGCCACCGGTGAAGAACCGGAGTCCGGGCGGAAGCTCGTGAAACTCCTTGCTGAACGTCCGTCCCACCTCGGTGCGCGCGAGGATCCGGAAACGGGGGAGGAATCCGTAGACGACTTTTGCACTGCCCCGCAGCTGGAGAAAGGACAGGGTCGAGATAATCCCCGACTGGCTGGCCTGAACCTCGACTTGGGTCTTGATGCCTCGCCGGGGAAACATCTTGCTGTCGGCCCTGGTGCGCTCCCAGCCCATCCCGGGGATGACCAGATTGACCTTGCCGCTGTCGACCCCGATCTCGAAGTTGGCGCGCTGGAAGCTGAGCGAGAAGGTCTCGGCCCAGCCCAGCCGGTGCCGGAAGATCCTGGCGCCGGCGATGTAGCTGCGCGACGAGATGGCGTCGCGCGGGACCGAGCGGGAGAACCCGCTGAGCAGAGTGAGTACGCCGGCCTTATGCCCGATCCCGGGGATGTTGTATTTCACCCAGCCGCTTTGCTCGATCCGTGAAAGGATCACGCCGGCTTCGGCGTAGTGACCTTGCGGGTTGATGCGCCGCCACATGGCGTTGGAGCGCCCGCGCGGGCCCGTGTCGGTCCCATAACCCGCACCCACCTCATAGGTCCACAGCTTGCGTGGCTCGAGCAGCACGCGAATCGGGACCTCGAGATTCTGGCGGGCTTCCTCCCGCTCGGGCAGCACTTCGACCCGCGCGAAATAGGGATCCTCGGCCAGCGCGGTCTGGAGCTCCAGCAGCTTGCGATGGCCGTAGGGCTGGCCCTCCTTGAAGGGGATCCGCTTGCGCAGCAGTCCCTCGCTCAAAAAATCCTGCTCGAAGCGCACGGGCCCGAACTTGAAGCGCGGCCCGGTCTCGAAGCGGACCAGGATGTCGGCGGTGTGGTTGTCGCGATTCACCAGCACGGCCGTCGTGTCGAAATCGGCGTCGAGATACCCACTGTCGGTGGCCGCCGTGAGGAAGCGGAGCTTGCCCGCTTCGTAGCTGACATCGTGCAGCGTGTCGCCCTGGCGCAGGGGAAAGCTGGCCACCACGTTCTGGAATGCCGGTGAGCTCGCTCCCGGTCCGCTCAGCTCGATCGTGACATTTCTGACCCGGACGGGGATGCCCGGGTCGATGACGTACAGCGCCACCCATTCCTGGTCGCCCGGCTGCAGCGATTTGACGATGCGCGGTTCGTAGTAGCCGAAGGGACGCAGCGCCGTTTCGATCTCGGTTTCGGCGCGGCGGTGAAGGTGCACGATCCGCTGGTGGGTGAGCTTCCCTTTCGCCGCCTCCTGGACCAGCTGCAGCACCAGCCGGACGTTGCGCTCGATCTCGGGAGTGACCCCGGTGATGTCGATCCGGACCCGCGAGGAGTCCTGCGCGAGAAGCGGCAACCCGGGGAGCCCGAGCAGCACGCCAAGCAATGCCGTGCGCACCCGCCGGCCGATGGTCCCGCCGCCCGACTCTCCGACCCTCATCGACTGGTGACCCGGGTGCCAGGAGCAGCGTTCCGCGCGTCAGCCATCATTCGCTTCCTCCTGTCGGACAGGAGACGACCGTCGGAAAGCCTGCTGACACCGCGACTTGGGGGGTCGGTCGACAGCGGTGCGTCCCGCGCTCGCTGCGGCCGTCTAAGGGTCAGCAATCGGAGGGGTTCCGGAGCGCATGAAGCTGCCAATTCCGAGGCTCGCCCGGCTGTTCTGGGAAGCGCTGCGAGGCTGGTCCAAGGACGAAATCCCGCGAGTGGGAGCCTCGCTTGCTTACTACACGCTGCTCTCACTGGCCCCCATCCTCGTCATCGCGATCGCGATCGCGGGTATGGTCTTCGGTCGCGAAGCGGTGCAGGGGGAGCTGGTAGGCCAGATCGATGCGCTGATCGGCAAGGACGGCGCGATCGCGGTGCAATCCATGCTGGAAGGCGCAGCGGAGCGCCAGGCGGGGCTCCTCGCTGTGCTGGTCGGGGCCGTGGCGTTCCTCGGCGCCTCGCTGGGGGCCTTCCTCGAGCTGCAGCATGCCCTCAACAAGATCTTCAAGGTCAGGCTCGATGACCCGAGAGCGCACACCAAGCCGTTCGTGGTCAAGCTGGTGGAGAACCGGATCAAATCGTTCGGGATGATCCTGGCGATCAGCTTTCTCCTGCTGGTATCGCTCGCGGTGAGCGCGGTGCTCGCCGCCGCGGCGTCCTGGATGGAGAGCGGTTCCTTCGGGGCTCCTCTGGTCTGGCAGACGGCAAATCTGGTCGTCTCGCTGGGGGTGATCACGCTGCTCTTCGCGCTGATCTACCGATTCCTCCCTGATGTGCGGCTGCGCTGGCGGGACGTCTGGATCGGAGCGCTCACGACGGCGCTCTTGTTCAGCGTCGGCAAGCAGCTGATCGGCTTTTACCTGGGGCGCAGTATGATAGCCTCATCCTACGGCGCCGCGGGCTCGATCGTGGTGCTGCTGCTCTGGGTGTACTACTCCTCGCAGATCGTATTACTGGGCGCCGAATTCACCCGGGTCTACGTCGAGCATAAGGGGAAGCGGCCCCGTCCCAACGAGTTCGCCAAACGCGACCCGCAGGCGCATCCCTCCGCTCCCCGTGTCGGGGCTACCTAGCGTCCCGGCCGGCGATCAGAGCCGTCCTTTCCGAATGGCGATGTCGCCATTGACGATTCGCACTCTGATCAAGCCCTCGCCCTTTCCGGCCTGCCCGCCCGCCCGGACGTATTTCCTCGGAGATCCGACTCGATCGTCCCACTCGGTGGTCTCCTCTCGCTCGAGCTCCCAGTCGCTCTCGATCCGGGTGCGGCGGCCGAAACTCCTGGTGTAGGCGGTCTCGAGCTCGAAACGACCGGCAAACCCCGCCGGCAGCGTGATGACGGCAGAACCGGAGCCCGACTCGACCTCTACCGAATGCTCGTTTCCGTCTGCGTCGGTGAGGGTCACCTCTACGGTGCCTGCCCCGGTTCCCGCCCGCACCGAGCCCGCGTGCTGACCAATCTTGATGTTTCCTCCGCCGGTGGATGCGTCGACGAAACCGGCGGATTCGCCGACTTCGATGCGCCCGCCGCCGGTCCTGAGCGAGGCGCCGTCCGGGGCGGAGTCGAGCAGAATGGCGCCACCGGCCTTTTCGATGCGCAGGGCGCCGGGTTGGAGCTTATCCTTGACCCGCTCTTTCTCGACGCGCACTTCGTCTTTTGCCTTTTCCTGTCGTCTCTTCTCGAGCTCGTTGCGTACCAGTTTCTCCCGCTCCGCCGTCTTGTCCTTCGAGAATTCCGCCTTCTTGCGCTCGAGGTCCTTGGCACGCTCCTTCTCGACCCGGATTTGGTCGCCCTCCACGCGCAGCTTGTTCAGCGAGCGGCTCACCTCCCCGCCTTCCTGCGTGATCACCGGACCGCTGCCCGAAGAGGCCCGGAGGCCGCCTCGCACGCCAGAGAGCAGGACTTCACCTCCCCCAGTGCTGACGGTTCCCCTGAGCTCCGAGTCGCTGACGCGGATGTCGCCGCCGCCGGTGGAAAGCTCGGCCTGTCCTGCTGCTCGCTCGATTATGAGCGCACCGCCACCGGTCTGGCCGTGGAAGCTGCCCTCAAGGCCGACAATGGTCACCCCGCCGCCGGCGGAATTGAGCTCCACGTCGAAGCGCCGTGGCACCATGATTTCGAACTCGTGCGAAGTCGACGTCGTTCCGCGTCGCTGCTGTTGCCAGACGCGAAGGCGGGCGCCACGGTCCGTGCGTTCCAGCGCGACCCGTGAATCACGCCAGCTCGGGCCCGCGAGACGGCCGCTAACCCGGACCGCCTGCTCATCCCAGCCCCTGAGCAGAACGCCGCCGCCGGATTCGAGCTCGAGCACGAGCACGCCCCCGGGGGCCGCCGCCACCTCCCGCTCGAAGCTGGAGTCGCTCTGTGCCGCCATCGGGTTGAGCGAAACCAGTGCTGGGAGTTGGGGGCTGGCTACGGGCAGGCGGGGAGCCGTGCGCAATGCGCTGAGGGGGAAGCTCAAAAGGAGTAGCCCCGCCCACGCCGCCCGCTTCACTCGGGAGGCCGGCGCTTGTCTGGCGCGCGATTCATCCAGAACAGCGAGGAGCCGTCCCTCGAGATGCGAAGGGCGCGCCATCCCGATCGCAACCATTCCCGTGAGCCGTAAGCTGCTCGAGTGTCGAGCGACCTCGAGCAGATGTCCTGCATAGTCGGCTCCCGGCGTTCCCCGGAGCAGCACTTGATCGTCGCACGCCCGTTCGCTTTCCAGCCGGAGCCGTCGGGCAGCCAGCCAGACCAGGGGGTGGAACCAGAAGATTGCGCAGGCGATACAGCCGAGGAGCTGCGCCAGAACGTCGCCGCGCGCCGCGTGCGCCAGCTCGTGTGCCAGCACGACTCGCCGCCGCTCGACGGGCCAGGACACCGCACCGGCGGGGAGCAGAATGATTGGCCGCATGCCCCAGACGACCGGTGATCCGATGGCAGCGGAACAGAACAGTCGGACGGGTGCCCGAACGCCGCTCTGCCGAGCGATGCTCGCGCTGAGCGCGCTCCAATCGGAGTCGAGGAGCGGCAGGGACCGGCGCAACAACCGCGCGATACCGAGATGTCCAAGCGCGCAGGTGCCGGCGACGAGGAGCGTACCGAGCAGCCACAGTGCCAGCAGGACGTTGCCCACCTCTCCGGCTGTAACCCCTGGAACGGCCGCGCTCGGCGCGGACGTCGAAACCGCGCGGTTCCTCGCCCTGAGCTCGGGAAGTTCCTCTGCTGGTCCGACTCCCGGAGCGACGCCGAATTGGCTTTCTCCCGGAAGGATCGTGGGCTCCGTCTCGGTGAGCACTCTGAGCGGCAGGGCCGGGGCGACAGAGGTGAGAATGGGAAGCAGCAGCGTGCCGCCGAGTGCGAGGAGCCATACGATGTGGCGGGCCGCCGCCGAGTGGCGTCGCATGGCATGGGCAACGCCCCAGGCGGCGAGGAGCAGCAGGGTGAGCTTGATAAACAGTCCGAGGAACGGATTCATGGGCGTCCTCCTTGCCGGCGGGCTCGTTCGATCAGCTTCGCCAGTCGTTTGAGCTCGTCCGCCGAGGGCGGTTTTTCCGCTCCACCCAGCATGGCGGCCACCGCCGATTCCATGGAGTTATTGAAGAAGGTGCGCAGGACGTGCCGGGCCGCGGTCCGCTGGACCTGTTCCGGGCTTTCCGTGGGGAGATAGACGTGGCGGGGACCGTCCCATTCATGGCGGACGTGCCCTTTGGCCTCGAGGAGCCGCAGCATACTGCGCACCGAGGAGTAGCTGGGCGGCTCGGGCAGGTCGCGCAGGACCTCGGCTGCGGTGGCGCGTTCCCGCCGGAAGAGCACGTCCATGATCTCCCGCTCGCGGCGACCCAGCTCGGCGTACAAGTCTGACATGGCGGCTCCGGAGTGCGGCTGCTAATGGACTAGCATGATGCTGATACACTAGCATCAACCTTATCACTCGTCAAGGGCAGTCGGTTGGGTAACCGGTTGCTGGGCGCTCGGCGCAACGAGGTCGACGAGGTGGTGCGGGGAATTTCCTAGTGCGGGGGCTCAAGCTTCCAAAAATCGATGCCGCCTGCTTGCTGCCCGACATCTACGCTCGCCACGCGCACGAGCGAGTGCAGCTCGATCACGTCCACAGTTCCGGGCTCCGCCCCAACCCCCTCCAGGGTCACGAAGGCATAGCGGTCGTCCGGAGAGATGACGACTCCGCTCGGCACCCGGCGCGAGGTGGGAATCCGCGCCAGCTCCCTGCCTGTCGCGGCGTCGATGATGGAGACCGAGCGAGCGCGCTTGTTGGTCCCTGCGAGGAGCCTGCCGTCGCGGCTCGCGGCGAGGTTATAGATGCCTTCGCCGACGGGAATCCGCCGTCGCAGGGTCCAGGAGGCCACGTCGATCTCCGCCAGATCATTCGATTTGTTGCAGGCCACCCAGAGGGTGCGTCCGTCGACCGAAGGCTGGACCCAGGTCGGCGAGCAACTCACGCCCCGCGACTTGGGGTGCGCCATTCCGTGCTCTCGCACATCGCCGCCTGCGGTGAGGGCGCCGACCGGCCCGCGCTGGCCGTACTCAGCCCCTTTGCGCAGCATGAAGTGCCGCGTCACTACCAGCTTCTCGGCATCGATTTCCACCAGCGCGTCATTCATCATACACACCGAGTAGTGGCGGCTCCCGTCGGGCGAGAGCCGCGACCCGTGGGGCATCACGCAGGTGGGAATGCGTTTCACCTCGAGCAGCGGATCCGTGTTCACCACCGACACCGAGGAGCGAACCGTTTCGCCGTAGAGATTGAAATTCACCAGCCAGACAAAATTGCCGTCGGCCGAGACCTGAATCGTGGCGGGGAAACGCCCCAACTCGATCCGGCCGGCCTGCTCACCGGTCTCGGTCGAAAACTTCCAGACCGCGCCGTTGGGCGTGCCGTGCGCCGTCGAGACGTAATACCACTTGCCATCAGGAGAGACGGCGAGCCCGTGCGGACCCGCGAGCTCGGTCGGATTGCCACCGATGCGTTGTCGCCGCTCCACCCGGGCTCCTTGGGTCCCGAAGCGCACCAGTGCGATCTCGTCGTTGCCTTCGCTCGCGACGAAGACGAGATAATCACTGTCCGGTGGCGCCGGTGCTGCCGGCGCGAGCGGGGGGCCCGTCGCCGCTGGAGCGGCCGCCTGCTGCGGGGCAGACTTCTGCGCGAAGAGCAGGCCCAGCACCAGCAGGCTGCCGAGGACGCGCCGGTCTCCCTGGCCGCTGCTCCTCATGGAAGCACCGGTGTCGGCGGTCGGCGGGGATTCACCCGCACCACCCAGAGCCCGTTGTAGAAATCATTCACGTAGGCAAGCCCATCCTTCGGGTTCACCACTACCCCCCACGCGTTCGCGGCATTCTTGACGAATCCGTTCATGTCCGCGGTGTTGAGCGAGGCCATTTCGCGTTGCTGCTGGCCCAGATTGCCGCGCAGCTCTCCCGAGATGTCGAAAACATGAAAGCCGGCTTCGTATGCGCCCAAGTACAAGGTGTCACCTGCCTGCCACACGTTGTGCACTCCGCCGTTCTCGGGCGTGTACCAGGCCACCGACCGGGGATGCTCGAGGTCGCTCACGTCGATCACCTGCAAGGTCCCGTACATCCGGCTGGCCGATGCATCCTTTGCGCCCTGGACCGAGCCGTTCCGATAGACTTCGTCCGCGATGAACACGTATTTCCCGCCGCGCTGTCTCCAGGCCGTGTGGGTGCCGCGCGTGAAGCCGGGAGCCGAAACGTCCTCGACGTCCCGGTAGAGCGAATCGAGATCGTACTTGAATTGGGAGACCAGGACCGGCCTGTCGGGCCGGCCGCCCCACTTCCCGTTGCCGATATCGAGGATCACCAGCCCGTCGCTCCAATAGCTCGCGTACAGCAAGCCATCGACGATGTCGAGGTCGTGCACGTAGCGGGCCGCGTCGGGTCGATTGGTGTGCCACTCGCCGGTGCGGGTGGGACGCGCGGGGTCCCTGAGATCGACGATATCGATCGCGCCGGTGCCGTCGTTCGTGAGATAAACATAGCGGCCGAATTGCGGGTGCTCGTAGAGGTACAGCGAGTGGACCCCAGCGGCGACGCCGTCCACAAACTGGGCGAGCTCCTTGGGGTGGAGCGGGTCGCGGATGTCGGCGATGACGATTCCGTTCTTGCGGTCCGAGGCGCCCTCGCGTGTGAATACCATGTAATTGCCGTCCGCGGTGGTCTGCATGTCGTTGACCAGCCGGGTATTGGCCAGGATCGAATCCACTACCACGGGCTTTGCCGGGTTACTGATGTCGATCGCGTATACGCGGTCGCCGCCTCCGTGGGTTCCCAGGTAGGCAACCTTCCCGTTCGGATGAAGCCACACTTCCGAAGTGCTGAAGGCGGTACGCGGCAGCCGGCTGACGACCGAAACCGAGCGGCGCACGTTGCGCTCCCCGACCTTCACGGTGGTGCTCGCGCTGTGCGCGCCGAGCTGCGCGGTGACGGTGTAGGTGCCGGAGCGATAGGCCACGAAGCGTCCGTCCGCTTCGATCCGCCCGTCTCCCGGTGCGAAGCTCCAGGTGGGCACGAGCTCCGCGATGGGCCGGCCCGCCGCATCGCGCGCGTCGATGCCGAAGTGGACCACATCGCCCTGCCGGACCGTCGGCTTGGCAGGGGCGAGCGAGAGACGGGAAAGGTTTGCGGGCACCACGCGGAGCTCGAGGATCGCCTCCGCAGCGCCCGCGCTGGCTTCCAGGCGCACCCGTCCGGCGGCGAGCCCGCTCACGATCCCGTCCGCGTCCACCGTTGCCACGCGTGGGTCGCTGGAGCGCCAGCGCACCGGATCCAGCGCGCGGTCATTCGCCCTGGAGTAGGGAAGCGCCAGGAGCTGGAGCGACTGCCCGGCGACGATCGTCGCGGCCTTCGGCTCGAGCTCGATCCGCACGGCGGGTCCGGGAACGCTGTGAAATTCGGCGGAGGTCGTGTCGATGAACAGCCGGCTGCCCGGCACCGCGGCGCTCAAGGTGAGCGGGAGCTTGCCCACCGAGCTCGCGACCAGCCAGTTCGTCTCCGCTCGCACGCTGCCCACGTCGTCTCCACCGCGCAGACTTGCCTGCAAGACGGCCTTCGGTACGGCGGCGCCGTTGGCATCCAGGGCGCGCAGCGTAAGCCGAACCGAGTCCCCGGCGGTAATCGTGCGCGTTGCCGGGGCGAGCTCAATACGGGTGACGGGGGAGGGAGGCAACGGGGCAGGCTTGGCGGCGGGCGCTGGCAGCTGCAGCAGGAGTGCGATGACGAGCAACACGGAACTCCTCGGCAGCAGGAAAGCTCGCGCCGCGTGGCGCGGCGCGAGAGCTCCAAAACTAATCGGTGGGAAGCCGTGCCGTCATGGCAGCACCGGCTCGCTGCGCGGCGGGCGGAGCTCGTAGCCTTCCGGCGGCTCGGCTCCCAGCAGGTGCCTGACGAAGTAATCCCAGCGTCGCCGGATCATGTAGGACTCACTCGCAAACCCGTGTCCCCGATTCGGCAACAGCAGGAGATCGAAGTCCTTGTTCGCCTTGATCAGCTCGTTCACGACCAGCAGCGTGTTGTAGGGTGGCACGTTGGTGTCCAGGGTGCCGTGCGCCAGCAGCAGCTTGCCCTTGAGATTCTTCGCGAGGTTCTGGTTGGCCTGGCTGTCATAGCTGTCGCCGCCCGGCCTTCGCTCCAGCAATCCCTGCCACTTTTCTCCCCAGTCATCCTCATACTGTCGCTGGTCATGGTTGCCGGCCTCCGAGACCGCAACCTTGAAGAAGTCCGGATAGCGCAGGATGGCGCCTGTCGAGGCATAGCCGCCGCCCGAGTGGCCCCAGATACCGGCGCGGTCCAGGTCGATCCAGGAGTAGCGTTTGCCCAGCTCGCGCATCCCCGCGACCTGGTCGGGGAGCGTGTTGTCTCCCATGTCGCCGTAGTAGGCTGCGTGGAAAGACTTGGAGCGGAGCGGGGTCCCCATTCCATCGATCTGCACCACGACAAAGCCCAGCTCGGCCAGCGCCCGATGATCGCTCCGAGCCGCGGAAAAGCTCCGGCTCCCGACGCTGCCCGTCTGCGGCCCCGGATAGATGTAGTTGACGATCGGGTATTTCCGGGTCGAGTCGAAATTGCCGGGGCGATACAGCAGGCCGAAGAGATCGGTTTTTCCGTCGCGAGCCTTCACCGTGAAGGGCAGGGGCGGCGTCCACCCGGTGGCCACGAGCCGCGAGATGTCCGCCTGCTCCAGCTGCAACAGGAGCTTGCCTTGCGCGTCGCGCAGCACGGCCGTCGGCGGGACCTCGGGACGCGAGTAGCTGTCGGTGAACCAGGCACCGCTCGGCGCGAGCGTGATGTCGTGGTCGGCGTCTTCCGGGGTGAGCAGGCCGGGCTGCTTGCCGTCCAGCCCCGTGCGATACAGGTGCCGAAAGTAGGGGTCGCGTCCCGGCTCGCGGCCCACGCCCGTGAGCAACACGCTGCGCCGTGGCTCGTCCACCCACAGCACCCTCAGCACATTCCAGCTTCCGCTGGTCACCTGGCGCTTGAGCTTTCCGGTCTCCAGATCGTAGAGGTAGAGGTGACCCCAGTCGTCGCGCTGGGAATACCAGAGCAGCTCGTGGGCGTCCCACAACACGCGCCAGTTGCGCCGGTCGAAGCCCGACTCGAAGAAGGTGGTGACCGTCTCGCCAAAGAGATCCTTGACCACCCCGGTCTCGGCATCGGCGATCCGCACGGCTGCTTGCTTATGATCCCGCGAGGTCGAGACGAACACCAGCCGGGAGGCGTCGGGACTCCACTCGACATCCGCGAAGGAACCGTCGCACAAGATGTGATCGCAGGTGGTCGAGCGATGGGGGTCCGGCGGCAGCTGGAGCCGGACCACTTTCGGCGCGGGTCCGCTCAGGTCGATGACGACGCGGTGAATCATCTGGATCACGCTGTCGCCGGGCAGGGGATACTTCCAGGCCTGCAGAACGGGGTGGCTGACCTTGGTCTCCACGACGTACATCTCACCGACTGCGCGTTCGTCCTGCTGGAACGTCGCGATCTTGCGGGAGTCGGGCGACCAGAGGAGCACGGGCCGGTCGCTGCGCGTCCAGCCCGCGTTATCGGTGGCGTAGCCGAAGTTTTTGACGCCATCGGTGGTGAGCTGAGTCTCCTTGCCGCTGGCGACGTCGCGCACCCAGAGATTGAAAGCGCGGATGAACGCGGCGCGCTTGCCATCCGGAGAGAGGACGCTGTTCCGTCCCGCGCTCGCTGGCGGCACCGGTACGCCGGTACAGCGGTCCGCCTGCACTCCGCAGGTCCAGCGCCGACCCGCGGCGTCGAAGGTGATGCTCTGCTTATCGGCGGAAAAGTCGAACTGGGTGATGGGGAGCCGCAGCGAATCGTAGCTGGTTCCCGCGGCCGCGGAGAGCGCTGCCGCCAGCCTGGCCTGGTCGAACGCGCGACCGCGGGTCTTGCGCCGCGGGTCCACGATAATCAGCTCGCTGCCCTGCGGGATGCTATTGCGATACCAGAAGCGCCCGTCCGGCAGCCAGGTGGGCCGCACTCCGCTGTGGAAGACGAGTGGCGTGGCGTTATAGCCCAGATACTTCTCGGCTCGGGCATAATCGGCGGCGGTGAGCGCCGGACGTTGCCGGGCGAAGGCGGAAGCGGCGCAGAGCAACAGTCCGAGGGACAGCGGGACGGATCGCATTGTCGGCGGGATCCTGATTGCGTTGGGGCCTCAATATGTCCGCGGCCCCGAAGGCCAGGCAACCGAGGCGGCCCGCGGGCTAGCGCTTGCGCCAGTAGCGCACCAGACCGTGCCAGCACGCCTCAGGTCCCGCGCCGGCCAGAAACCGCTTTGCCGATTCGGGGGGGACGCGTCCTACGATCCAGTCGTCGAGCTGGTCTACGAACCAGCGGAGCTGCACCTCCGGGTTACCCGTCACCGACAAGCTGTCGCGCGCATAACCCGCCCAGGCGAGCAGCCCCGAGCGCAGCGCTTCCAGATGTGCGGCGGGCTCCGACGCGGCACCGTAGTGCGTCAGCACGAGCTGCTCCGGCTCCCACCGCAGGATCCGCTGGATCGAGTCGAGCCACGCCTCGAGGTCGAAGTCCGGCGGCGGGGTCACGGGGAGCACGATCGGAAGCCGGGGCCCGAAAATGCCAGCGGTGTCTCCGACGAAGGCCGCGCCGCTTTCCGGCTCGAAGTAGCTCACGTGATGCGAGGCATGGCCCGGCGTGTACGCCACTTCCATGGCCCGGTCGCCGAAGTGGAGCCGCTCGCCGCCGGCGAGCTGGGTCACGCGCTCCTCCGGCACCGCTGCGACCTCGCCCCAGAGCGAATCCATCTGGTCGCCGTAGAGCCGGGTCGCACTGCTCAGCAGCTTGACAGGATCCACCAGATGGGGCGCGCCGGCCGCGTGGACGTACACGCGCAACCGGGGGATTTCCCGCGCGAGCGTGCCGGCCGCTCCGGCGTGATCCAGATGGATGTGGGTCAGCAGCAAGGCCGAGAGGTCGGCGAGCTGGTGTCCCTGCTGCGCGAGGCCTGCCTCGAGCTTGGGCAACGTGGAGCTCGGTCCCGGATCCACGAGCACCGGTCCGGCGCTGCTTTCGAGCAGACAGGCCGCGACGGATTGCGGCCGACCCATATGCTCGAGATCGATGAGTGTGTAGGGGCTCCCGGCTGGAATCATGCCGTATATATAGGTGTGACGAGCTTCGATGTCGGAATCGTCGGCCTGGGCGCGATGGGCAGCATGGCCGCGCTCGAGCTCGCGCGCCGCGGCCGCCGCGTGGTCGGGTTCGATCGTTTCCGCCCGCCGCATCCGTTCGGTTCGTCGCACGGCAAGTCGCGCATCATCCGCGAGGCTTACTTCGAGCACCCGCAGTACGTTCCGCTCGTCCAGCGCGCCTACGAGCAGTGGAAGATCCTGGAACAGGAGGCCGGGCTGCAGCTGCTCCTTCCGACGGGTGGATTGATGATCGGCCCTCCAGATGGCGTGTTAGTGACCGGAGCGCGTCGCAGCGCGGAGCAGCACGGCCTGCCCTACGAGGAGCTGACCGCTGCGGAGACGCGGAGCCGCTTTCCCGTGTTCGAGCTGGGCGCCGGCGATGTCGGGCTCTTCGAGCCCAGGGCCGGCGTGCTTGCCCCCGAGGCGGCGATCGAGTCGGCTCTGCGGCTGGCGGAAGCCGCCGGCGCCGAGCTGCACTACGAGGAGCCGGTGTCCAGCTGGAACGCCGGGGAGGCGATCACTCTGCGCACCCGCGCCGGCCACTGGCGGGTCGAGCGGCTCATTCTGGCCGCGGGCGCCTGGATGGCCGGCGAGCTGGTGCGCACTCCCCTCCCGCTGCGGGTCGCGCGACAGACGCTCTTCTGGTTCGATTCCCTTGCGGACCCCGCGCTCACGAGTCCCGAGCGGATGCCCGTGTTCATCTGGGAATGGGAGGCGGGGCGGATGTTCTACGGCTTTCCCGATCTGGGGGACGGGGTGAAGCTGGCGATCCATCACGAAGGCGAGGCTACCACGCCCACCGAGGTGCGCCGCACGGTGTATCCCGGGGAGGCCGATCGGCTGCTCGCGCTCATGGCGGCTCACACGCCGCTCCTCGTGGGGCCGCTGCGGCAGAGCGCCGTCTGCCTGTACAGCAATACGCCCGACGGCGACTTCATTCTGGATCGGCATCCGCTCGAGGGCCGCGTGTTACTGGCGAGCCCCTGTTCCGGGCACGGCTTCAAGTTCGCCCCGGCAATCGGCGAGGTGCTGGCGGACCTGCTCGAGGACAAGCCGCCGCGCTTCGAGCTTACCCCGTTCCGGCTCGGGCGGTTTTAGGGGCTGCCAGCGATGTTGAATCGATACCCGACGTAGAGCAGAATCAGGCCGACTAGCTCCATGACGTACAGCACCTCGGTGTGCCCAAATCGGGTGAACGCGCCGCCGATCCCCGGCAGCAGCGCGCCCAGTGCGATGCAGACGTTCCCGACGTAGCGATGCCTGGTCTCACGGCGCCTTCGGTAGCGCAGGGCGGAGAACACTGCGCCGCCGATCAGGAAGCTGACGGCATACAGGTTGATGAATGGGCTGAAGAGTCTGACCCAATGCCAGACCAGCACCCGGCCGCTGAGCCGGAAGGGGAGCACTGCGGCGTAGTCGATCGGCGAGAGCCACACGCTCACGGCCGCCAGCACGATGAACGTTCCGGCCAGCAGGGTCATGCGGTTCGCCGTGCGCCGGGAGAACAGCAGGTAGACGGTGCCTTGCGCGAGCGGCGCGCCCCCGAGCAGCGCACCGGAGATGTACCAGGCGCGAAAGATGGGCTCGTGCCAGCCGAGCAGCGTCGTGAGCGACTCGGTCGTGGTGCCCACCGCGTAGGTGAGCGTCCCGATCCCCCACCAGAGCAGGTGCATCCCGCCGCGCCGGCGATAGCGTCGCCACAGCGCGACGGTGAATGCCAGCGCGGCGAGGGTTGTGGCGATCGGGATGTACCCGATCGCGGGTGCTCCATTCCCGGGGATCAGAATGAAGTGGTCCAGGCCAGCCCGAGCGAGCGCTTGGGCTCCGGCCGGAAGAAGCTCGCGTTGCTGAACTCGGCGTATAAGGCGTTGCCGAGGTTGTTCATTGTGACGGTGATGCCGTGGGTCGTGCGGCCGGCCCGAAAGAGCCGGGCGCCTCCCCGCAGGCCGTGCACCGTGAAGGCAGGCAACAGCGGGCCGATGGGGCTGCCGCTCAGCTCCACGTCCTTCCGGGTCCCGTTGTGACGCAGGGTGTATTCCGCCCAGATGCGTCCGCTCGGCGCTCGCCAGGCCAGCGAGCTGGTGAGCTTGGAGGAATAACTGTCGCCCACCGGGTTGTTGGGATCGAGGACGTTCTTGCTGCTGATATGGGTGTAGCTGCCGCCAGCCGAAAAGCCGTGGCCGAGCTCGAGTTGAGCCAGCAACTCGATGCCGGTATCGCGGAGCTTGTCGATGTTCACGTTTTGGAAGACGTCAAACGGCCCGACCTTTTCTCCGGTCGGGGCGATGCGGATCCCGTTGCGTACTTCGTTCCGGAACACGAACCCTTCTCCGTAAAACGGACCGCGCCCAACCTTGATGCCGAGATCGACATCGATGCTGGTCTCCGGCCTGAGGTCGGGATTCCGTTGCTGATAGCCGGAGCCCTCGGGCGTGGGGCCGTTGAAGAATCGCTCGATCAGGTTGGGCGAGCGGAAGGCGCGTCCGACCGCGGCGACCAGGTTCACCCCGGTCACGATTCGGTAGCTCAGGTTCGCCGAGCCGACGACCGGATTATCGTGTGCTTTGACGAGCGGTGTGGTGACCTTGGCCGTCGGCCTGGTACGAGCTACGATGTCCTGCCAGCGGACTCCGAGCACCACGGACAGCTGCTCGGTGAGGGCAAAGTCCCCCTGGGCGAAGACTCCGGCACTCCGGAACCAGGCATTTGGGGTGAGAGCGGTATCATTGACCTCGGTCTGTGGTGGGCCAAAGCCGACCACGGTTGTCGCGCTGGAGTCGGTGTTGTTCGAGCGATCGCGAAAGAAATCCATCCCGTAGGTTAGCACATGAGCGCCCAGGATCTTGGTGGCCTCGGCGCGGTACCCGAGGGTGCCGATGTCGGTGAAATTACGACTGTCGACTTGCACGCCGGCGCCCGGTGGAGTTCCGGGACCGAACGGCACGAAGACGCCAAGCGTGAGTGTCCGCAGGTTCCCGCTGGTATAGCCGGTTACCTCGAAACGGTCCGCCACCGGAAGCCCCAGGCTGTTGCCGCGGTAGCTGAGGCTCAGCTTGTCGTAGGTTTGTTTGGGATACCTTATTTGGACTGACGCGGCATCTGGCGTTCCGAGGGCCGAGTTGTCGACGAAGCCGAAGCCGGCATCCTCCGCCTCGTAGCGCGAGTATTTCGCGGCGACGCTGTGCCGTTCTATAAAGCCGTAGCCCGCCTCCAACCCGTAGGAGGCATCCCGAACTCCGGTATCCCGCACTTTCGTATCGCTCTGGAGCGTGATGTCGCCGAAGCGTCCCGAGGGGGCTGAATAGGCGCTCGCATCGCGATACGAGGCCGTACCACCGAAGCCGAAGCGCCCGACTTGTCCTAGAACGCTGCCAGCCGGCCGTTGCTGATTGTCGCCCGTGCTGTAGCGATAGCCGACGCTGCCGCGAACTCTGGTCCCGCTGCCGCCATAAACCGGACGTGCAGTGATCAGGTTTACCACCCCGCCGATTGCGTCGGTGCCATAGAGCACCGAGAGGGGACCCCGGACCACCTCCACCCGGCTCAGGCTCTCCAGCCCGACCAAGGCGGGAATCTCGCCGAAATCCTGTTGGCGCCGGGAATTGTTGAGCCGGATGCCGTCTTCCAGCAGCAGGATCCGCTGGCCGCGCTGCCCGCGGATTACCGGCCTTCCCTGATTGGCACCTGTACCGGTCATGTCCATCCCGGGGTATTCACGCAGCAACTCCGAGACTCCGTTGGCCAGCGTGGCCCGGATGCGACTGGAGTCGAGCACGAGCAGGGGACTGGCCACCCGGAAGACCGGGGTCGGGATCCGAGTTGCAGTCACACTGAGCTCGCTGAGCTGTTTGGCCTTCGTGGTATCTCGTTGTGTCGAAGTATTATCCTGGGCCTGCAAGAGAGTCGGGAGGATCAGCAAGCTCACAGCTACTGCGGCGATGCGGTTGGGTGAGGACAAGACGCGACAAGCTCCTTTCGAGGTTCTTCATGAGTGCAGTCTGGCAGCTACATTCTTCACTTCAAAGATGAACACGGGATGAAGCTTTGGGCAATATTTCTTCATACAAGGCTCTTCTCACCGGTGCGATCGACTACGCAGGACTTTTCCCGCCCGCTGGCCTCGAGCTGGCGGGGGCATTGGCGAACTACCGGTCGTATCAAAGCTCTCCCGCTGCGTGGGCACTGGGGCGCTTTGTAATCCCTGCGTCCCGTCTTGCCGAATTGGAAGGGCTACTGCAGCGCGCGGACTCATCGGCTCACCGGCTGCCGCTTACCGCCTTGCTCGGGGCCGGACTTCCGGCCGAGCTGGAGACGATCGAACGCTTCAATCGAGGCACCACGGAGCACGGCGCCAAGGTGGAGTCGGTCGAGCTGAAGGCTGGCTCCGCGGACCGGGCCGTCGCAGCGCTGGCAGAAATCCCCCGGGAGTGGCAGCGCTATGTGGAGGTTCCTCTTGAGCAGGATGGTGAGGAGGTGCTCGACGCCGTCCGGAGCGGAGGCGGCTATGCCAAGGTGCGTCTGGGCGGCATCGCAGCCGACGCGATCGCTGCGCCGGAGGAGCTGATTCGATTCCTTGAGGGGGTCGCGGCGCGCAAGCTGCCCTTCAAGGCGACGGCGGGCCTCCATCATCCGCTTCGGGGAACCTATCCGCTCACCTACGCGGAGAACGCTCCGCGCGGAACGCTCTACGGGTATCTGAACCTGCTCCTTGCCGCGGCGATCCTCTGGAGCGGAAATGGCCTCGCGGAGGCCAAGGCAGCGCTGCTCGAGGAAGATCCGCAGGCGGTGCGATTCGACCCGACTTCGGTGCAGTGGCGCAGCCGCCAGTTCGACTCGGCGGCACTGGCCGGGATGCGTCGGGATTTTTTCCACAGCTTCGGCTCCTGCTCGTTCCGCGAGCCGCTGGATGAGCTGGCGGCAGGAGGCTGGTTGTGAGATCCGAGCTGGACGAAACTCACTCGGCCGCGATTGGCTCGTGGGTCGGCTCGGCGCAGCGGCCGGGCTCCGATTTTCCCCTGCAGAATCTTCCCTTCGGGGTCTTTCGGAGCTCCCACGGTGACCCGCGCATCGGGGTCGCGATCGGGGATCAGGTCCTGGACCTGCAGCGCAGCATCCTGGTCGGTGCCCTGGGTTCCCTCGAGCCGTCGTTGCGCGAAGCGGCCCTCGCGCGGAACCTCAATCCGCTCTTTGCCCTCGGGCGCCCGGCCGCCCAGGCGCTGCGCCGCGGCCTGCACGCATTGTTGCGGGAGGATTCCCCGCTGCCGAGGCCTCCCGGGGAGTGTCTGCTCGCCGCGTCCGCCGTGGAGCTGCTCTTGCCAGCCGCGGTGGGCGACTACTCCGATTTCTATGCCTCGATCCACCACGCCACCAACGTCGGCAGCATGTTTCGCCCCGAGCAGCCCCTGCTGCCCAATTACAAATGGGTGCCGATCGGTTATCACGGCCGCGCCTCGTCGCTCGTCGCGAGCGGTACCGCGATCCGCCGGCCACTGGGCCAGAGCAGAGCGGACGAGGCCGAGCCGCCGAGCTTCCGACCGACCGCCGCGCTGGACTACGAGGCAGAGGTTGGTCTCTGGGTAGGTCAGGGGAATAGCTTGGGCCAGCCGGTGCCGCTGGCGCAGGCGCAGGAGCACATGTTCGGCTTCGGGCTCGTCAACGACTGGTCCGCGCGTGATGTACAGCGCTGGGAGTACCAACCGCTGGGGCCGTTTCTGTCGAAGAGTTTCGCGACGACGGTCTCGCCCTGGGTGGTGACGCTCGAGGCTCTGGCGCCGTTCCGCGTCCCTGCCGCACCGCGCCCCGAGGGGGATCCCCCGCCGCTGCCGTACCTGTTCGACGCGGGCGACCTGGAGGGCGGTGGTTATGCGATCGAGCTTACGGTGCTGCTCTCCTCGGAGCGCATGCGCACCATGGGAGCAGAGCCGCTTCGCGTCAGTAGCTCGCGATTCGCCGAGTTGTACTGGACCCCCGCCCAGCTGCTCGCTCACCATGCCAGCAACGGATGTAATCTCCGGCCCGGCGACCTCCTGGCGAGCGGTACCCTCTCCGGGCCACGCCGGGAGAACCGCGGCTGCCTGCTCGAGCTCACCTGGCGCGGCAGCGAGCCACTCACTCTCCCCAATGGCGAGACTCGGCGCTTTCTCGAGGATGGCGACGAGGTGATCATGCGGGCCAGCTGCGCACGGGAAGGATTTGCCAGCATCGGCTTTGGCGAGTGTCGGGGAGTCGTGCTTCCAGCCCACAAGGCCCCATGATCCCCGCTCACCGATGAGAACCGTCGTTCGGACGACGCACCTGGAAATGCGCTCTCCTGCAGCGCTCTCGCCGGCGACGCGAATCCCGCCGGACATTCTGCTGCTGCGCTCCAGCATTCCGTCTCCGGAATTCGGCCGCTTCCTGTATACGGCGGTCGGAGGGGACTGGTACTGGCGCGAGCGACTCTCCTGGACATTCCAGAAGTGGCTGGCGTGGCTCTCCCGTCCCGAGGTGGAAACCTGGGTGGCCTATGCGAGCGGTACGCCTGCGGGTTATTTCGAGCTGGAGGCGCAGCCGGAACAAGATGTCGAGATCACCTATTTCGGCCTGCTGCCCCGTTTTGTGGGCCAGGGGCTGGGCGGGTACCTGCTGAGCCAGGCCATCGCGCGCGCCTGGCAGCTTCACCCGTCGGTCCGGCGCGTATGGGTTCATACCTGCACGCTCGATCATGCCGGCGCGCTGCCGAACTATCTTGCGCGCGGCTTTCAGGTCTTCAAAGAAGAGGAGCACACCGTGGTGCTTCCCGATCAGCCCGCGGGTCCCTGGGCCGGTGCGGAGCGGCCGCGATGAATCTTGCCGATCTCCGCCGCGACTACGCGCGCGCCGAGCTGGACGAGAGCTCGGCTCATCCCGATCCGCTCAAGCAGTTGCTGCGCTGGCTCGACGAGGCCGCCCAGGCCCAGCTGCTGGAACCGTCCGCGATGACGCTGGCCACCGCGACGCGTGAGGGAAGGCCCTCGGCGCGCATCGTCCTGCTCAAAGGAATCGACGAGCGCGGCCTGGAGTTTTACACCGACTATCGGAGCCGCAAAGGTGAGGAGCTGGCCGAGAATCCCGAAGCGGCGCTGGTGTTCTGGTGGGGAGAGCTCGAGCGACAGGTCCGGGTGAGTGGCGTGGCGTCGCGGATCAGCGCGGCTGAATCGGAGGCGTACTTCCGCTCGCGTCCCTCCGGCAGCCGGGTCAGCGCCTGGGCTTCCCATCAGAGTCAGGTGGTCGCGAACCGCGCGGTGCTGGAGGCGCAATGGTCCGCGGCGGCGGTGCGTTACCCCGAGGAGGCCATCCCGTGTCCGCCGTACTGGGGCGGCTTTCGCGTGCTGCCGTCCGAATATGAATTCTGGCAGGGCCGTCCCAACCGGCTGCACGACCGACTCCGGTATCGCCGCGCCGCGGGTGGTAGCTGGGTCATTGAGCGCCTGAGTCCCTGATCTTGTCTCGGAGAAGCCCATGCGTCGCTTGATCCGCGCACTCGCTTTGCTCGCTTTCCTCAACCCGCCTGCTGCTGCGCAGACCCCCTTCGAGCTCAGCGTGCCGAGCATCATGCGAGGTCCCGAAAACAGCGGCCGGGAGCCGACGGGCGTACGCTGGTTACCGGATGGGCAGTGGATCTATTTCCGCTGGCTGCCGCCGGGGACACCCTGGCAGGAGACTCTCAAGCCCTACCGCGTCCGAGCGCAGCCGGGCGCCGTTCCGGAACGTCTCAGCCAGTCAGTGGCTGATTCGCTGGAGACGCTGACCTCCGTCGGCCGGTTTTCTCCCGACCGGAAACGCAGGGTGGTGTCGGAGCGCGGGGACCTGTACCTCATCGACCTGCCGGCGGGTGGACTGCGCCGGCTGACCCGCACTCCGGCGGTCAACGAAACCGATCCGGTCTTCTCCCGGGATGGACTACGGGTGTTCTTCCGGCGCGACAACAACATCTTTGCCCTCGATATCGTCCAAGGCGGCGTCCAGCAGCTCAGCGATATTCGGGCGGGTCCGGCGCCCGAGGAACCGAAGCGGGCCGAGGGACAGCGTGCTTTCGTCGAAGCCGAGCAGCGCGAGCTGCTCGGCGCGGTGCGCGATCGACGGGTGCGCGATAGTCTCGAACGCGCGGAGCGCGAAGCGCGGGAGGCCGCGAGTCCCAAGCCGTTCTACCTGGCGCGAGGCGAGCAGGTGCGAGAGCTCTCGGCTTCGCCGAGCGGCGAGGCGATCCTCGTCTACCTGGCGACTCCGCCGACGGAAGCGCGGACTGCGCAGGTCCCCAATTATGTGACCTTGTCGGGATACACCGAGGAGATCGCCAGCCGCACCAAAGTTGGAGATCTCCCGACCAAGGCCAGGCTGGGCGTCCTGACGGTCGCGACGGGAGCAATGCGCTGGCTGCGGCCGCTCGCCGCGGACAGCGGCGGCGTGTACGCGCAGCTCACCTCGGCGGGCTGGAACGACAGCGGCAGCTCCGCGCTGGTGTTCGTGTGGAATCGCAGCTTCAATGAGCGCCACCTGCTTCGGGTCGACGCGGACTCGGCGCGGCTGACTTCGTTGGACGTGCTGCGCGACTCCGCCTGGGTAGGGGGGCCGTGCGCCGCGCCGGGTGACGGGGTCGGGGGCTGGCTCCCGGGAGAGCAAGGTGTGTGGTGGGTCTCGGAGGCCGATGGCTACGCGCATCTCTACACCATGGCGGCGGACGGCGGCCGGCGCGTGCAGCGCACCCGTGGCAGGTGGGAAGTCCTGGACGCGGAGCTGCTCCCCGATCGCACGGGATGGTTGCTGCACACCAGCGAGGTATCTCCCTACGAGCGGCACGCCTACCTGCTTCCGCTCTCCGGCGGTGCTCCGATTCGTTTGACCCAGGAAGTGGGCGGTCATTCGGTGATTCTGAGTCCCGATGGCAAGCAGCTGGCCGACGTGTACTCCTCAGCCGACCGGCCGCCCGAGCTTTTCCTGCGGCCGGCTCGCTCGGCTGGACCCCGCGCACAGCTTACGACTTCTCCCACGCCAGCATGGCTCGGCTTCAAATGGATCAAGCCCGAGATCGTGAGCATCCCGGCCTCGGATGGCGCTCAGGTTCCTGCCCGGATTTATCGTCCCGCTGATCTCGGTGCGACGCCGAACGGAGCGGCGGTCATCTTCGTGCATGGCGCGGGGTGTCTGCACAACGTTCACAATTACTGGTCGAGCTACTTCCGGGAGTACCAGTTCAATCACTTGCTGGCCTCGAGGGGATATGTCGTCCTCGATCTCGACTACCGCGGGTCCACCGGCTATGGCCGCGACTGGCGGCTCGCCACGTACCGCTATATGGGCGGACGCGATCTCCAGGACCAAGTCGATGCCGCCCGCTGGCTGGGCCGCCAGCTCGGGATCAGCCCCGAGCGGGTGGGGATCTACGGTGGCAGCTATGGCGGTTTCATTACGCTGATGGCGCTGTTTACCCAGCCCAAATGGTTCGGCGCCGGCGCCGCGCTGCGCTCGGTTACCGATTGGGCGCACTACAACCAGCCCTATACCGCGGAAATCCTCAACGAGCCCCAGGAGGACTCCATCGCCTACCGGCGTTCCTCGCCGATCTACTTTGCAGAAGGGCTGGAGGATCCGCTGCTCATCCTGCACGGCATGGTGGACGTCAATGTGCACTTTCAGGATGTCGTGCGACTGACCCAGCGGCTGATCGAGCTCGGCAAGACCGATTGGGAGCTGGCGGTATATCCAGTCGAGGACCACGGCTTCGTCCGCCCAGATTCCTGGACGGACGAGTATCGGCGGATTCTGGAGCTCTTCGAGAGGCGGCTGAGGAAGTGAGCTATGGGCTATGGGCTGTGAGCTATGGGGCCAAGTTTTGGGCCGAGCTTTTGACCTATAGCCCATAGCCCATAGCCCATAGCTTATTGGCAATGACTGCCCCCGCGATGCACTCCGGCATCCAGCTCGCTCGCACCGGCCTCATCACCAACGGGGTGCTCGCGCTCGTCAAGCTGCTCGCCGGGATTCTGGGGCATTCCTACGCCCTGATTGCCGACGCGGTCGAATCCGTCGCCGATATTTTTTCGTCCCTCGTTGTCTGGGGCGGCCTCCGGGTCGCCTCCCGCGATGCCGACGAGCGCTACCCGTTCGGCTACGGCAAGGCGGAGTCGGTCTCCAGCGCGGTCGTCGGGCTGATGCTGGTCGGTGCGGCGCTCGGCATTGCCATCGAGGCGGTGCGCGAAATCATGATCCCGCATCATGCCCCGGCCCCGTTCACGCTGGTGGTTCTGATCGTGGTGGTGGCCATCAAAGAGCTGCTCTTTCGGCGGGTCTCCCGGAGTGCCAAAGAGCTCGGCAGCCAGGCCGTCGCTGCGGACGCCTGGCATCACCGCGCCGACGCGATCACCTCCGCTGCGGCATTCGTGGGCATTTCGATCGCCTTGCTGGGCGGTCCGGGCTGGGAGATGGCCGACGACTGGGCTGCGCTGCTCGCCTCGCTCATCATCTTCTACAACGGTGCTCAGATCATTCGCCCCGCACTCGCGGAGCTCATGGACCAGTCGCCGGAAGACGCGGTGTTCCGCTCCGTCGAGGCCGCGGCGCAGCAGGTGGACGGCGTCCTCGCCACGGAAAAGCTGCGGATCCGGAAGAGCGGCACCAAGTACCTCCTGGAGCTGCACGTGCAGGCTCACCCGGAGCTTTCGCTCCACGATGCGCATATCCTGAGCGGCAAGGTGAAGAGCCGCATCCGCAGCGCGGTGCCTCGCGTCGCGAACGTGCTGGTCCACATGGAGCCCTTCGAGGGCGCATGACCCTCGCCGCCAGGTTCGATCATCACCTCGCGTCGCTGGCGCTGCCGGCCGGTCCGGCCGTGGTCGCCGTCTCGGGAGGAGCCGACTCCCTCGCGCTGCTCGATCTGCTCACGCGTTCCGCCGCGGCCCGCGTGCTCACCCTCCATGTCGCCCACGCCGATCACGGCATTCATCCGGAAAGCGCGCGGGTGGCCGACCAGGTGCGAGCCGGCGCAGCGCGCTATGGTCTGCCAATCCACGTAACCCGGCTCGCTTTGGGGGGTGCGGCCAGTGAGACCGCGGCGCGCAGTGCTCGCTATGCCTGGCTCGAGCAGCTCGCTGATGAGCTCGCTGCCGAGCTCATCTTCACCGCGCATCATCAGGACGACCAGGTGGAAACGATCCTCATGCGGGTGTTGAGGGGCTCGGGCCCGGCCGGACTGGCGGGCATCGCGCCCCGCCGCGGCCGCTTGGTGCGTCCCTTGCTGCCGTTTCGGCGCGCAGAGCTGGCCGCACACGTGCATGCTGTCGGCCTGGAAGCATGGCAGGATCCCGCCAACGCCGATTTGCGGCAAGAACGCGCTTGGGTGCGCGGCGAGTTGCTGCCGCTGCTGCGCAGTCGGCTGCCCGCTGTGGAGCGGCGGATTCTTGGCTTGGGCAGACAGGCGGCGAGGCAACGGACCGCGTGGGACACGGTGCTGGAGCGATTACCGGACCTGGATTTACAGCCCTCGTGCGAGGGGGTTTCCGTTGCTGCGTCCCCCCTACATGGGTATGATTCCAGCGCTCGAGAAGCTTTGCTCGGAGCGCTCGGACGCCGGGTCGGCTGCCTCATCGGACCGGCGCGCGCGGCTCAGGTCGAGCGATTGCTCAAGGGGGGCCGGAGTGGAGCGGTCGCGGAGCTCGGAAACGGGTGCGCGGCCGAGCTGTCCTTCGGTCGCCTTCGCCTCTTTCGCCGTCCGGCGCATCCGCTTCCTTGGGAGCCAGCCGTCATCGCAGGAGACGCGGGCAACTTGGTGGCCGCTGGCTGGCGCATCAGCTGGCGGCAGGAGCCGGCACCTGAGCTGCTGGAGCGGAATCCGGCAGCGAGCTGGTTCACGCCGGGCGCATACTCGGTCCGGCCATGGCGCGCGGGTGATCGCATCCGCCCCCTGGGAGCGAGCGGAAGGAGACTTGTGGTGCGGTGCATGCAGGACGCCCGGATCGCGCGCAGCAGGCGCGCCTCCTGGCCCGTCATCGAAGCGGCAGGGACTATTGTCTGGGTGCCCGGCGCGTGTCGTTCGGCCGAGCGGATTCCGGCGGCTGCGACGCCCGCCTTGCGGATCGATGCCCACCTCGCCTGAGATCCTCCGCCGCACCGGCGGCCGCACGGTCAAATCCATCGTCTACGACGAAGCGGCGATCGCGTCGCGCGTGGCCGAGTTGGGAGCGGCGATCACCAGCGCCTATCCCGACGGTGAGTTGCTGGTGCTGGGCCTGCTCAAGGGGAGTTTCATCTTCCTGGGTGATCTGGTCCGCAAGATCGAGCGCCCCCTGCAAGTGGATTTTCTGGTGGCGAGCTCGTACGGCAGCGGGACGACGACCTCCGGGCTGGTGCGGCTGCTCTACGATCCCGAAACCCGGCTGGAAGGCAAGCATATCGTGCTGGTGGAAGACATCGTGGACAGCGGCAATACCGTACGGAAGCTGATGGGTCTGCTGCAAGAACGAGAACCGGCCTCACTGGCCGTCTGCGCCTTGCTCGACAAGATTGCAATGCATACGCCGATGCCCGAAGTGCGCTTCGTCGGGTTTCAGGCTCCCACCGCCTTTCTGGTGGGTTATGGCCTGGACCACGCCGAAGACTTCCGGCATCTTCCCTTTATCGCGGATTTGATGTAATGCAGCAGCGCCAGCCTCCCAAGCCTTCGATGCCCAACTGGGCGGGCCTCAGCAAGAACCTCGCGCTCTGGCTCCTCGTAGCGCTGCTCGCCGTGTTCCTGTTCCAGGTCATGGGCAAACAGCGCGGCAGCACGGCCGAGCTCAACTACACCGAGTTCAGCCGGCAGGTCGACGCGGGCAACATCAAATCGGTGGAGATCTTCGACGGCAAGGTGGTCAAGGGCAAGTTCCGCCAGCCGGTCTCCGAGGGGAACACGCAGGCCACCGAGTTTACCACACTGCTCACCGGTCCCATCAGCGACGCCACGCTCAAGCGGCTGGATGACGCGGGGGTGGTGATTACCGCCCGGCAGGCCAAGAGCGGGATTCTCACCCTGATCGTCACGATGCTGCCGTGGGTGGTGATCTTCGCGCTCTGGTTTGTGTTCCTGCGCCAGATCCAGTCGGGCGGCAATCGTGCCTTTTCTTTCGGCAAATCGAAGGCCAAGCTGCTGGCCGGCGACACTCCCAAAGTCACCTTTGCGGACGTGGCGGGCGCCGACGAGGCGAAGGTGGAGTTGCAGGAAATCATCGAATTCCTGAAGGATCCGCAGAAATTCACCCGCTTGGGGGGCCGGCTGCCCAAGGGCGCGCTGCTCGTCGGACCGCCGGGCACCGGGAAGACGCTGCTCGCCAAGGCGGTCGCCGGCGAAGCGGGACGACCCTTCTTCTCCATGTCGGGCTCCGACTTCGTCGAGATGTTCGTGGGCGTGGGTGCTTCGCGCGTGCGGGATCTCTTCGAGCAGGGCAAGGCCCACGCGCCCTGCATCATCTTCATTGACGAGATCGATGCAGTAGGGCGGCATCGCGGGGCCGGACTCGGCGGCGGCCATGACGAGCGGGAGCAGACCCTGAATCAGCTGTTGGTCGAGATGGACGGCTTCGAGTCGAATGACGGGGTGATCCTCCTCGCGGCCACCAACCGCCCCGACGTCCTGGATCCTGCGCTGCTCCGGCCCGGGCGCTTCGACCGCCAGATCGTGGTGGATGCCCCGGATGTGCGCGGTCGCGAAGGGATCCTGCGCGTCCATACCCGTAAGATTCCCCTGGCGTCCGATGTCCGGCTGGAGACCCTCGCCAAGGGGACCCCAGGACTCATGGGTGCGGATCTCGCCAATCTGGTCAACGAGGCAGCGGTGCTGGCGGCCCGGCGCAATAAGAACCTGGTGGACATGTCGGACTTCGAGGATGCCAAGGACAAGGTCATGCTTGGTCTCGAGCGGCGCAGCCTGGTGCTCACCGAAGAGGAGCGTCGCCTCACCGCCTATCACGAGGCCGGACACGCCGTCGTGTCCATCCATACTCCTGGCTCTGATCCCATTCATAAGGTCACCATTGTGCCGCGCGGCCAGGCGCTGGGCATCACGCTCGGCTTGCCTGAGAAGGACCGCTACAACTACACCAAGGAGTGGCTGCTCGGGAATCTGGTGATCTTTTTCGGCGGGCGGGCCGCGGAGGAACTGGTGTTCGGGCCGGAGAAGGTCACCGCCGGCGCGGCCAACGATATCGAGCGCGCCACCAGCATCGCCCGCCGCATGGTGACCCAGTTCGGGATGAGCGACGCGATCGGCATGATGGCCGTGGGCGACCGGGAGCAGGAGATTTTTCTGGGCCGCGAGATTCAGCAGCGACGGGAAGTCTCCGAGCGCACCGCCGAGGCGGTCGACGACGAGGTCAAGAAGCTGCTCGACGCAGCCTATCGACGTGCCGCGACGATCGTCCGCACCGAGCGCGATCTGCTCGACCGGATCGTCGAAGCGCTGATGGAACGGGAGACCCTGGATCGCGAGGAGGTCGACCTGCTGGCTCGCGGCCAGCCGCTGCCTCCGCGCACGCCGCCCCAGACGGTCCCCTCGTATTCCCCGAAGCCCGGCGGTCCCGGGCCGAGTCGCGCTCCGATTCTGGGGGCTCCGCCCGCCGAACCTGCTGGCGCGTGAAGCTCGTTCCGCTCGCCGGCCGTCCCGAGGAGGCGGTCCGCGTCGCCCTCCTGTCTCACGGATGGGAGGGCGATTTGTCTCGCAGCACCGCGGACGCCCTCGAGTCCCTCGCGTATCACTTGACTGAAGCGGCGGCCCCGACGCTCGAAGCCCTGGTTACCGCCGGATCGCGCCTCGGAGTCGATGTGATCACCGGGGACGACTGGGCGCTGCTGGCCGGGTCGCGCGCGCGGTTGTCGGCACTGGCCCGACCCTGGACGAGTCCAGAGCCCCTTCAGGAGCTCGCTGCCGTGCTGGGACATGCTTTGCCGGCCGAGGATCCGACCCTCTGGCAAACCGCCGTCGGGCCCATTGTACTGGACCGTCCCCGCATCGTCGGCATCCTCAACCTGACGCCCGATTCGTTCAGCGATGCGGGTCGACTCGACAGCGTGGACGCGGCGGTGGAGCGAGCGGAGCAGCTGCTCGCGGAAGGCGCCAGCATTCTCGACATCGGGGGTGAATCGACGCGTCCTGGTGCCGTCCCGGTTTCCGCAGCCGAGGAGCTCCGCCGCGTCGTCCCGAGCATCGCGGCAATCCTGAGGCGCTTTCCCGATTCGGTGGTGTCCGTGGATACCGTCAAGGCGAACGTCGCCCGCGCCGCGCTCGACAGCGGTGCGGCGATCGTCAATGACGTCTCGGGCTTTCGGCTCGATCCCGCGCTGCCCGCGCTGTGCGCGGAGCGGAAAGCCGGAGTCATCCTCATGCACTCTCGGGGAGGGGCAGGGGAGCTGGCCTCGCTGGATCCCGCCGGGTTCCCCGGGGGCGTACTTCCTGAAGTGCTTGCGGAACTCGCCCAGTCGGTTGCTCGCGCGCGAGCAGCCGGGGTGGGCCCGGAATACCTGGTGCTCGATCCGGGACTTGGCTTTGGAAAGACTCCCGAGCAGAACGTGGAGCTGCTCCGCGGCCTCCGCGGCTTTCGCATGCTTGGTCGGCCGGTTCTCGTGGGGCCTTCCCGGAAACGCTTTCTCGGTCAATTGACGGGCCGTGCCGTTGAGGACCGCGACGTCGCCACCGCCGCCGCCTGTGCGCTCGCGTGGGACGCCGGTGCCCGGCTCTTCCGGGTGCACGAACCCGGTCCGACGCGGGACGCGCTCGCCATCGCGTCCGCGATGAGTCTTCGATGACCGCGAGACAGGCTCCCGAACCTCCGACCTTCCGACCTTCCGACAGCCCGCCCTATCGCTGGGCGTTGGCGGTCAGTGCGATTGTCCTCCTTGGGCTGCTGACTTCGCTCGCTCCTTCGGTCACCTTCTGGGACGCCGGCGAGTTTGTCGCGTCGATGAAGATTTTGGGCATCCCGCATCCGCCCGGTACGCCGCTCTTCATCATGATGGGCCACGTATTCGCGAAGCTGGTGCCCTTCGGCGAATTCGCCTTCCGCACCAACCTGCAGAGCGCGCTCTTCGCCTCGGCCGGCGCGGGCTGCTGGTTCCTGGTGCTACAGGAGGCGGCGGGCCGCTATCTCGGCGAGGCCGACGCGCGGGAGGTGGCGACGCTTCGGCTCGCGGCGGGTGCGGCGGGCGCGTTGATCGCCGCCTTCGGCTTCACCAACTGGCTCAACAGCAACGAGACCGAAGTGTACGCGGTCGCGACGTTCACGATCGCCGCGGTGTGCTGGCTGCTGCTCCGCTGGCGGGCGGCGCGGGGGACCCCGCGGGCCTCACGCCACTTGCTGCTCATCGCCTTCCTGCTCGGCATCGCGATCGGCAATCACCTGCTGGGACTGCTGGTCGGGCCCGCGGCGGTCGCCTTCATGGTGGCGGAGCTCCGGACGCGGCCGGCAGGAGAGCTCCTCTCCGCCCGGCAGGAATGGGGCGACGCGGCGCTGCTGGCGGGGCTCTGGGCCCTGCTGACCGGTCTCGGTCTGGGAAACCGGATGCTGATCGCGCTGGGTGCCGTCGTCTTCATCCTCGCGCTGCTGCTGGCAACGGTGTTCGCCGCTTCGCCCCGGCGGCTCGGTTTCGGCCTGTTGCTGCTGCTCATCGCCCTCGTCGGGGTGACGCCGTATTTGTATCTCTACATCCGCTCGGCCCAGCATCCGATGGTGAACGAAGCGGCGCCGGAGACTTGGGAGGCGCTTACCGACGTCATCCGGCGCGCGCAATACGAGGTGCGGACGCCACTGGATGATCCGACCTTCCGGCATGACGATCCCAACAATCCGGGCCGCAGTTTTTATCTGATCGGTCTGCAGCTGCTGAATTACTTGCAGTATTTCGACTGGCAGTGGGCCAAGTCAGCCTCCGCCAATCTGCTGGGAGGGCTCACGCTGCGGACCCTGATCATGCTGGGCTTTGTGCTGCTCGGCGTCCGGGGGTTCCTGGCGCAGTGGCGGAGCGATCGGAGCGGAGGCTGGTTGCTGCTGACCTTGTTTCTGGTGACGGGACTAGGCCTGGTGGCGTACATGAACTTCAAGCCGGGGTTCAGCCTGGGGTACGAGCGCTATCCCCAGGCTGACGATCACGAGGTGCGCGAGCGCGACTACTTCTTCGTGGTGAGCTTCGTGGTGTGGGGGCTGTGGTCCGGGTTAGGCCTGCTGACCTTCGCGCGGAAGCTCCTGGCACGTTTCCGACCTTCCGACCGGCCGACCTTCCGACGCTTCCTGCCCTATAGCGTGTTCGCGGCGGCGCTGATTCCCTTTGCGCTCAACTTTCGCGACGCCGACCGCCGCCACGGCCCCGATGCCCGGCTGGCCGGCGATTTCGCCTACGACCTGCTCAACTCGGTGCCGCCTTATGGGATTCTGTTCACCTACGGCGATAACGACACCTTCCCGCTCTGGTGGGCCCAGGAGGTGGCCGGCATCCGGCGTGATGTGACGGTGGTTTGCCTGGCCCTCGCGGAAACCGACTGGTACATGCGGCAGCTGCGCGACAATCCGGTGCGGCCCTTCGAGGAGGAGAAGGCGCCTGTGATCTGGCGCGGCTTGCGCCCTCACGCGCCAAGCTGGCCGCTCCACACGATGACCAACCAGGAGATCGAGGCGGCCCTGCCGCAGCTGCTCCCGAGCGATGTCAGCCTCTCGATCGGCCCCTACCGGACAACGCTCCCAGCCCAGACGGCCGTCTACGGCAAGGATTTCCTCGCGCTGCGGGTGATCCAGCAGAACTTCGGCCGCCGGCCGATCGGATGGGGTCTCACCGCCGCTGGAAACGTCTACGGCCTGGATCGCCTGCTGGTGCAGCGTGGTCTGGCCATGATGCTCGCGGCCGCTCCCCCGGATACGACGAGCTCGCAGTACGACCTCCGCCGCTTGATGGGCGCACCGCTGGACATCGCCGCGACGGAGCAGCTGATGAATGAGACCTATCGCTATGCGCGCCTGTTGGAGGGCCCCCACCGGGAACTCGAGACCACCGCGAAGGGCATCGCGAGCACCCTCGGGCTGCCCTATACCCAGCTCGCCTTCGCGATGCAGGCCCGCGGCGATTCGGTTCGCTTGCGCCGCTACCTCGAGCGCGCGGCCCTACTCTCCAACAATCCCGCCCTGCGGACCATCTTCGACAGCGGGTTCATGCGCTAGAACTTCGAGCCTGCGGCGCCCCGCCACCCGACTCCCTTCTAGAACGCGCTAAGTCCTCTTAAATTTAAAGGTTATGAATTTCCCGGACCTTTCGGGACGGCTGGCGGAGGTACGGGAGCGGATCCGGCTCCATCAGGGGCGGGCGGGCTGGACCCATCCGGTGCGCATCGTCGCGGTGACCAAGTCGCACGGCCCCGAAGCGGTGCGCGCCGCGCTGGCGGCCGGGCTGGTTGATGTCGGAGAAAACCGGGTGCAGGAGGCGCTCGCCAAGCAGGAGCAGCTCACGGACCTTGCCGTGCGCTGGCACTTGATCGGCTCGCTGCAGCGGAACAAGGCCCGCCACGTAGTGGGACGCTTCGCGCTGATCCACTCGATCGACCGCGTGGAGCTGGCGGAGGAGCTCGACCGGCGCATCGGGGACGGCCCGCCGCAGCCGGTCCTGGTCGAGGTGAATTGCTCGGGAGAACCGCAGAAAGGCGGGGCGGAGCCGGAGCAGTTGCCGGGCTTGCTCGAGCGCATCGGCGCGCTTCCCGGCCTCGAGCTGCGCGGCCTGATGACGCTGGCGGCGCTGAGTGACGATGAACGGGTGCAGCGCAGGGCATTCGGATTGCTGCGCTCCCTGCGTGACCGGATGCAGAACGCGGGTTATGCACTGCCCGAGCTTTCGATGGGGATGTCCGGCGACTTTCCGGTCGCCGTCGAAGAAGGAGCGACGCTGGTGCGGCTGGGAACCTTGCTCTTCGGAGAACGCCCACGATGACCGACGACGCGTTCCATCTCACCTCGCATGACGTGCGCGCGCAGGAGTTTCAGCGCTCGCTCCGCGGGTACGACACCACCCAGGTCGACGAGTTCAAGCAGCGGATGGCCGAGGAGATCGATCGCCTGGTGCGGGATCGTGTGCAACTCGACGAACGGGTCAAGGGGATGAGCGAGCAACTCAGGTCCTACCGTGACCGCGAACGAGCCATGAACGAGGCGCTGGTCTCGGCCCAGCAGCTCCGCAGCGAGGCGCAGGCGCAAGCGGATCGCGAGCGCGAAATCTGCCTGCGGGAAGCACAGACCGAGGCCGACCGGATCCTTCTGGAGACCCGTACCGAAGCGGAGCGGATGCTCCAGCATGCCCGCGCGGAGGAGCAGCGTCTGTTGCAGGGCAATGAAATGGTGCGCCGGCAGTTCATGGGCTATCTGGCGAGCTTCCGACAGATGCTCGAGCGGCAGCTCCATGAGGTCGAAGCGCTCAGCGTGGAGAGCTCGGCCGCCTCGGATCACGCTGCCGAGCAAGCCTATCACCGCCAGAAGCAGTGACCCAGCCCAGCCGAGGCTTTCCTCCCTGGCCCGAAGCAGGGGCTGACGCGCTGGAGCGCGAGGTGCTGGCCGTCTGGAAGGCGGAGCAGCTCTTCGCCCAGGTGCAGGCTGCGCGACGCGATGGCGAGCCCTTTGTCTTTTACGAGGGCCCTCCCACGGCGAACGGGCGGCCGGGCATTCATCACGTCTTCTCGCGGACCATCAAGGACCTGTTCTGCCGCTACCGGGTTATGCAGGGACGCGCGGTGACCCGAATTGCCGGCTGGGACACCCACGGCTTGCCCGTGGAGATCGAGGTCGAGAAGAAGCTGGCTCTCTCCGGAAAGAAAGCGATCGAAGCGTTCGGCGTCGCCGAGTTCAATCGGCTCTGCCGCGAGAGCGTGTTTCAGTATCAGCAAGACTGGGAGGAGCTCTCCGACCGAATCGGCTACTGGCTCGACTATGAGCATCCCTACATCACCTGCGCACCCGAGTACATCGAATCGGTCTGGTGGCTGCTGAAGCAGCTGCATACCAAGGAGCTGCTGGTCAAGGGACACCGCGTGCTGCCGTACTGCCCGCGCTGCGGCACGGTGCTCTCGAGCCATGAGCTCGCGCAGGGTTTCGAGGATGTCCGGGACCCCGCGATCTACGTGGCGTTTCCCCTGACCGACGGCAGCGGCCGTGAGCTGGTGGTGTGGACCACGGCAGCTTGGACGCTGTTGCCCAACGTGGCGGTCGTGGTGCATCCCGATATGGAGTACGGCACCTATCAGACCACAACCGGACGGCGGCTCATCCTCGCCAAGAGCCGGGCGGCTGCTCTCGAGCCGGGAGGCGCCGGAGGGAAACCCTCCCTCACGCTCTTGGAATCGCTGAAGGGTCGGGACCTCGTGGGGCTTCACTATGTGCCGCCCTTCGACGTGGTGCCCATGCCAGAGGAGACCGAGCGCTCCGTGGTGGTCGCGGGAGATTTCGTGAGTGAAATCGACGGCTCCGGCCTGGTGCACATCTCGCCGGCATTCGGCGCGGATGATTTCGCGACTGGTCAACGACACGGGTTGGCCCTGGTGAAGCCCGTCGCACCCGACGGCACGTTTCAGGGCACCAGCTGGCCGGAGATCGAGGGCAAACTGGTCACCGCCCCCGAGACCACGGAGCTCATCATTCAGCGTCTCAAGGCGGAGGGCCGCCACCTCAAGACCGAGCAGTACGCGCATAAGTATCCGCACTGCTGGCGCTGCGGCAGCAAGCTGATCTACTACGCCCGCGACTCCTGGTTTGTGCGTACCTCAGCAGTCAAGGAGCGCCTGCTCGCGCTCAACGCGGAGATCAAGTGGCATCCCGCGGAAATGGGCTCGGGCCGCTTCGGGGACTGGCTCGCCAACAACGTGGACTGGGCGCTCTCCCGCGATCGCTACTGGGGGACACCTCTCCCGGTCTGGGTCTCCGACCGGGACCCGAGCGTGATCGAAGTGATCGGCAGCTTCGCGGAGCTGAGCGGCAAGCTCGGCCGGCCGCTCCCGGCCGACTTCGATCCCCACAAGCCCGGGATCGATGCGCTCACCTGGGCCGCCCCCGCTGGTGGCACCATGCGCCGCGTCCCCGAAGTGATCGACACCTGGTTCGACTCGGGTTCGATGCCTTCGGCGCAGTGGCACTATCCCTTCGAGCACCGCGAAGCCTTCGCGCGGCATTTTCCCGCCGACTTCATTTGCGAGGGCGTCGACCAAACTCGGGGCTGGTTCTACTCGCTGCTCGCGATCGGCGCCACGGTGTTCGAGCGCGCGCCTTATCGCCACGTCGTGGTGAACGAGCAGGTTCTCGACTCGGCGGGCCAGAAGATGTCCAAAAGCCGGGGCAACATCGTGGAGCCCTGGGAGGTCATCCGCGAATTCGGCGCCGACGGCGTCCGGTTGTATTTCCTGGGATCCAGTGACGTCTGGAAGCCCAAGCGGTTCGATCGCGCCGGCATCTCCGAGAGCGCCGGCAGCTTCCTGGTCACGCTGCGGAGCGCGTACACCTTCTTGCAATGGTACGCCCCGGCGACGCTCCCCGAGGCAGTTCCCGAGGCCGGCGAGATTCCGCTCGATCGCTGGCTGCGGAGCCGCCTGGCCGCGACGGTTGCAGCGGTGAATCTCGCCTGGGAGGATTACAATCCGACCGCCGGAGTGCGGGCGCTGATGGATTTCGTGGTGGAAGACCTTTCCCAATGGTGGATCCGGCAGAGTCGCGCGCGCTTCTGGGCCCCTGATCAGGAAGCGGACCCCGCGGCGGTCCGCGTGCTGTACGACAGCCTGCTCACCGTGGCGCGCCTGCTCGCGCCCGCGGCGCCGTTCAGCAGCGACTGGCTGCACCGCGCGCTCGCCGGCAGCTCGGTGCATCTGGCTCGCTTCCCTGCGCAGGCCGGTACTCGCGACCTCGAGCTGGAGCAGGCCATGGCGGCGGTCCGCCGGCTGGCTTCGCTGGGGCGCGCGGCGCGGGAAGCCAAGAACCTCCGGGTGCGCCAGCCACTCCGCCGCATGAAGGTCGCGCTGCCCCGCGCGGCCGACGGCGCCCACTTTCGCGGCATGCTGCCGCTCTTGGCCCAGGAAGTGAACGTGCGCGAAGTCGAGGTCGTGGCGTCTGATGCAGATCTGGTGCGCCTCCGCGCGCGACCCAACTTCCGCACGCTCGGCAAGCGCTACGGCAAGCGGACTCCCGAGGCTGCGGCCGTAGCATCCCGGCTCTCCGCGGAGCAGCTGCGCGCACTCGAGGAGGGCCGCAGCGTCGTGCAGAACGGCGATAGGGAGCCCTACGAGTTCAGCCCCGAAGATGTCGCGGTGGAGCGCGAGGTGAGCAGTGACTGGTTGGTGCAGAGCAGCGGCAGCTTTGTCGCGGCGCTCGATCCGACGCTCACCGAAGAGCTCACCCGCGAGGGCCTGGCCCGCGAGGTGGTGAATCGGGTGCAGCGGTTACGGAAGGACGCGGGGTACACGTACGCGACGCGGATTGCGCTCTGGATCGAGGGTCCCCTGCCGCTGCTCGAGGCCGTCCGCGCGCACGCGGCTTTCATCCAGGGCGAAACCCTCGCCCGCGTTCTGCACTTCGGGGCGCAGCCCGGTGCCTGCGACCGGCAGGAAACCGTGGAGATCGACGCGTATCAGGTCAGCATTGCGGTCGCCCGTCATCCGGCGGGCGATGCCGAAAACGGTGTGTCTACCATGGAACGGCCATGACCAAGAAGCAGCTGCAGCACCTCGAACAGCGCCTGCTCGATGAGCGCGCCCGGGTGATGAAGGAGCTGGGCTATTACGACGAGTCCTTCAACAACACGCTCCAGTCGTCCGACGGCGATCTCTCATCCTATTCATTCCACATGGCGGATCAGGGCACCGACACCATGGAGCGGGAGAAGCAATTCCTCTTCGCCTCGCAGGAGGGCCGCTACCTCTGGCACGTCAACCAGGCGCTGCGGCGGCTCTATGCCGAGCCGGAGACGTACGGCAGGTGCCAGCAGTGCGGCCAGGAGATTTCCTTCGAGCGGCTCGATGCGCTTCCCCACGCCCGGCTCTGCATCACCTGCAAGGAAAAGGAAGAAGATGAAAAGCGCCGCTGACGCGCGCCGGCTCTTCTGGGTTGCGGCGTTCGCCATCCTGGTCGGCGATTTCCTCAGCAAGCGGATCGTCGAG
>DASYTT010000067.1:0-94716 GCA_036002045.1 Gemmatimonadales bacterium
TTTCGAGTGCTGGCCCGTCTGGGTCGCCATCAATTGCGTGGCGGTGCCGTTCTTCTTCCTACAGCAGTCTTATCCCACCATGGCTCAGTATGCCGTATTCCTGGTGCTCGCGCTCATGGGATGGCGGCACTGGAAGGCTTCGCTGGAGACTCCGGAGCTGACTCCGGAGCTCGGAGCGAGCGGCTAGAGCTCAGGTCGAGAGGCTTCGGCCGAGTTCGATCCACTGTTGCGGGAACGTGATCCAGCCCACATCGCGCCGTCACTTGGCGGGTATAGGTTGCCCGCATGTCGTCGAGCAATTATTTGCGCGCCCTTCTCAAACGTGACCTGAGCACCATCCGCCGGGTGCTCTTTCACGAACCCTTGCTCGAAAAGCGGCCCGCGTCACGCGACTCAACTCCGAGCGCGCCAGATCGCGTGAGCCGGGATCCCGGCGGCGAGCAACAGGGCGCCGCGCACGGCGTTCCAGGGATTGGACCGAAGCGAACCGGCGACGACGTAGAGCGAGGCGAGAATGAAAAGGACCAGCGTCCAGGGATATCCGGGTAGACGGAACCCTGAAGTGGCTCGTCCCCGCTCCTGGCGCCGGTAGACCACCAGGGTGGCCGCCGTGGCGCCGAAAAAGATCCAGTCGGCAAAGGTGACCCAATCGAGCAGCTGCCCATAGGTGCGCGTGATCAGCAGCAGACAGGCCCAGAGTCCTTGAGCGATGATGGCAGTGGTCGGCGTGCGAAAGCCGGGGTGCAGCCGCGCGAAGGACTGAAAGAACAATCCGTCGGCCGCCATCGCCTGGTACACTCGGGGGGAGACCATGATCACCAGATCGAGGAATCCGAGTGTCGAGATCAGGATGCCGACACTGATGAGGGTCCGGCCTCGCGGACCCAGCACTGCCGTCATGGTGTCCGCCGCCGGGGCGGTGCTGGATCCGAGACCGGCGACGCCCAGCGCCCGCAAATAGGCGAGATTGGCGAGAAGATACACGAGCACGACGGCAGCGACGCCCAAGACCAGTGCTTTGGGGAGATTCCGCTCTGCGTCGATCAGCTCCTCCGCGATGAAGTTGGTCTGCTGCCAGCCCCCATAGGAGAAGAGCACCGGGACGAATGCCGTCGCGAGTGCTGCGGCGATCGAGCCAAAGCCTGAAAGAACCCGAGGCTCCGGAGCGGACTGCTGCTGCGTAACCGGCAAGAGAAGCGCCGCGAAGATCAGAATGGCCAGGGCGGCCAGCTTGAGGACTGTGAGGACGTTTTGGGTCCAGGCGGCGGGGCGAACGCCTACATAATTGAGCGCGCTCAGCAGGGCGATCGCGCCGGCCGCTACCCAGGGGAGCGCCCCGGGCGGTAACCCGAAAAGGGCACCGGCGTAGCTCGCGAAGGTGAAGGCGACCGCCGCTATGGCGCCCGTCGCGATCATGAGGAGGAGCGCCCACCCATAGAGAAATGCCGGAAGGGTGCCGAAGCCTTCCCGGAGGTAGGCGTAGCCGCCTCCCACGCGGGGAATCCGGGCGGCAAGCTCCCCAAAGATGAAGGCTCCGAGCAAAGCAACCACGCCACCGGCAATCCACGCCACGAGGGTAAGCGTGGCCGTGCCGACCCGCGCCCCGACGATCGCCGGATTCAGGAAGATTCCCGACCCGATGATCCCCCCGATCACGGCCATGGTCCCGCTGAAGAGGCCGAGCCGGCGAGCGTAGGTGGTTGGGACGCTCATACGTCACCCTCAAGCGCGATCGAGAGTCGGGACCCGGGAACGAGGATATAATACGGCTATGCACCAGCTGGTCGGACTCGCCCTCCTTACGGGCATGCTGGGCTGTGTCGAGGCCAATGTGCCGGGCCAGGTCACCGGAGATTGGACCAAGAGCAGGTCATGCGGCCGGCGCGCTACGACGGACGGGTGCGCGGCGATACGATGACCCTCACCGTTACGCTCACCGATCCGAACGAGGTGCTGGGGACCTGTACGCTGGTCTATGGTCGCTCTCCATACGTCTTCAAGTGTCTCTGAGTCCACTCCATGGGGTTCCGCAAGTTCAGCGATCGCGACAAGCAGGAGTGGGAGATTCGGCCGCGCTCCCGCACGGAATGGGAGTTCAGCCCGACCGGCGGGAATCAAGCCCAGCCGCGCACGGTCCCACCGCCGGGGTATGAAACCGATCCCTACGAGCTGAGCCAGGAGGAGCTGCAGCGCCTGCTCGATAGCAGCACCGCACAGAGCAGGCGCTCCGTCAAGAACCCCTTCGGCGACAGCTGAGGCAGCGCAGTAGATTCTCCCCGTCTAGTCCGGAGCACCCCGTGTTCCTGAGCAATCCCAAAACGCAGACGACCTACGATGTGATCGTGGTCGGCTCCGGCGCCGGCGGGGGCATGGCGGCGTATTTGCTTGCCGTCGCGGGCCTCAAGGTGCTGGTGCTCGAGGCCGGCCGCCGCTACGACCCGGTGACCGAAACGCCGATGTTCCAGCTCCCGAAGGATGCTCCGTTACGCGGGAGCGGCACCCGGGAAAAGCCCTTCGGTTTCTACGACGCCACGGTGGATGGTGGCTGGGAAGTGCCGGGAGAGCCATATACCCAGGCGCCGGGCACCGACTTCCGCTGGTGGCGCGCTCGCATGTTGGGTGGGCGGACCAACCATTGGGGCCGCATCTCCCTCCGAATGGGACCCTACGATTTCAAGCCGAAGACTCGGGACGGACTGGGCGCCGATTGGCCGCTGAGCTACGACGACCTGGCCCCGTATTACGACAAGACCGAGTTGCTGGTGGGCATCTATGGCGACAATCACGGACTGGAAAACACACCCGATTCGTCGCCGGGCGTGTTGCTCCCGCCGCCCGCCCCGCGGCCGCCCGAGCTGCTCACCCTCAAGGCCTGCGGCCCGCTGGGCATTCCGGTCATCCCCGCGCACCGCGCGGTGCTGAGCGTGCGGCAGGACGCCAGCACGCTCCCCCGGCGGATTCACCCCGACAACGCCGTGGCGCGGCGGGTGCTGGCGGCCTCGATGCGCAGTCGGCAAGCCTGCTTCTGGGCTACTGAATGCGGCCGGGGCTGTTCCATCAAGGCAAACTTCCAGTCCACGACGGTGCTCCTGCCCCCGGCGCTCGCGACCGGGAACTGTGACATCGTGGCTGACGCGATGGTCCGCGAAGTGACGGTGGACCGTAGCGGCCGCGCGACCGGGGTGAGCTACATCGACAAGCGGACCCGGGCGGACCGGCACGTGGGCGCCCGGGTGGTAGTTCTTGCGGCGAGTGCCTGTGAGACCGCCCGCATCCTGCTCAATTCAAAGAGCACGCTCTTTCCTCACGGGGTAGCGAACGAGAGCGGCCTGGTGGGCAAGTACCTGATGGACACCGTCGGAGCAGGGATCTCGGGACAAATCCCCGCGCTCGAGAATCTCCCGCCCTATCACTACGACGGTGCGGGCGGAATCCACATGTATATGCCGTGGTGGCTCTATCAGGACCAGCTCGCCGGCAAGCTGGGATTCGCGCGGGGCTACCACGTCGAGTTCGGCGGCGGCAAGGGAATGCCCGGACCTGGGATCTTCGGCGGGCTCGAGAATTACACCGCCGGGGCCTATGGTAAGCGTTTCAAGGAAGCCGCGCGGCGCTACTATGGCTCCTTCGTGTTCTTCGATGGACGGGGGGAGATGATTCCCAACGAAGACTCCTACTGTGAACTGGATCCCGACGTAGTGGACCAATGGGGCATTCCGGTGCTCAAGTTCCATTGGAAGTTTTCCGAGCACGAGACCAAGCAAGCCGCGCACATGGTGAAGACCTTTGCCGGGATCATCGAAGCGATGGGGGGCAAGCCGGTCGGCACGGTCCAGACCGATGGCGCGCGGGCAATCGCTCGCGGGGGACAGATCATCCACGAGGTGGGCACGTGCCGCATGGGGACCGACGCCAAGTCTTCGGTGCTGAACGAGTGGTGCCAGTCCTGGGAAGTGAAGAATCTCTTCGTGGCGGATGGAGCGCCGTTCGTCTCCAACGCCGACAAGAACCCCACGCTCTCCATCTTGGCCCTGGCCTGGCGGACCTGTGACCGGCTCGTGGATGAGCTCAGGCAGGGGAATCTATGAGCCATGACTTCGATGTCCCTGACAAGGAATCCAACCCGGTTGAATCGGTGAAATCTGTGGATCCTGTGGGTCGGAAGCTGGAGCGTCGCGATGCGCTGAAAGTCATGGGCGCAGCGCTGGCGCTTCCAGTGCTCCCGCAAACTCCGGCGCAAGGCCCCGTCGCGCAGGGCACCCCGATGACCAGCCAAACCCAGGGGGTGAAGGGCGGCCCCCGTGGCGGACCCTGGGATCCGGACATGCTGCATCCGTCCAAGAATTGGCCGAGAAAGCTGTCGACCAACGAGCTGCTCACCTTGAGCGCTTTATGCGATACCATCATCCCTGCCGATGCGAAGAGTCCGAGCGCCAGCGCGGTGGGTGTGCCCGCCTGGATCAACGAGTACGTGAGCGCTCCTTACGAGGGGCAACAGCGCGATCTGATCCGGGTCCGGGGCGGACTTGCGTGGCTCAACCTGGAGAGCACGAAACGATTCGGCAAAGGGTTTCGACTGATCACCACTGCGCAGCGTACGCAGATCTGCGATGACATCTGCTACCTGCCCAAGGCCAAGCCCGAGTTCCAGGCCGCCGCGCGGTTTTTCGATCAGGTACGCGATCTCACCGCGGTGGGGTTCTATACGACACAGGAGGGAATGCGCGACCTCGGCTACATCGGCAATGTCGCCCTGCCCAAGTTTCCCGAGGTGAGCAAGGAGCTTCGGGAGCGGCTGGGCCTCTAGCCGTTCACCGCCGCCACAATGGCTTGGACTCGAGTGGCCTCCGTCTCGATCCGGCGGTATTCGTCCGGCTCATAGCGCTTTCCCATCTGGACATTGGTGCGCCGGAAGGCCATCGCGCTATCCATTTCCTTGCTCCCTCGGACGTGGATCTCCCGGACGCCGGTTTCCCGCACGATCCGCGCGGCATTACTCGCCTGGATTCCCCCACCCGCCAGAATCTCGATGCGGCCCGCCGCACGCACCACGAGCTCGGCCAGTCGGGGAATCCCCGCTTCCGCTGTCGCGGCCTGCCCGGAGGTCAGCACGCGTTCGATTCCGAGCGCCACCAGCGCATCCAGCGCTTCCGCGGGATCGCGGCCGAGATCGAAGGCGCGATGGAAGGTGACCGCCGCGGGCCGGGCGACGTCGAGCAAGCGTCGCAGGGTGGCCGAGTCGACCCGGCCCTCGGCGTCCAGAGCGCCGAGCACGAGACCGTCCGCCCCGAGGTCGCGAGCCGCGGCGATGTCTCGGAGCATGACAGCGATTTCGTCTCCTGAATAGAGAGAGTCACCGCCGCGCGGTCGAATCAGCGCGTGGAGCGGAAGCGCCACTTTCTCGCGCACCTCGGCCAGCAGTCCCCAGCTGGGCGTAGTGCCCCCCTCGGTGAGGTTCTGACAGAGCTCCAGACGGCCCGCCCCCCCTGCGGCCGCCTCGCGCGCTGAGCGGAGACTGTCGACGCAGGCCTCGACGAGGACGGTCATGGGCGGCAAGCTAGAGATGCCGGGGCTGCGCCGCCACTCGGGGAGCGTTACCTTCGCTCTCCGACGCCGGGAAGAGGATCTGTGCGCGCGCTCCATCAGGTCGTGGTGAGAACCCGCGAGGTCCGGAACGGGGCGCCGGTATTCACCGGAAGCGACGTTCCGGTACGCGCGCTGCAGGAGCACCTCGATCGGGGTAGGGAGCTCGAGGCATTCCTGGCCGAACACCCTGAGCTCAAACCCGAGGTGGTGCGGCAGGCGCTGGCACTCGGCTTGGAAGCATTGCTGCAGGAGATTCCGCTGGAACCTGGCCCGCAACAGCGCTCTCTGCTTCCGCGGGTTGACGCGGCCGGCGTGATCGTAAACGCTGAAGAGCTTGCCGTGGGCCAGGTCGTGGGAAAGCGGGTGCGCTGTCCCGCCTGCAGGATGCTGGTGTTCCGCTCCTGGCCCGAGGGCTGGGATGCTCATGCGGCCATGCGCTGCCGGGGTATTTCCGGGTCCGGCCCGGAAGCGCGGAAGGCGGAATTCAAACGGCGTTACGGTCAGCTCTTCCGCGGCTGACGTTCGCCCGGCTCTGGAGTTGCCCATGCACGTCGTTGCTTTCCTGTTGGCACTGCAGGCGCTCGCCGCAGCTCCGGCCGTGGCGCAGCCCCCTTCCGATTCGCTGCTGCCGACCGATCCCGCCGTCACTATCGACAGCTTGCCCAATGGGCTGCGCTACTACATCCGGGTCAACCGCCGGCCCGAGCATCGCGCCGAACTGCGGCTCGTCGTGAACGCGGGGTCGATCCTGGAAGATCCCGACCAGCGCGGCCTGGCTCACTTCGTCGAACACATGGCGTTCAACGGCACTGCGCATTTCGCCAAGCAGGAATTGGTCGACTACATCGAGTCGATCGGCATGCGGTTTGGGGCCGACTTGAACGCCGGGACTGCGTTCGACGAGACCGTCTATCAGCTGCAGGTTCCGACCGATAGCGCCCCCATCGTGCGCAAGGCGTTCCAGATCCTCGAGGACTGGGCCCATGCGGTCAGCTTCGACACCGCCGAGATCCGCAAAGAGCGCGGGGTGGTGCTGGAAGAATGGCGGCTCGGGCGCGGCGCCGAGCAGCGCATGCTCGACCAGGAGCTGCCGGTGATTTTCCGCGGCTCACGCTATGCCGAACGGCTGCCGATCGGAACACCCGAGTGCATCCGGCAGTGTCCGCCGGAAGCCATCCGCCGCTTCTACGCAACGTGGTATCGCCCCGACCTGATGGCGGTCATCGCAGTCGGAGATTTCGACCCCAAGGTGATCGAAGCCCTCATCCGCGAGCGCTTCGGCTCGCTGAAGGCGGCGGGCGTCCCGCGCCCCCGGGAACTCATCACGGTGCCGCCGCGGAGCACCCCGGAGGTGTTCGTCGCGAGCGACCCGGAAGCCACCAGCACCAGCGTCTCCGTGTTTCTGCTGCAACCCAGCGCGCAACGCGGCACGGCAAGCGCATGGCGCGCGGAGCTGCTGGAGCAGCTCGCCGCTGGAATCCTCAACGAGCGGCTCTACGAGCTGACCCGCAAAGCCAATCCACCCTTCATGGGGGCCGGCGCGGGCCGCGGCGAGCTGGTGCGCACCACTGAGGCCTTCAGCTTCGGCGCGGCCGTGCCGGACAGCGGAGTGCGCCGGGGTCTCGAAGCGGTGCTGACCGAGCTCGAGCGGGCCGGTCGCCACGGTTTTACCACCGCCGAGTTCGATCGCGCGCGGCGCGAGCTCCTGCGCGCGCTGGAGCAGGCTTTTACCGAGCGAGAAAAGACCGAATCGGGGGCGCTCACAGGTCAGTATGTCCAGCATTTTCTCACCGGGGCGGCGATCCCGGGTATCGCCTTCGACTATGCCCGCGCCCAGGCCGTGCTGCCGAGCGTGACGCTGGCCGATCTCAATGCCCTGTCCAAGCAATGGCTGGCCGGGGCGCCGGTCATCCTGGTCAATACTCCGGAAAAGAACCGGACTGCGGTGCCCTCTCCGGAGACCCTGCTGGGACTCTTCGCCGCGGTCAAGCGGGCCCAGATCGCGCCCTACGTGGAGACAGTCTCGGAGGCGGCCCTCGTGCCCGGGACCTTGCCGCCCGCCGCGATTACCAGCGAGCGGCGTGACAGTGCGCTGGGCACTCGGGAGTGGGGCTTCGCGAACGGGCTGCGGGTGATCCTCAAGCCGACCGACTTCAAAGCCGACGAGCTGCTCCTGCAAGCCTGGAGTCCGGGCGGATTCTCGCTCGCGCCCGACAGCCTGCTCACCAGCGCCCGCTTTGCCTCGCAGCTCATCAGCGTGAGCGGCGTTGGCGCATTCAGCGCGGTGGAGCTGCAGAAGAAGCTCGCGGGCAGAGCGGTGAACCTTTCTCCGTACATCGGCTCCTACGAGCAGGGCATGGCCGGGCAGGCTTCGCCGAAAGACGTCGAAACGCTATTGCAGCTGGCCTACCTCTACTTCACCGCCCCCCGGCTCGACAGCGCTGCGATCGGGGCTTGGCTGGGCAACTTCCGCGCGGCGCTCGCCAACCGGAGCGCGAGCCCGCAGGCGGCATTCCAGGATACCCTGACCGTTACGCTCATGCAGCATCATCCCTGGTCGCGCCCACTGAGCTCCGCCTCGGTCGACGAGGTGCGGCCCCCGGCGGCCTTCGACTTCTACCGGCAGCGTTTTACCGGTTCCGGATTCACCGTGTTCCTGGTCGGGACATTCGACCCTGACTCGGTGCGCCCGCTGGTGCAGCGATACCTTGGCAATCTGGCAGGCCCGAAAGCAGCGGACCGGCCGGCTGATCCGGGTATTCGTCCGCCAGCCGGGGTGGTGGAGCGAACGGTGCGGAAAGGGATCGAGCCCAAGAGCCAGACCAGCCTTGTCTTCACGGGGGGGACCCGACTCTCCCGGCTGGAGCGGTCCGTCCTGAGCGCGATGGCCAGCGTGCTCGAGCTCAGACTCCGCGAAGAGTTGCGAGAGGAGTTGGGCGGTACCTACAGCGTCGGTGTGAGTGTCTCGGCCTCGCGGGTCCCGCGAGACGAGTATCGCGTCTCCATCAGTTTTGGCTCGGATCCGGCACGAACCGAGGCCCTGGTGCGTGCGGTGTTCGCGCAGATCGATACCTTGCAGGCCCGTGGACCGCGACCCGCCGACCTGGCCAAGGTCAAAGAGACGCTGATCCGCAGTCGGGAGACTAATCTGCGGGAGAACAGCTGGTGGCTCGGGCAGCTGCTCCAGAGTGTGCGGGACGGCGACCCGCCCGCTCCGCCCCTCGAGCCGGTGCTCGCGGCCCTCACGGTGGACTCGCTCCGTGCTGCTGCCCGGAGTTACCTCGACCGCGCCCGGTTCGTGCGGGTGACGCTGCTTCCTGAAGGGAAGTGACGCCGATGAGAGGCATGCTGTTCTTCGCGGTCGCCACGGCGGCCCCCACCGCGGCGCAACAGAGCGATTCTGCGCTGGTCCAGCGCGTCGATTCAGTCTTCTCGCAATGGAATCGCACCAATACGCCGGGCTGCGCGGTGGGAGTTGATAAGGGCGGGGTGCCGCTCCTGCGGCGGGCCTATGGGATGGCCAACCTGGAGACGGGGACTCCGTGGACGGTGGGAACGCTCTCCGAAAGCGGGTCTGTTGCGAAGCAGTTTACCGCGGCGGCGCTCGTGCTCCTGGCGCGTGATGGAGTCCTCACGCTGGACGACGACATTTCCCGCTGGATTCCGGAAGTCCGCGGCATCGGCAAGAAGATCACCGTCCGCCACCTGCTCACCCATACCAGCGGCCTCCCCGACCGCTATACGCTGCACGAGGTGCAGGGCCGGCCCGCGGGCGAGACCGATCACAACAACGCGGAGGTGCTCGCGATGGTCGCGAAGCTTCGCGAGCTCAATTTCGATCCCGGAGAGGACTACGAGTACAGCAATACCGGCTTGATCGTCGCCGCGACTCTGCTGGAGCGGGCAAGCGGGAAGTCGCTCCAGGCCTTTACCGACGCGCGGATCTTCAAGCCGCTCGGCATGGAAAGCACCCGCTGGCGGGAAGACCACCGCGTCGTCGTGCCGGGTCGCGCCTCCGCCTACTCGGGGACGCTCGCGACGGGATTCCGCAACGACCATCCTTTCACCCGAGTCATCGGCAGCGGCGGGCTGCTCACGACCGTGGCCGATTTCCTCAAATGGGAGGCCGCGCTGCAGAGCGGGACCGGGCCATGGGGGCCGGTGCGAGATTCGCTCGAGCGCGTCGGTCGCCTCAGCGAGGGCACCGAGCTGACGTATGGGCTCGGCGTCGGGGTGAGCCGCTGGCGCGGAGTCCGCGCGGTCTCCCACACCGGCTCGACCGGCGGCTATCGTGCTTCCTTGCAGCGCTACCCCGAGCAGCAAGTGGCCGTGGCGCTGCTCTGCAACCTGGGCAGCATCAATCCGGGTGTCGTGGGGCAGCGGGTCGCCGCGCTGGTATTGGGCCCGGCGCTGGCGGCCGCCCCGCCGGAGCCGTCCGGTGTGGCGGTGGATCCGGCCGTGCTGGCCGGGCTGGCCGGCGCGTATCATTCCCCTCGAACCGAGGAAGTTCTCATCCTCTCTGTGGCGGAGGGCCGGCTCTCGGACAGCGTAGGCCGAGCCGAGCTGATTCCCGTGGCCGCGGGCCGCTTCAAGTATCGGGGAAGCCAGCGGACGTTGCGCGTCATTGCGGGCCAGTCCGGCAGTCCCACCCGGCTGCTGCTCGAAGCGCCTAATACGCGCTCTGTCGAGTACCTCGCGGTTCGCCGCACCCCGCTGGACCCCACCATCCTGGCAAGCTACGCCGGCGCGTACCAGAGCCCCGAGCTCGGCGCGACGTTGCGCCTCTCGCAGCGGGGCGACACCCTGCGGCTGGAGCGGGATTGGCAGGATCCCATTCGGCTCCGGCCGCTCTATCGAGACGGCTTTTATGCGGGAGGAGCCGGCTTAATCCGGTTCGAGCGCGACCCGCGGGGCCGGGTGAGCGGCTTCGTGCTCTGGGCCGGCCGGGTCAGACACCTCCGCTTTCAGCGGATTGAACACCAGCCATGACCACCCCTCCTCATTACGCGCGACCTGACGCCTCCGAATACGCGCCGTTCTTTGCGGCGTACATTGCGGGAGTGCCCGAAGGCGACCTGCTCGCGCGGTTGGAAAGCCAGCTCCGGGAGACCATCGGTGCGCTGGCTGGCCTGCCGGAATCGCAGGGTGACTATGCCTACGCCCCGGGCAAGTGGACGCTCAAAGAAGTGCTCGGGCACATGGCCGACGCCGAGCGCGTATTCTGCTATCGGGCACTTCGGTTCGCGCGGGGCGATGCGAGTCCGCTCACCAGCTTCGACGAGAAGCTCTGGGTCCCGAATTCCGGCGCCGGCGCGCGCAGTGTGGCCGATCTGCAGGATGAGCTCCGCGTCGTGCGAGCCGCCACGCTCGCCCTGCTCCGGCATGTACCGCCCGAAGCCGCCGAACGGCGCGGCAGCGTGAGCGGAAAGGAGGTCAGCGTGCGTGCCCTGGCGTGGATCATCGCCGGGCACGAGCGGCACCACCTCCGGATTCTGCGGGAGCGCTACCTGAGTCCGCTGAGCGGTGAACGCTAGGCGCTAGATTACTGCGCATGAGCGACGTCCCCGATTCTATCCGCGAGGCGTTGCGGGGCCGCTATCGGATCGAGCGGCTGCTGGGCGAAGGCGGGATGGCGACCGTCTACCTTGCGCAGGACGAGCGACATGACCGGCGGGTCGCGGTCAAGGTGCTGCGACCTGAGCTGGCCGCGACCATCGGGGTGGAGCGCTTTAACCGTGAGATCGGCATCGCGGCCCGGCTCAACCATCCGCACATCCTTCCTCTGCTCGATAGCGGCACCCTCGACCTGGGTCAGGGCCGACCGGCCTCCGTCTACTACGTGATGCCGTTCGTAGAAGGCGAGTCGCTGCGGGACCGCCTGCTCCGGGAGGGCAAGCTGCCGGTGCCCGTCGCCCTCCGGCTGGCGCGAGAGATCGCGGACGCGCTGGATCATGCGCACCGACACGGCGTAATCCATCGCGACATCAAGCCCGAGAACATTCTGCTCTCCGAGCAGCACGCGGTGGTGGCCGACTTCGGGATTGCTCGCGCGCTCGATCAGGCCAGTGCCGGGAGTATCACGCACACCGGCCAGGCGATCGGCACCCCGACCTACATGAGTCCCGAGCAGGTGACCGGCGAACGGGTGATCGACGGCCGCACCGACCTCTATGCCCTGGGATGCACGCTCTTCGAAATGCTCTCGGGACAGCCGCCCTGGAGCGGCGGCACCATGTCCTCCCTGGTGGCACGACGACTGGCCGAGCCGCCGCCCCGGGTTCGGACCCTCGAACCCTCGGTGTCCCCCGCGGTCGAAAAGGCGCTGCTCAAGGCGCTGGCCCGTGAGCCGGAGCAGCGCTTCAACACGCCCGCGGAATTTGCCGCCGCGCTGGAGACCACGGGCTCGCAGGCGAGCCTCGCGATCCCGCGGGGTCGTCGGCGAGCGGTCCTGCTGGTCGCGGCCGCGTTACTGGCCGTCGGGATTTTTGGGCTGACGCAGCTCGTGGGCGTGGGGCACGCCGATACCATCAGCTCGATCGCCCTCGCCCCCAGCGCCCTGGCCGTGAAGGACAGCAGCATCGGGTACTTGACCGAAGGGATCCAGGGCGAAGTGGCCAATCTGCTGCGCCGGCTGCCTCAGCTCCGAGTGACCGCCCCGAGCGTCGTCGCACAACTGCAGCGGCAACAGCCAGACCTGAGCTATCTCCAGCTGGGAGAGAAGCTCAAGGTCGCCGCCGTGCTGACCTGGGATCTGACCACGGCGCGCGACTCGGTCGTGGTTTCTTCCGAGCTGCTCAGGATTCCAGGCGGTGACTTGCTCTGGAGCCTCCGGTACGCGCAGCCGAGGTCAGAGCTCGCGACGCTCCAGGGTACTCTGGCTCGAATGGTCTCGGATTCACTGCGGCTCCAGCTCACGGGAGTCGAATATGCGACCATGACTCGACGGCCGACCTCGAGCGCCGAGGCCTACGATCTCTACTTGCGCGGTCAACAGCTGTATTTGCGGGCAGGGCCTTTGAATGCCGCCAATGCCCGGCTCCTCGCGGACTCTTCGGTGTTCTACACGAAGGCCGCCATCGCCATTGACCCGAACTTCGCAGAGCCCCAAGGTCTGCTCGCCACCCTCTACTTCGTCCGGGCCTTCCGTGGGTGGGGTCCCTTCGCAGAGTACATGGACTCTTCGGCTGCGGTCGGCCGGCGGGCTTTCGCGCTCGACAGCACGCTCGGCGATCCCTGGGTCAACATGATTACCAGGGCTATCTATCTCGATGACGACTGGACCACCGCCCGGGCGGCATCTGAACGAGCGCTAAGGGCCGCCAGCCACGATCCGCAGGTGCTGATCTACTCCGGCATCGTCTTCGGCGAGGTAGAGGGTCAGCTGGACACCGCGATCGCGCTGGCGCGACGCGGAGTGGAACAGCAGCCGGTGACGCTGTTCCTCAACACGCTGGGCGATCTCTACATGCGCGCCGGCAAGTACGATTCGGCCGTCTCGGTCCTCCGCCGCGCACTCGAATTCGATCCGAGCGTACCGGGGCCACGCCGACGCTTGATCATGAGTCTCGAGCACTTGAAGCGGTACGATGAGGCCATTGGAGCGCGCCGCCAGGGCGGAGACAGCGCGGGCGCCGCCGCCTATGCCAGGGCGCTTGCTGATGCCGGGCCCGCCGGATATGAACGAATTCGCCGGGAGGATCTCGAACGGCAGCTCGCAGCCCTGCTGGTGCCCGTGTCCCGCCCCTACAAGCTCCCGGACGACACGGTGCCGCAGCTGCGGGAAGAAAAAATCGCCGAGCGCTATGCCTTGCTCGGCGAGTGGTCGAAGGCGATGGATTGGGTGCTCGCGGAGTACAGCCACCGGCCGCGGCGCTTCCGGCTGTTCGTGACCAACCCGCTATACCGAGGCCTCGATAGAGACCCCCGCTTCCTGCCCCTCGTGCGGAAGGAAAAGCTGGAGGCGATCTACCGCGGTTAGCTCAGCGGTTGCACGGGTTATTGAACACCCTGCGAACCGTCCCCGGATCGTTGAGCTCCTTGTAAAACTCATCCAGAAAAGTCTCCGCTTCCTTGAGCCGCGACGGCGCCAGGTCCTTGATTTCGCGCAGCGTGCCGTAGATGGAATCTTTCTTGGCTTTGAAGAGGGCTACCCCCTGGGCGAGCACCTCGGGATCGTGGCAGCCCCCGCGATAGAGCCGATCGGTCGTGCGCTTGATTCCGAGTCGATAATCGGGAAAGGCATAAGAGGCATCTACTAGGCCCGACCAGTCGAAGTCGTAAGCCATCGGGTAGTAATTCATCGAGGTGTCGGTCTGCACGATCCGGTAATTGTGCAGGTAGCTCAGAGAGAAATCCGTGTTCCCGACCATGTACTGGAACACGTCGGTAAGCGCCATCTGGCGCGGCTCCATCTGCTCGGCACTGCCCCCGGTCTGCATCAGGACCTTGCCGCGTACCTCCTTCGCCATGTCGTCCTGGTCCTGCGTCCAGAAGCCGGGACGGGTGATCGTGAATTTGGGATTGTTGGGGTCGATCCAGGTGATGGTGGCCAGCCGCGTCTTGAGGCTGATGGGCGTGAGCACGTTGTACATCCCGTAAATGGCATACTCGACATAGGTGTTCTGGGCATGTCGGTCGCCCTTCATGCACGGGGGAGTCAGCTTGAGCGAGGCCTCACCGCCGAATAGGGTGCCTTTCGACTTCTCCTTGTCGAAGAACACTTTAAGCGGAAGGAAGTCGCAGGTGCGCAGCCGGAAATGGCCCCGGGTGCCAAGCTGCACGTCCAGCGACAAGGTATCGCCCTTTTCGCCCAGGTAACGCAGCGTTGCGGGGTAGCGTTTGGTGCTCATGGAGTCGCGGTCCTTGAACACCGTCTTGAAATCCGCCTGCAGCCACATCACGACCGGCTCCTTCGAGCGAAAGAGTCGCGCAGGCTTGTGCGGGCCGGAATCGGGCTTCTGAGCGGCAGAATCAGCCTTCTGGGCGCTGAGGGCCGCCGGCATAGCCAGGGCCAGGATCAGCGAGCGAAACAGCGTGCGCATGGGGGAGCCTCCGCGGGACACTCACGATGATAGCAAGCGGAGAGTGGTCGCGCGAGGGGGCCAACGGGCGCTCTCGCGGTGGAGGCCCTCTGTCCAGTATTATCCCCTTCCCGTGACTTCTTGCCCCCTCTAGCACCTGCGTCCTGTGTCCATTTTTCGACCCGCCTTGACCGGCCCACTCCTCAGCCTGCTGTTCTGCAGTACTCCGGTTTCGACCTCGGTGCCGGCTCAGGCAGCCGCCAAGCCGAGTCTGGTGGTTTTCATCACGGTCGACCAGCTTCGGGAGGATTATCTCGAAAAATGGCGGGGTCAATTCAGCGGTGGATTCAAAGAGCTGTTGGAAGGAGGAGCCTTCTTCACCAATGGCCACCAGGATCATGCCATCACCGAAACGGCTCCCGGCCATGCGTCGCTGATGTCCGGACGATTTCCGCGCAGCACCGGCATTACGCGGAATATTTCGGGGGGCGTAAACGGTGATCCCAACGCTCCCTTGATCGGAATGACGGGACTCAGTGCCTCGCCGTTCCGTTTCCGGGGTACTACTCTCAGCGACTGGCTCACAGCCCGCGATGCGCGGACCCGGGTCCTGTCCGTCTCGGTCAAGGATCGCGGCGCCATTCTTCCAATCGGCCGCTCGAAGCAGCCCGTGTATTGGTACCCGGCCGGTAGCTTCACGACCAGCAAGTATTACGCTGATACCTTGCCGACCTGGGTAACGGCGTTCAATGCCCGCCGCTTGCCGGAGCGCTCTGCGGGGCGGACCTGGGACCTCCTGCTTCCGGAGGTGAATTACCCCGAGCCGGACAGCGTTCCCATCGAAAACCAGGGACGCGGCAGTGTGCTTCCCAAGCTCTTGCCGGCCGATTCCAGTCGGGTGGCGGGATTGCTGCCTGGGACGCCGTTCATGGACGAGGTGCTCGCGGATTTTGCCCTCGAGGGCCTGGAGCGGCTCAACCTGGGTAAGGGGCCGGAGACCGACCTGCTGGCAGTCTCGTTTTCTTCTACGGACTACGTCGGTCACACCTACGGCCCGGATTCGCGCGAGCTTCACGATCAGATTCTGCGGCTGGACCGCACCCTCGGCCGCTTCCTCGACTCCCTCTACAAGCTGCGGAATCGCGCCAGTGTGATCGTGGTGCTCACTGCCGATCACGGCGTGACCCCTTTCCCGGAGCTCTCCCAGCAGCGCTACTCACCACCGCCCCGGCGCGTGAATGTCCGCCCGGCGGTGGCTGCGGCGCGGGCGGTGCTGACGCGAGGCGGTGCTGATACCACGGCCGCCGAGCTCGAGAGCGGAGCGCTGATCATCGAGCGCAATCGGAGCGGCGTTACGGCAGCGCTGGTCAACGCGGCGGCCGACAGCTTCGTCGTGGCGGCAAAGCGAATCCCCGGAGTGTTGCGGGCCGAGCGTTTCGGCACTCTCGCCGGCCACGACCTGGGAACCGACTTCATCGCCCGTCGCTGGGTCCAGATGTTCCCGCCCGACGTACCGGTCGAGGCGGTCGTCGTGCTGACTCCCGGCAGCTACTGGGATCCCATGAGCATTGCCCTGCACGGAACGCCCCACGACGACGACAGCCATGTGCCGATCCTGTTCTTCGGCGGGCCCTTCAAACCCGGTCGGTACTCCCAGTTCGTCCGCACCGTAGACATCGCTCCCACGCTGGCCCAGGTGCTCGGCGCTCCGCCGACCGAACCGCTCGACGGACGAGTCCTCACGGCGGCGATCAAGTGAAGGCGGCTCTCACCCTCCTCACTCTCCTCACCGTCTTCACGGGGAGCGCTCCCGCGCAGGGGGCCAGGGCGGTCCAGCATGGGGTACGTCCCGCCCGGTTCGCAATTCGGAATGCCATGGTGGTGGAGGGGAACGGAACCCCGGCGGCGGGTCCCTATGACATCGTGATCGAGGGCAACAGTATCGCCGAGCTGGTCGCGCTCGATCCCGTGGCGCTCAAGGCGGGCCGCGCGCGCCGGCCCGCAGCCGATGCCGAGCTCGACGCGACGGGGAAGTACGTGCTGCCCGGGCTGATCAATCTCCATGGCCACGTGCAGGAGGAGCGCGGCGGGGTGCCGCAACCGCTCGAGTATGAGCTCAAGCTCTGGCTCGCGTCGGGCATCACGACTGTGCGCGACGTGGGAAGCACGACGCGCAAGACCCTCGAGCTCCGGTCGCGGAGTGCGGCAGGCACGGTGGCAGCGCCCCGGATTTTCGTATACGCGATGTTTGCGGGCGGTGGCGACGCGGTCGAGAGCCGCGGCATTCGGACCACCGAAGAGGCCCGGACGAGAGTCCGGGCACTCAAGACCCTGGGAGTCGACGGCATCAAAATCGTCGGGATCGACCGGGACCTGATGCAGGCAATGGAGGACGAAGCGAAAAAGGTTGGGCTGCCGATTGCGCACCACGCCGGCGTGGAAGAGACCAACGCCTGGGACGATGTGAAGTTCGGCACCCGAAGCATCGAGCACTGGTACGGCGTGCCCGACGCGGCCCTGAGCGACGGCGTGCAACGCTTCCCCTCGAGCTACAATTACAACAACGAGGTCGACCGATTCCGCTGGGCAGGACGGCTCTGGCGCGAGGCCGATCCGGAGCGGCTCGGCAAGGTGCTGCAGGCGATGGCGGATGCGAACGTCGCCTGGACCCCGACCCTGGTGATCTATGAGGCGAGCCGGGATCTGCTGCGGGCGCAGAACCAACCCTGGTTCGCGGACTACCTGCATCCGACGCTGGAGGAATACTTCCGGCCTAACCCGGCCAATCACGGGTCCTACTTCATCGGCTGGAGCTCAACCGACGAGGCGTATTGGAAGGAGAACTACCGGATCTGGATGGCCGCGCTGCGCGATTTCGAACGGCGCGGCGGGGTCATCGGCGCGGGCGAGGACGCCGGGTTCATCTACCAGCTCTATGGCTTCGGGCTGATCCGCGAGCTCGAGCTGCATCAGGAGGCCGGCTTTCACCCGCTCCAGGTGATCCGGCATGCCACCTTCAACAACGCCCGGATCCTGGGAATGGAGGACCGCCTCGGTCGAGTGCGTCCAGGCCATCTCGCCGACCTGATTGTGGTGAACGGGAACCCCCTCGAAGATCTCAAGCTGCTCTATGCCACCGGTACCGAAACCATCCGGGATGGGAAAGCGGTGCATACCGGCGGCGTTGAATGGACCATCAAAGACGGAATCCCCTACCACGGGCCGACGCTGCTCCGCGAGGTAAAGGAGCTGGTAGCGGCCGCACGCGCAAAACCCTGAGCGTCCGCGAAATACCCCGAGCGATGCCGAGCCTACTGGCTCTCCTGTTCGGTGCGTTGCTGGCGACGACTCTGCCGGCGCAAAGCGGAACCCGAGTCGTCATGCTGGGCACCGGTACTCCCAATCCGGATCCTGGGCGCTCCGGCCCCGCGGTGGCCGTCGTCGTGAACGGAACCGCCTACCTCTTCGATGCGGGTACCGGGGTGATGCGGCGCGCGGCCCAGGCCGCCGGCAACGGCATCGACGCGCTGCTCGCGCCGCGCATCGGCCTCGTCTTTCTGACCCACCTGCACTCCGATCACACCATTGGATTACCGGATGTGATCCATACCGGCTGGATCGCCGGGCGGGCGCGGCCCCTCCGGCTCTTCGGCCCTCCCGGCACCGTCGAGCTGGCCCGGCACCTGACCGAGGCATGGAGCGCCGACATTGCCAACCGGACTCACGGCCTCCAGCCCCACACTGTCGAGGGGTGGCGGGTAGCAGCACGAGACATCGTCGAAGGGGTGGTCTACCAGGACTCCCAGGTTACCGTGACCGCTTTCGCCGTGCCGCACGCCGGCTGGAAAGTCTCCTTCGGCTATCTGCTACAGACCAAGGACAAGCGCGTGGTGATCTCGGGGGACACTCGCCCCTCCGACGCCGTCGTCAAGGCCTGCGCTGGATGTGACCTCCTGATTCACGAAGTGTATTCGAGCGCGAAGTTCGCGGGCCTCGACTCGAGCTGGCGCCGCTATCATGCCGACGCGCACACCTCGACCGCCGAGCTGGCGGCGCTCGCGACCCGCGCCAGACCGAAGCTGCTGGTGCTCTATCACCAGCTGTATTGGGGAGCCAGCGACGCTGACCTGCTGCGCGAAGTGCGCAAACGCTACGCAGGGGCCGTAGTATCCGCGAAGGACCTCGGCGTGTACTGAGAGGACGGCATGACGACGCGCCGGCGGTCGACGTGGGCCTGGCGGCGGCACTGCCTCACATGCGCAGCTCGGGACGGGCGCCTGCCTCGCTTCCGAGAGCCTGAGCCGGTCGTGAGATCTGTTCGACCACCCGGCCGACCTCCCTATCGCTCAGCCCGCGATCCTCCGCGAGCGCCAGGTCGGCCTGCGCGACGATCCCGATGCAGCAACCGTCGCCGTCCTCGACCGGGACCCGGCGCACTTGGCGCTCGACCATGATTCGCTCCACCTCCCGGATATCTGCCTCGGGGGAGCAGCGCACCGGGTCGGGAGACATCACTGCCTCGACCGACGTGTCGGGGCTCCAGCCGCGCGCGACCGAGCGGCAGGTAATGTCGCGGTCGGTGACCACTCCGACCAGCCGTCTGGACTGCTGATCCTCCACCACCGGTAAACAGCCGCAATCATATTCCAGCAAGAGGCGCGCGGCGTGCTGCACCGTGTCGGTGGGCGTACAGCAAGCCGGGTCTTTGGTCATGAGCTCCTGGGCCTTCATGGTGGTCCCCCGTCGGTTCGGTTCATCAGGTAAGACGGGTGGAGCCGGCCCGCGCCGCACTGCTCACCACCCCGCGGCCATGCCGTCCTTGCGAGGATCCGAGGCAGCGGCCCACCCTTTGGTCAATTTCATCACCGCCTGTCCCCCGCCGGCGTTGTCTGGTAGCAGGACCACGACCTCGTGGCCGAGCTTCGTGAGGGCGTCGCGCACCGATGCTCCGATCGGCGCCTCGAGAGCGACTCGGAATCCGTCATAGTGCCGGAAGCGCGCGGCGTCGATCGCTTCCTGCAGGTCCATTTGGAACTCCAGCAAGTTGAGCAGGACCTGCACGTGTCCCTGCGGCTGGATTGCCCCGCCCATCACTCCGAAGGCGAGCCAGGGTTCTTCTCCGGCCGGACCGGCTCTCGTTACGAATGCCGGAATGAGGGTGTGAAAGGGCCGTTTTCCCGGCCCCACAGTGTTGGGGAGACCCGGCTGCAGGGTGAATCCCGCTCCGCGGTCCTGCAGCGCGAACCCGGTGCCCGGCACCACGACCCCCGAGCCGAACTCCTCGTAGATGCTGTTGATGAAAGACACCATGTTGCCCGCCGAATCGGCCGCGGCGAGGTAGATGGTTTCGCTCGCCGTGGCCGCTGCGCCCGGCGCCACGCGTTCGGCAGCCTTGCCCGGATTGAGCAGCGCGCGCCGCGCCGCGATGAACTCGTCGTCGAGCAGGCGGCGGGGATCGATCGTCATCGCGGCAGGATCTCCGACCCAGCGGGCCAGGTCTGCATAGGCGAGCTTTTTGGCTTCGATCAGGTGATGCAGGTAGGCGGGCGTGTTATGCCCCATCGCCTTCAGGTCATAGCGCTCGAGAATCCTGAGCATTTCCAGCACTGCGACCCCTTGGTTGTTGGGCGGGAGCTCCCACACCGTGTGACCCCGGAAAGTCGCTGAGATCGGAGTGACCCATTCCACCTTCTGGCTGGCCAGGTCCTCGAGCGTCAGGAAGCCACCCAGCTGCTTGACTCGAGTCACAATTTTCCGGCCAAGTGCGCCCCCGTAGAGCACCCCGGGCCCGCTGTCGGCGATCAGCCGGAAGGAGGCGGCCAGATCCGGATTGCGGAACCACTCGCCGGCCCTCGGGGCTCGGACGCCATCCACGAGGAAGGTCCGCCGCGCTCCGTCGTCTTGCGCCAGCCGCTCCGCCGCTTCCGCCCATTGGCGCGCGATGATGGGCGTGACGGGGAAGCCTTCTTCCGCGAGCCGAATCGCCGGCGCCAGCGCCTGCTTGAGCGAGATAGTGCCGTGCCGTTCTAGTAAAGCCGCCCAGCCTGAGAGCGCGCCCGGCACCGTGATTGGCTCCGCTCCGAAGAGCGGCATGCTGGTATGGCCGCGCCGGACGAGCTCGTCCCGGCTCAGCAGCGAGCCGGAGCGGCCGCTGGCGTTGAGCGCCAACAACTTTCGTTGGCGCGCCGACCAGAACAGCGCGAACATGTCGCCACCGATGCCGGTCATATGGGGCTCGACCAGGTTGAGCACCGCGGCCGCGGTGACCGCTGCATCGATCGCGTTGCCGCCCTGCTGTAGCGCCGCAAGCCCCGCCGCGGTCGCGAGCGGCTGGCTGGTCGCGATGACGCCGTGCGGCGCGTATACCGTGGAGCGGCCGGCCATCGAGGGAACTTTCTGCTGAGTGGAGACCGGTGAAGCTAGCGCCAGGGCCAGCAAAGGAAACAAGGCACCGAGTGCAACGAGCTTTGCCATGGGGTAGACCGGCGTAAGCGTCGAGCGGAAGATGCCGGGCGAGCGGACCGGCCGCCAGCGGTCGGCCGATTTGCCCCCTCGCAGGGAATCGGCCTACGTTATCGGAAACCGTTTCCAGGAGCCCCTATGCCCAGGACCCTGAGCAGCCTCTCCGCACTTCTGCTGGCCGGCATAACCTCACTGGCCGCGCAAACACCCGCCATGAACTTCTTCATTACCAGTCGCGGCTCGGGGAACGGAGCGGCGCTGGGCGGGCTCGAAGGCGCGGACGCGCACTGTAGCGAGCTGGCACGCGCCGCCGGTTCCAGCGGTCTCGTCTGGCATGCCTATCTGAGCGCCAAGGCCGCGATGGGCAAGCCCGCCGTCGACGCGCGCGACCGGATCGGCAAGGGGCCCTGGTTTAATCACGCGGGAGTGCAGATCGCCCGGGACGTAGGCCAGCTCCATAGCGACAGCAACAACCTGAATAAGCGGACCGGCCTCACCGAGAAAGGCGACACGGTCAACGGGCGTGGCGATACCCCCAACATGCACGATATCCTGACTGGGTCCGCGCCAAACGGCACCCTGATGCCGGGCGACGGCGACACCACCTGCGGCAACTGGACCAGCAGCGCGGCCGAGGGCAGCGCCCAGGTGGGCCACTTCGACCGAGTCGGCGGGGGGGCGAACCCGACCTCCTGGAACTCGGCGCATCCCTCGCGCGGGTGCGGCCAGCAGAACCTGCAGGCGACGGGAGGGAACGGGCTCTTTTACTGCTTCGGCAGCCCCTGACCCCGCGCTAGCGTGCGGGCACCAGCGCAACCGCGCGCAGCGGCGCACCAGAGCCACCCTCGATCTTCATCGGCAGAGCGAAGAGTGTCGCTCCCCGGGGCGGGACCCGCTCGAGGCCGGTGAGATTCTCAAAATTGGGCACGCCGCGCGGCGCGCCGAGCCGGTGGACCGGAAAGTCCTGCGAGGGCCCGTAGTCGACCGAAGGACTGTCCACGCCGAGCGCGGCGACCTGACGCTCCTCCACGAGGAGGCGCCCTTCGACGCCGTAGCCCGGGAAGTGCAGTTTGGTGGCATCATTGGGCGTGTCGTCTCCGAAGTAGGCTTTCCGGTCGCCCCAGCGAGCGCTCCAGCCCGTCCTGAGCAGCACAATCGTGCCGGGCGCGATGCTGCCATGGTCGGCCTCGAACGCCTCGATGTCCGCAAGGGTGAGCCGGTAGTCGGGGTCCGCCGCCGCCTTGGCCGATACGTCGAGCACCACCGCGGGACCCACCAGCCGGTCGAGCGGGATGCGCTCGACCGAGATGCCTTTGGCGTCGAAGTGTACCGGCGCGTCGAGGTGGGTCCCGCCATGCTCCGGGGTCGCGAACGTATAGGCGGAGTAGAAGAATCCCGCGGGCGTCGGCCCGACATGAATCGGCTTGAGCTCGAAGGCGGACGGGGACGTGGGCCAGTACAGCGTGGCGGCGCTGTAGGAGTGGCTGAGATCCACCAGCTCGTAGCGGGTGAGATCCAAACCCGGAGCCGGGCGGCAGGCGGCGACAAGCACAGCGAGCAGGGCGAGCAGGCGCAGCATAGGTCTTTTCCGGTAGGGACCGGCCTCAATATTACTCTTCACCGCTATGCGCACCTCCCGCCGCACGCACAGCTTCACCGAATCGGTGATCCGCGGAATGACCCGCCTGGCTGCTGAACACGGGGCCATCAACCTGGCACAGGGATTTCCGAATTTCCCCGCCCCCGACCTCCTCAAGGAGGCGGCCGCTGCGGCCATTCACGCCGACCTCAACCAGTACGCCATCACCTGGGGATCCAAGCGGTTGCGCGACGCCATCGCCCGGAAGTACCGGGAATGGTATGGCATGGAGGTGAATCCGGAGACCGAGCTCACGGTGACCTGTGGCGCAACCGAGGCCATGGCGGCAACGCTCCTGGCGCTGGTCGACCCTGGCGAGGAAGTGATCGTCTTCGAGCCCTTCTACGAGAATTACGGCCCCGATGCGATCCTCTGTGACGCCAAGCCGGTCTTTGTGGCGCTCCTGCCGGGTCAGCCGCTCGATCTCGACCGGCTGCAGGAGGCCTTCTCCGATCGAACCCGCGCGATCATCGTGAACACCCCGGGCAATCCCTCGGGCCGCGTCCTCACGCGCGCGGAGCTCCAGGGCATTGCGGATCTCTGTCACCGGCATGATGCCTGGGCGATTACCGACGAGATTTACGAGCACATCCGGTACGAGGGCGACCATATTCCGATCGCGACCCTGCCAGGGATGCGCGGGCGCACGGTCACCATCTCGGGCGCGTCGAAGACCTTCAGCATCACGGGATGGCGGATCGGCACGATCGTAGCGCCTGCCGGACTGACCGATGCGATCCGCAAGGTGCACGACTTCCTCACGGTCGGGGCGCCGGCGCCGCTGATGGAAGGACTCGCGGTAGCGATGGAGCAGCTCGGGCGCGCCTACTATGAGGCCCTGGCCGGGGAGTACCGTGCGCGTCGGGATCTCTTGATGGAGGCGCTGGAGGCGGCGCGCTTCCGCGCGGTGGCGCCGGACGGCGCGTACTACATTCTGGCCGACTTCTCCGCCTTGAGCGAGCTGCCGGCCCCGGAATTCGCCCGCTGGCTCACGGTCGAGGGAGGCGTGGCGACCGTGCCTGGGACCAGCTTCTTCAGCCGGCCCGAAGACGGGAATCACCTAACCCGCTTTGCCTTCTGCAAGACCCAGGACCTGTTGCGCGAAGCCGTGCACCGGCTGCACGCGCTGCCCCCGTATACCGGAGCTCGGTGATGAATCCCACCCCGCTCGTGCTCGCCGGCTCGGTGGTTCGGCTCGAGCCGCTCACGGAGCGGCACGCGCCCGACCTGCTCGCGGCCGCGGACGATCCGAACATCTGGATGTACCTGCCGGCGTACCAGCCGAAATCGCTCGCGGACATGCAGGCCTGGATCCGAGCGGCGCTCGCGAGCGCGGCGAGCGGTGAGCAGATCCCCTTCGCGATCGTCGCACTTGCCAACGACCGCGCGGTAGGGTCCACGCGGTTTCTGGAGATCCGCAGGGAGGACCGCGCTCTGGAGATCGGCTGGACCTGGCTGGCCACTCCGGTGCAGCGCAGCGCCGTCAACACGGAGTGCAAGCTCCTGTTGCTGCGGCACGCGTTCGAGGCCCTGGGCGCGTTACGGGTGCAGTTCAAGACCGATCGGCGCAACCTCCGCTCGCAGCGTGCGCTCGAGCGGCTGGGCGCGGTCAAAGAGGGAATCCTGCGCAAGCAGCGGATCAACCACGACGGGTTCGTGCGCGATGCGGTGTATTACAGCATTGTGGATGACGAATGGCCGGACGTCAAAGCGAGACTCCAGCAGCGGCTGGCGCAAGCGGAGCTGAGCGGCGGACGGTGAAGCTCACGCCTGAGCCTGCTCGGGCGCTCCGGAGCGCGTCGCGGGTCGCGGTGCTCACGGGCGCCGGGATCTCCGCCGAGAGTGGGATCCCTACCTTTCGGGACGCGCTGACCGGGCTGTGGACCCGGTATCGTCCCGAAGACCTGGCCACCCCTGAGGCCTTCCAGCGCAATCCGGGGCTGGTCTGGAATTGGTACCGGATGCGCCGGCAGCGCCTCCGCGGGGTCTCGCCTAACCCGGGACATTATGCGCTCGCCGAACTTGCCCGCCGGGTGCCCGATTGTACGCTGATGACCCAGAACGTTGACGGGCTCCATGCCCTGGCGGGCAGCCGGGATGTCATCGAGCTCCACGGCAACCTCACCCGCGTCAAGTGCTTCGCTGCCGGACATCCGGCCGGCGATTTCGCGGATTCCGACGCCGAAAGCGACCGCCTCCCGCTCTGTGACAGGTGCGGGAGTCCGCTGCGACCGGATGTCGTCTGGTTTGGCGAGTCGCTGCCGGTCGAGGCGCTCCGCCGCGCGCAGGCCGCCGCCCTGGGCTGCGCGGTGTTCCTGTCGATCGGTACCTCCAATCTGGTCGAGCCCGCCGCCTCGCTCCCCTGGCTGGCCGCGGCCAGAGGTGCCTCCGTTATCGTGGTGAATCCCAGTATGGAGGGCCAGCGCTCGGGGACCGGAATTCATCAGCTTGCCGGCCCGGCGGGAGTCGTGTTGCCGTCGCTTCTCCGCGCGGCCTGGCCCGAGTAGGCTTCTCCCCCCTGATGTCGAAGCCCATCGCCTCTCCCCCGGCCGCCGCCCGCCGGCCGCACCAGTTCGCACTCCACGGTGAGCCGCGGCTCGACGATTACTACTGGCTCCGCGACCGCGAGGATGCTGCGGTCTTGGCGTACCTCGAGGCCGAAAACGCCTATGCCGACGCAGTGCTCGCGCCGACTCGTGAGCTGCAGGAGGAATTGTACCGTGAGATGCTCGGGCGGATCCAGCAGACCGACGTCTCGGTGCCGTACCGGGAGGGCGACTACTGGTATTACCTGCGCACCGAGGAAGGGAAGCAATACCCAATCTATTGCCGGAGGCGCGAGTCGCTCGACGCGCCTGAGCAGGTGCTGCTCGATCTGAACACGATGGCGCAAGGTCATCCGTTCCTGGCGCTGGGAGCCCTTGGCGTCAGCGACGACGGCCGGCTGCTGGCGTACTCGACCGACACGACCGGCTATCGCGAATACACTCTGGTCGTGCGGGACCTGGAAACCGGCGGAATCGTGGCGGGCCCGATCACGAAGTGCGGCTCGGTCGCCTGGGCCGCGGACAATCGCACGCTTTTTTACACGCTCGAGGACGACGCCAAGCGATTCTACCAGGTCTGGCGCCACGAGCTGGGCGGTGGACATGAGCTGATCCAGGAGGAAGCCGATCAGCGGTTTCGTCTCCACGTGGAGCGGACCCGCAGCCGGCGATACCTGCTGCTGCAGAGCGACAGCCACACGACTTCCGAAATCCGCTTCCTGCCGGCCGCTGCCCCTCGCTCGGCGTTGAGCCTGCTGCTGCCGCGGGTGCCGGATCGCGAGCTGGAAGCCGACGATCTGGGCGATGGGTGGCTGCTCCGGGTCAACGATACGGGCCCCAATTTCCGGGTCGTGCGGCTCGCCCCGGATGATCCGGCACCGGCGCGCTGGACCGAGCTGCTGCCGCATCGTGATGCTGTCATGGTCGAGGCCATCGACGCGTTCCGGGGCCATTGGGTTGCCTGGGAGCGTGAGGCAGGGCTGGCCAAGATTCGTGTCACGGATCGCGGCAGCGGCCAGGCGCGTTACCTGACGCTTCCCGAGCCGGTATACGAGGTGGGCTCGGGGCCCAACGCCGAATGGGACACCGCCACGCTCCGCTACGAGTACGAGTCCCCGGTGACTCCGCCTTCCGTGTGCGACTATGCGGTCGCCAGCGGAACGAGCACGCTGCTCAAGCAGCGGGAGATCCCCGGCGGCTTCGATGGATCCCGGTATACCTGCGAGCGGCGCGCCATCCCCGCGGCCGACGGCACCACCATCCCGGTGTCCCTGGTGTTCCGCCGTGATCCCCCGGTGGCGAAGCCCGCCCCCCTGCTGCTGACCGGCTACGGCGCGTACGGAATCTCTTTCCCCGTGGGGTTCTCCTCCAACCGGCTCTCTCTGCTGGATCGCGGGGTCATAGTCGGCATCGCCCACGTGCGGGGCGGCGGCGAGCTGGGCAAGCGCTGGCACGACGCCGGGCGGATGGCCAGCAAGCGCAACAGCTTCGGAGATTTCATCAGCGTGGCGGAAGCCCTGGTGCGGGAAGGCCTGACCGAGCCGGCCCGGCTCGCCATCGAAGGGGGGAGCGCAGGGGGCTTGCTGGTGACGGCGGCGGCGAACCTGCGACCGGATCTGTTCGGCGTCGTGCTCGCGCAAGTGCCCTTCGTGGACGTGATCAGCACCATGGCCGACCCGTCGCTTCCGCTCACGGTGGGGGAGTATGAGGAGTGGGGGGATCCCGGACTCCCGGAGCAGTACGCCTGGCTGCGAGAGTACTGTCCCTACACCAACCTGGCCGCACGGGCCTATCCAGCGATGCTGGTGCGGACCTCGCTCAACGACAGCCAGGTGATGTTCTGGGAACCGGCCAAGTATGTGGCCCGGCTGCGCGCGGTGAAAACCGATGCGAACGAGCTCCTCCTGCTCACCAACATGGGGGCCGGGCATGGCGGGTCGTCGGGACGCTACGACCGGCTGCGGGAGATTGCGCTCGACTATGCCTTCCTGCTCTGGCGCCTCGGAATCTGGCAGCCGGGTTAGGTCCCATGGACGAGTATCTCCGGCATGATGCGACGGGACTCGCCGAACTGGTGGCCCGGGGAGCCGTCTCGCCGCTCGAGCTGGTCGAGACCGCGCTCGCGCGGATCGAGCGGCTGAATCCCCGGATCAACGCCGTCATCCATCGGATGGATGAGTCCGCCCGCTGTGCGGCTGCCGGGCCACTGCCGGAGGGTCCCTTCCGCGGCGTCCCCTTTCTGCTCAAGGATCTGCTTTCCGCCGTGGCCGGCGAGCCGTTCCAGTGCGGCAGCGCCTTCCTCAAGGGCTTCCGCGCACCGCACGACAGCGAGCTGGTCCGGCGGTACCGGCGGGCCGGCTTCGTCTTCCTCGGCAAAACCAACACGCCCGAATTCGGACTGACTCCGGTCACCGAGCCGGCGGCCTTCGGCCCCACCAACAATCCCTGGGATCTTTCGTGCACGAGCGGCGGCTCCAGCGGGGGCTCGGCGGCAGCGGTTGCCAGTGGAATGGTGCCGGTCGCTGGGGGAGGCGACGGGGGCGGCTCGATTCGGATTCCGGCGTCCTGCTGCGGGCTCTTCGGGATGAAGCCGACCCGCGGGCGCGTGCCGATGGGTCCCGACTTCGGTGAAATCTGGCACGGCGCGGTGGTCGAGCATGTGCTCACCCGCTCGGTGCGCGATAGCGCGGCGATTCTCGATGCCACTCAGGGATCCGATCCAGGAGCTCCCTACGCGGCTCCGGGACGAGAGCGGCCGTATCTCGAGGAAATTACGCGCGCGCCAGGCCGGCTGCGGATCGCCTTCACGACCCGACCCTGGCTGGGCGGGACGGTACATCCCGACTGCACCGGCGCGCTGCTCGATGCCGCGCGCCTCCTGGAAGCGCAGGGCCATCATGTCGAGGAGGCATCACCCGAGCTCGACGGGCCCGGTTTCGCTCGCGCTTTTCTCACGATGATCTGTGCCGAGCTCGGGGGCGATATCGCTGAGGCAGCGCTGGCGGTCGGGCGGAAGGCTGCACCGCGCGACTTCGAGCCCGCGACCTGGGCGCTGGCCCTGCTCGGGCGCACCATGCCCGCGAGCGACCTCTCCCGTGCCATCCGCTATCTGCAGCGGACCGCGCGGCAGCTCGCGCCTTTCTTCGAGCGCTACGACGTGTTGATCACTCCGACCCTCAGTGAGCCGCCGGTCAAGACGGGCGCGTTGCTGCCCGCGCCCAGCGAGCGGGTGCTGCTCGAGCTCCTCGGCACGATTCGCTCGGGAACGCTGTTACGGTGGGCCCGCATCCTCGAACAGACGGCCGCAAAGGTCTTCAACTTTATTCCCTGGACGCCGGTGATCAATGCGACCGGCCAGCCAGCGATGTCGGTTCCGCTCTACTGGAATTCCGCCGGGCTCCCGATCGGGATTCACTGTGTGGGAAGGTTCGGCGACGAGGCGACGCTCTACCGGCTCGCTGCCCAGCTGGAACAGGCAAGGCCGTGGTTCATGCGGCTGCCGGATTTGGCGTTAGGAGAAGGCTGAGAGCTATGAGCTATGGGCTATGAGCGAGTGGGCTGGTCAGTTGACCCATAGCCCTTCGCCCATAGCCCATAGCGGAATACCAAAAGCGTCCTACTTCAGATGCTTGTTTACCAGCTTGGTCATCTCGAACATGTTGACAGTGCTGCGCCCGCCGAACACCGTTTTGAGATTGGCGTCGGCGTTGATGTTCCGGCGGTTCTTCTTGTCCTGGAGGCCCTTCCGCTTGATGTAAGCCCAGAGCTTCTTGGTGACTTCCGTGCGGGGAATCGGCTTGGAGCCGACGACTTCGCTCAGCGCCGCACTGGGCTGCATCGGCTTCATGAATGCCGCACTCGGCTTCCGCTTCCCGCCCTTCTTAGCGGCCTTTCGCTTCGCGGGCTTCCGGGCCTTCTTCTTCATCGCCATCGAGACGTCTCCTGTCGAGGGGTCCGAACGTGACTGCCGGGCGGAACGAAGAACTGCCGGTACCCGAAATTAAGCATCTTCTCCCGGGACACAATAGGGAAAGTGCTAATTTTCCCTCGGAAATGAGTCTATGACACCCGGTTTTCCCCTCGGAATCTTCCTTACCGCCGCCCTGGCGCGACCCGTTTTCCCCCAGGAAAGACCGGCTCTGCACGAGGAAATCCTCCGCGCAGAGGACCATCGCGCGAGGAATGCCGGTGAGTTGCAGGTGCTGCTGACAACGCTCGCAAGCCAGGACCAGCGGCTCGTTGAACGAGGACTTCTCGCCCTCGGCAGGCTGGAGCGTCCTGAGCTCGCCGAACGGCTATTCCCTCTACTGAACCACCTTCTCCCTGGTGTGCGGGCCTCTGCGGCGCAGGCGGTAGCGCAGGCCGCCCAGGGATTTCGCAGGAATCCCGTCGGACGAACGCGCGATCCCGCCTGGCCCGCCCTGCTCGCTCAACTGGGAACCCGGGTGAACGTCGAGCGGGATTCCCGGGTGCGGGGGATGCTGGCCCTTTCCTTGGGAAGACTCCCCTACGCCACGCCCCAGGAGATGTTGCAGGCGCAGGAATGGCTCATCGCTCTGGCAGGTGACCTCCGCGGGGACGCGTCGACCGACGTCGCCCGGGGGATCGAGACCTTCGCGCGGCTCACCAGGGAGCGGGTGCCGCTCGCCGAACCGCTCTTAGCTCCCGTGCGGGGGCTGGCCCGGGATGAGCGCGCTGACCCGCCGGCAAGGCGCTCCGCGCTGGGGGCTCTGCTCGCTGCGAAGGCGGCCGACTCGGCGACGCTCAACAGCGCCCTCCGCTCCGCGGATCCGCTGCTGCGGAGGCTTGCTTTCGCAGGAGTCGCCGGGGGGAGCGATCCTGAGGCGCGAGCCGCATTGCTCCTGGTGGGCGTTACCGACGCATCGGCGCTGGTACGGGCGGAAGCGCTCAGGCACTGGGCGCGGGTTACCGGCGAGACCGCGTGTGTTCGCCTGCTCGAGGCGACGCGCGATACCGTTCCGATGGTCGGCCTGCTTGCGCTGGATCTGACGGGCAGCTCCTGCGCGGGTAACCCGCAGGCGAGCCGGATCCTGCTCGCGGTGGCGTGGGATTCCACCGCGCGGTGGCAGCGGCAGGCGCACGCGTTAGTGAGCCTGGCCCGGGTTGCCCCGGCCGGTACGCGCGAAGCGCTTGGCGCGGCGCGGTCCGCTCCGGTGTGGCAGCTGCGGATGTACGCCGCCCGCGCGGCGCTCCTGCTGCGGGATACCACCACGCTGCGGCGTCTGGCCACCGATCCGACGGCCAATGTCCGCGAGGCGGTGCTGGGCGCGCTCCGCGAACTGAGCGGGCACAGCGAGGATTCCCTCTATCGCGCCGCGCTCCGCGTCTCGGATTATCAGCTGGTGCTGACCGCCGCGAACGCGCTCGCAGGAAGTCCCGAGCCCCGGAAGGCCGCGGCGGCGTTGCTCGCGGCACTCGAGCGGATCTCCCGTGAACGCAGCGAGACCTCGCGCGATCCCCGGCTCGCGATTCTGGCCCGGCTCGCTGAGCTGGGTGGGCCGGATCTGGCGCCCCGATTGCGCCGGTATCTCGAGGACTTCGATCCGGTCGTCGCTGATTCGGCAGCAGCGTTGCTCGCCTCCTGGACGGGACGGGCGGCGCGCGCGCGCCCGCGCCCATTGGTGCCGGTCCCGCTTTCGCTTGGTGAGCTAGCGCGGCTCAGGGGGAAACGGCTGCGTTTCAGCATGGCCTCCGGTGCGAGCTTCGACGTGGCGCTGCTGGTGGACGCAGCCCCCCTCACCGTGCTTCGAGTGGTCGGGCTGGCCGCGCGCGGCTATTACGATGGACTGACTTTCCACCGCGTAGTTCCCAACTTCGTGATTCAGGGCGGGAGCCCAGGTGCCAACGAGTACGCGGGGCAGCCACGTTTCATGCGCGATGAATTGGGGCCCCTTTCGCACCAGCGCGGGACACTGGGCATCTCGACCCGTGGTCGCGACACCGGAGATGCCCAGCTCTTCGTCAACCTCGTCGACAATCCCCGGCTGGATTATGACTACACCGTCTGGGGCCGTGTGATCAGCGGGATGGAGGCGGTGGATGGAATCCTGGAGGGAGAGGTGATTCGCCGCGTGACACTCGTGGCCCCGAGTCCCTGAGGCTGCGTTGACCCCTCGCCCCGCGTAACGCTAGCTTTCCCCCGAACCCGCTGCCAAAGTCAGTTCCGCCCCGAATTTCCTCAAGGTTTTAGAGATCCGCTTCCTCACAGCCTCTGGAGCACGCTACGACACAGGGCACGAAGGCCGAGCGATCCTGCTCAAGACCAATCGCATGGGTCAGTAGATGCGCCGTGGCAGCCTGATGCTGGTCCGGCGCACCGGCCTCTTGGCCGGCGCGCTCGCGTTGGGCCCCCTGTGCTTCGCGGGGCCGCTCTGCGGGCAGACCGTGTCCGATACGGCGTTTCTGATGCACGAAGTTCGCGTCCTTGCCGCGGATTCGATGGAGGGCCGCAAGGCGGGTACTCCGGGAGGCGCCCGGGCTCGGCGCTACTTGATCCAGCGGCTCCAGGCGCTTCGGCTCGCCCCGCTAGGCAGCCGCTTCGAACATCCTTTCGCCCGGGGGGTCAATCTCCTCGCGGTTATTCCCGGCACCAATCGAGCCGGCCGCTACATCCTGCTCTCCGCGCACTACGACCACCTCGGCATCATCAGGGGTCAGATCTATAACGGAGCCGACGACAACGCCTCCGGTGTTGCGGCGGTGCTCGCCCTCGCCCGGGAAATCCGCCGCAAGCCTCTGTCGCACTCGGTGATCGTGGCGCTCTTCGATGGCGAGGAGGCGGGTCTGCTCGGCGCGAGGGCCTTGCTGGCCGAGCGGCCGGTCGCCAGGGAGGCAATTGCCCTCAACGTGAACCTCGACATGGTGGGGCACAGCGAGTCGGGCGAGCTCTGGGCAGCCGGGACGGCTCGGTATCCGGCCTTGCTGCCAGCCCTGCGCGCGTTGCGCGGGCGCGCGCCGGTCAAGCTCAGACTCGGTCACGACCGCCCCGGGCTGCGGAGCGAGCGCGACTGGACTGCAGAATCAGATCACGCTGTGTTTCACGCGGCGGGCATTCCCTTCATCTACTTTGGTGTGGAAGACCACCAGGACTATCATCGCCCGAGCGACGATCCGGACACCCTGACGCCGGCCTTCTTCGGCGCCGCGGTGCAGACGATCCTGGCAGCCCTCCGGGAGCTGGATGCGCTCAGCTCTTCTTCTCCAGCAGAAAAGTCGCCGTAAGGACCACCGCGCCGCCCTGCGAGCATTCCGCGTCTCCCTTGAGCATGCCGGCCACCAGTTTCGCTACGCTCCGGCAGCTCATCTCATCGACATCTTGGACCCAGGAGACGCTGTTTCCCTCCACGGCGAAGTCCCGCAGCTCACCGGCGGCAGGCGGCTGCTCCGTAAGGATCGCCAGGCTCACCTTCCATTCCCGATTCGCTTCGCGTGCAACGACGAGCTTGAGGCTTCCCGGCGGTACGGCCTCGGATTGATAGGGTCCCTCCCAGGTGCCGATGAGCTGTTTCGCAATGTCCGCAGCGGGAGCGGGTGCATTCTGAGCCTGCGCCGCGCCGGCCAGGCCGAGCCAGAGGAAACCAGCAAGAGCAAGACGATTCATATTGCACTGCCCGGTTCGGAGGAATGGTTGCCGGACGAGCACCCGCCAGTCCGGGTTTCAAATGTACTCATAGTCTCCTGAGCCGTACCCGCTCCACCCGGTGGTCCGCCGCTTTTTCAAGAATGAGGTGGGCGCGCTCGCGCGTTGGCAGGATGTTCTCGCGCAAGTTGATGCCGTTGATCTCCTCCCAGACGCGCGTGGCGAACGCGCTGGCCTCCGCCTCCGAGAGATTCGCGTACTTGCGAAAGTAGGACTGGGGATCGCGAAACGCGGTCTCGCAGAGTCGCTGGAGCCGCCGCACGAACCACTCCTTGATGAAACGCTCTTCGGCATCCACGTACAGCGAGAAATTGAAGTAGTCCGACACGAAGGGCCCCCCGTCACCGGAGCGCCGGTCGCCCCCTTCGAGGACGTTGAGTCCTTCCAGAATGAGGATGTCGGGCTGCTGAATGACCTGCAGCTCATCGGGGACAATGTCGTAGTGAAGGTGGGAGTACACCGGAGCGCTGACCTCCGGAACGCCGGCCTTGAGCTCGGCGACAAAGCGCACCAGGCGCCTGAGGTCATAGCTCTCCGGGAACCCCTTGCGGGCAAGCAGGCCGCGTTCCTCGAGCACGCTGTTCGGATACAGGAAACCATCCGTGGTGACGAGATCCACCCGGGGGTGATCGGGCCAGCGCGCCAGCAGCGCTTGGAGTACGCGGGCCGTGGTACTCTTCCCGACCGCCACGCTCCCCGCGACGGCGAGCAGGTAAGGGCTCGCCGCCATGCTCTTGCCGAGGAAACGGTCGGTGACTCGCTCGAGTTCCCGGCTCGCGGCCACGTGAAGATTGAGCAGCCGGGACAGCGGCAGGTACACCTCGACGACCTCGTCGAGCGAGAGCTGCTCGTTGAGACCCTGCAGCTCCGCAAGGTCAGCCTCATCCAGTGTGAGCGGCGTCGCCGCGCGCAGTCGTGCCCACTCGGCGCGGCTGAAATTGGTGTAGGCTGAGAATCCCATGGCGGGAAACGATACCCACAGGCCGATCCCTCCTGCTACTTTCCGCCGCTCATGACCGACCCCAGTGTCGAGCTGAACCCCGCAGTACCTTCGCCCGAGCTGGTTCCTTCGGCGGCTCCCCGCGAGCCTCCTCCCGCCACCGTCTGGGAAGCCGTGAAAGAGGCCGTGCGCGGCGCGCACCGTCACGACTATACCGCCGGACCGATCGGGCGAGCGCTGCTGCTGCTCGCGGTGCCCATGGTGCTCGAGGTGGCGCTCGAGTCGGTCTTCGCGGTGGTGAACGTCTTCTGGGTCGGCCGGCTCGGCCCCAATGCCGTCGCGACCGTTGGCCTCACCGAGGCCATGTTCAGCACGATCTACGCGCTCGGCATGGGTCTCGGCATCGGCGCTACCGCGATGGTGGCACGACGGATCGGTGAAAAACGCCCTGAAGCCGCCGCTCGCGCCGCGGTGCAGGCGATCATCCTCGGCATCCTGGTCGCAATTCCCGTAGCGCTGGTGGGTGGGGTGTTCGGGTCCGATTTGCTCCGGCTCATGGGCGCCTCGCCGGAGGTGGTCGCGACGGGACAGGGATATACCCGCGTCATGTTCGCGGGCAATGTCGTGATCCTGCTCCTCTTTCTCATCAACGCGATCTTCCGTGGCGCGGGTGACGCCGCCATCGCGATGCGCTCGCTCTGGATCGCGAATCTCTGCAATCTCATTCTCGACCCGCTGCTCATCTTCGGGGTGGGCCCGTTTCCGGAGCTGGGGGTGACGGGAGCTGCCGTCGCCACGACGCTGGGCCGCGGAATCGGGGTGCTCTACCAGTTCCGGAGGCTCGCGGGCGAGGGCAAGCGTTTCGAGATTCTGCCGAGCTACCTCCGGCTCGAGCCGGCGCTCGCCGGTACCCTGCTGCGCCTGTCGGGCACCGGGATGTTTCAGATCCTGATCAGCACGACCAGCTGGATCGGGCTGGTGCGGGTGGTCTCGCTCTTCGGCAGCGAGGCGTTGGCGGGTTATACGGTGGGAATCCGGCTCATCATCTTCGCGATCCTGCCCTCCTGGGGCATGGCCAATGCTGCCGCGACGATGGTGGGACAGGCACTGGGCGCGAAGAAACCGGAGCGGGCGGAAACCGCGGTATGGCGCGCCGGATTCTACAATCTTCTCTTTCTCGGCTCGATCGGTGTGCTGTTCATCAGCCTGGCTCCCTTCCTGGTCAGCGCCTTCACGGACGATCCGGAGGTGGCGCGCTACGCCACCGCCTGCTTGCGGATCGTGAGCGCCGGCTTCCCGCTCTATGCCTATGGGATGGTACTCACCAGCGCCTTTAACGGAGCGGGGGATACCTGGACGCCCACCCTGCTCAACCTGTTCTGCTTCTGGCTCTGGGAAGTACCCCTGGCCTGGCTGCTGTCCCAGCAGGCCAGCATAGGGCCACGCGGGGTCTTCCTCGCTATTACCATCGCCTTCTCGACGCTCGCGCTGCTGAGCGCCGTGGTCTTCCGGCGCGGGCGCTGGAAGACCCGGCGGTTGTAAGGCCTAGCGGCCAACCGCCGGCTTCGGCTCGAAGATCTCCGGGCCCAGCTCGAGCCGCGCGGCACCGGTCGCACGAGCCCGAATGATGAGCCCCCCGGAGCGCACCAGAATCCCGGCTGGCTCGGAAGACTCTATCGTGGCGCTCAGCTCGACGCCGCGCGCCAGCGTGCGGTTCATCTGCTTCACGGCCAGTGCTTGGACTTGTCCCAACACCGGTCCCGCCGAAAGGGTGGCTTGCCGGCGCAGGAATTCCCGAATGGCGTTTCCCTTGAGCCAGGCCAGGCCCCTGAGCAATAAGCCCGCACTTTTGGTGTCGAAGTCGAGGTCGGGCACACTCAATATCCCGCTGGCCGCGTCGTAACTGGGCTTGCCCAGCAGCCACACCTTCCCGCGGGCGGTGCCGTCGAAATCCAAGCCTAGCGCCAGGCGTCCCGAGCCAACCCCGAATACCGTGATCTTCTGCACTTCCAGCACTCCACCCGCTGCCCGAACGGACTGTCCGGCGAGCCGGTTGGTCAGCTCGGCGCTCATGACGCCGTAATCGAAGGCGCCTTCCACCAGCAACGCGAAGCCCTGATCGGTGCGCAGCGTTCCCAGCGGTGGAAGGGGGAGGGGACGGAAGATGGGCTTGCTCCCCGTCACGATGCGGGGAGCGGCGGTGACCCCGATGTCGGCTTGAACAGCCTGGCGGGAGCCCTGCATGCTTCCCACGTTCACGGCGACAGGCGCGAGCAGGAGCCACAGACTGTCGCTGAGCCGGATCGGCTTCTGGAGATCTGCCCAGATTTTGGAAAGCGGTGTTCGGACATCGAGCTGGGAGATTTTCCGCTCGACTTGGGGCAGGATCCGCTCGAGTGCACGGGTAGCCGCCTCCAGCACCTTGCCGGTCACATCCAGCTTGAGGAAGGAGACTTCGCACTGGTCCCGCTCAGTGGCCGTCAGCGGTGCGACCTCCGCCAGGCGGGTCTTGACCTGAAGCTTCCAGGTGCTGGTGAGCCGGGGGAGCGCGCGGACCTCCAGGCGGGCACGCGGCCGTTCCCCCTTCGTGCCACACTCTCCGTTGACGTCGGGGCCGATGGGGGGGTCGAACCAGGCGCGTCCCTGATAGTGGATGATGGCAGAAAGCAGCACCGTATCGGCGGCGAAGCTCACCCTGAACGGGTCTCGAGTGACCTCGAAGGCGTAGGATTTCCGGCTCGAGCCGGGCATCGCAAGGCGTTGCGTGATGTTGCCAAATCGCCGCGGGACCTCCTGCTCGAGGGCGCGCAGCGCGCCGCCGAGCTCCAGCGAGAGCGGGGCGACGATGGTGCCGGGCGGAACCGATGGCAGGGAATCGGCGTCCTGGCTGAACTCTTGGACCGGCGGCGGCGCGTCGACACTACCCGCATGCTCACCGCAGCCGGCGATGCCGAGCAAGAGCGAGGGGAACCAAGGCACGCGCATGTATTGTCACCCGCAGCAAGCCATGGTAAGCTATCTCTCCGCGCAGGACTGACAATCCGTCCCGAATCCATGGCATCTCCATGACGACGCTCAAGGCTCTGGGAAGCACCGCGATCGCGGCCGCCTTGCTGTGCTCCGCCACCGGCGCCTCGCAACAGCAGCCGGCCGATCTGGTCTTCAAGAACGCCAGGGTCTACACCGCAAACGACCAGAGCCCCCGGGCCGAGGCGGTCGCGATCTCAGGAGACAAGATCGTGTTCGTGGGGAGCAACGATGGGGCGAACCGCCTGGTCGGGCCGGCCACCAGGGTGCTCGATCTCAAGGGTGCCACGGTGCTTCCCGGCCTCACCGATGCCCACGTGCACCTCTCGGGTGTGGGTGCTCGCGAGATGAATTTGAATCTCGAGGGGGCCAATACGCTGGAGGAGTTTCTCGCCCGGGTAAAAGCCCGGGTCGACCAGGCGCAGCCGGGGCAATGGGTGACGGGTCGTGGCTGGATCGAGACCTTCTGGAAGCCGCCGGTGTTCCCCACCCGTCAGGATCTCGACCGGATCGCTCCCAACAATCCGGTCTACCTCACCCGTGCGGATGGGCACGCCTCGGTCGCCAACAGCGCGGCCCTCCGGCTGGCAGGCGTCACTCGCAGCACCGAGCCGCCCGAAGGGGGCGCGATCAACAAAGACCCGCAGGGAGAGCCTACGGGCATGCTGATTGACCGCGCCCAGGCGTTAGTCTCCCGGCTGGTGCCTGCACCCAGCGACGTGGAGCTGGACGAGCAGATCCTGCGTGGCGCGCAGCGTGAAGTCGAGCTGGGGTGGACCCAGATCCACGAAGCCGGCAGCGGCTGGGCTACGGTCGAACGGCTGCGGCGGCTCTATCGCGACGGCAAGCTCAAGCTGCGGATCTATCAGTCGATCCGGGGTCCTGGGAGAGACGTCGACAGCTTGATCGCGCGGGGAGCCAGTATTGGCGAATTCGGAGGCCGCCTCACCATACGCACCATCAAGGTCACGATCGACGGGGCCCTCGGCAGCCGGGGTGCCGCCTTACTCGAGCCGTATTCCGATGATCCGAAGAACAGCGGGCTCATCACTGCCGATACGGTTGCGTTCAAGGCGATGTTGCTGGGCGCGTTGCGCAACGGGATCCAGGTGGAGACCCACGCGATCGGGGACCGGGCCAACCGGCTGCTGCTCGATCTTTACGAGCGCGCTCTGCAAGCGGTACCGCCGGAGCAGCGCAAGGTAGCGGAGCCGCGCTGGCGCGACGAGCACACCCAGATCGTCGCTCCGGCGGACATTCCGCGCTTCAAACAGCTCGGGATCATCCCGTCGATGCAGCCGTCGCACGCGATCGGCGATCTGCATTTTGCCCCAGCGCGCCTCGGACTGGACCGGCTCAAGGGCGCGTACGCCTGGCAGAGTTTCCTCAAGCTGGGTTTACCCGTGGCCGGTGGGAGCGACGCCCCCGTGGAGCGGGGTGAGCCGATGATCGAGTTCTACGCGGCGGTGGCCCGCAGAGACTTGCAGGGCCGCTCCGGCGAAGGCTGGCATCCGGAGGAGCGGGTCACCCGCCCGCAGGCGCTTAAGATGTTTACCCTGTGGCCGGCGTTTGCGGCGTTCGAAGAAGCGACGCGTGGCACGATCGCCGTGGGCAAGCTGGCGGACCTCACGATCCTCGATCAGGATATCATGGAGGTGCCGGCGGCGGACATCCTGAAGACGAAGACGCTATACACGGTGATTGCTGGGGAGATTGTGTACGGAGGTGGCAGGTAGCAGGTGGCGGGTTGCAGGGAGGTGGCGGTCACCTGCCACCTGTACCCTGCGACCCGCCACCTGCTGTTACGGCTTCCATACGGGAATCCTGCCCGGGGTCCACGGCGCACCCGCCGCTTCCGCGTCTTCCTCGAGCTTGCGGAGCTCATCCACCGCCCCCTTCAGCCTGGGAAGAAACTCGCCGAGCTGCTGCGAGGCCACCGTGTAATTGCGGCGATGGGTTGCGGTGGGTGGCTGCGTGTTGGACCAGGTGTTGCTGACGACCCGCTGCACCCGGTCGAGCAGGGTCGGCGGGGTAGGCTCCTGAGCGCCTTCAAGGACCGGATCTCCCGAAAGCTCCCGGCGCATGTCCCGCAGTCGGGCGACCAGCGCCTGCGCACGCTCGTTGAGGGACACGGGCGCCGCGGGCGTGGCTTCGATCGCCCGCCGAAGCATCCCGAGGCGATTTTCGGCTTCTCCCAGAGCGGAGCTGGTGCCCAACGCGGCGCGTTGCAGGCGCGCGGTCTGTTGGTGGAATTCGGCAATCTTCGCCCGCTCGGTCGCCCCGAGCGCGCCCTCTCCCAGCGGCAGGGCTCGGAACGTCTGGGTACCAGTCACGGTTTCGCGGCCGTTCTGCCGCAGTGAGAGGGTGACCTTGTAAGTGCCCGGCGGAGCCATAGGCCCCCGAGGGCCGAACCCGCCATCCTCGTCGCCCTGGCTCGCCGCCGCAGTGGCCGCCGTCACCGGATTCGGGGCCGGGTAGCGGAAGTCCCAGGTGATCCGCTGGAAGCCCGAGCCGGTAGGTCCGTTGATCCGGCGGATCACGTTGCCCTGCTCGTCGCTCACGGTGAGCACCACCGCCGGCGCTTCCTCGCGCTCTTCCAGCCGCAGACTGTCCCAGGATGGATAGGGGACGTCGAGCCCCTTCGCCGCAGCTGTTTTTTCAGCGGCCAGCCGGCGCGCACGCAGGGTTCGCAGCTCGCTTCGCATGAACCAGGTGAAGACCGCGCCGGGAGCAGGGCTCCGCGCGGTGTAGAGCGCGTCGCCCTGGGCGCCCCGCGGGCCTCCGCCCAGCGGGCTCGACTGGATGTACATCCAGGCGTCGGGGACCGGCAACAGGGCGATGCGCTCTTCCACGGTCTTCGCCGCGCCCCGGAGCGGGGAATAGTCGTCCAGCACGTAGAAACCGCGACCGAACGTCGCCAGCACGAGATCGTTCGCCTTGCGCTGTATCGCCAGGTCCCGCACGGGGATGGTCGGCAGTCCTCCGAATTTGATCCATTTCTTCCCGCCATCCAGCGTGAAAAAGGCACCGAACTCCGTGCCCACGAAGAGCAGATTCGGGTTGACGTGGTCTTCGGCAATCGCCCACACCGAGCCGCGTTCGGGCAGGTTGCCGCTGATCGAGACCCAGGTCGTTCCCCCGTCGGTGGTCTTGAGCAGATACGGCTTGAAGTCGCCGGCTTTGTGGTTGTTGAAGGAGGCGTACGCGGTGTTGCTGTTGTGGCGCGAGGCTTCGACGTCGGACACAAAACTCATCTCGGGGACGCCGGGAAACGTTTCGAGCTTACGCCAGCTCGCTCCGCCGTTTTCCGTGAGGTGAATCAAGCCATCATCGGTGCCCGCATAGAGGAACCCCTCCTTCAGGGGTGACTCGGAGAGCGCCACGATGGTCCCGAAGAACGACGTGGAGGTGTTCTTCGCGACCGCATCGACGCTCCACACCCTCCCCATCATCTGCAGCTTGTTCCGGTCCAGCTGCCGGCTCAGATCGGGACTGATCGGCTTCCAGCTGTCGCCCCGATCGTCGCTCCGGAAGAGCCGCTGTGAGCCGAAGTAGAGCCGGGTATGCGAATGAGGGCTGATGATCAGGGGGGAGTCCCAGTGCCAGCGGAGCGCGGGCTCGCCCGGCTCAGGTTGCGGCTGAATCCCGATCCGCTCGCCGCTTTTGCGATCGAAGCGCACCATCTCCCCGTGCTGCGACTCCGAGTAGATGGTCGAGGGGTCTTCCGGGTCGATCCGGGAGACGAATCCGTCGCCGCCCGTGGTGATGAACCAGTCGGCATTGGCGATGCCGTGCGAATTCACGCCGCCGGAGGGGCCGCACACGGAGTTGTTGTCCTGGGTGCCCCCGCAAATCAGGTAGAACGGGCTCTCGCTCTGAGATACGTCGACGTTGTAGAACTGCACCAGGGGCAGATTCGCGGTGTAGGCCCAGGTAGCGCCCCGGTCGTGGCTTTCGTAGAGCCCTCCGTCATTGCCGTTGATGAGATGGGCCGTGTCGTCCGGATCGATCCAGAGCGCGTGGTTGTCCACGTGAGTCGAGCGGCCCTGGATGGAGCGGAAGGTCCGGCCGCCGTCCTCGGTGACCTGCAGCTGGACGTTCATCGAGTAGACCCGGTCCACCTCCTTGGGGTCGGCGTAGAGCTTGTGGTAGTAAAAGGGCGGGTTGCCGGTGGTCTGACTCATCCGCTCCCAGTTCTGGCCCGCGTCGAGCGAGCGGAAGAAACCGCCCGCCCGGTTGGCGGCCTCGACGATCGCGTACACCACGTTGCCATCCGCCGGGGAGACCGCCAGCCCGATCTTCCCCAGCTCCTCGGTTGGCAGCCCGCGGGTAAGCTTGCTCCAGGTGACGCCGGCGTCGCTCGATTTCCAGATCGCCGAGCCGGGCCCGCCATCGATGAACCCCCATTGCCGCCGCGCCCGCTGGTACGTCGTGGCGTAGAGCACATCCGGATTGCGCGGGTCGAATTGCAAATCGTACGCGCCGGTCCACTCGTCGCCCTTGAGCACCTGGGTCCAGGTCTTCCCGCCGTCACTGGTCTTGTACACCCCGCGGTCTCCACCGGCCGACCAGAGTGGTCCCAGCGCCGAGGCATAGACCACCGCCGAATTCCGGGGGTCGATCAGGAGCTTGCCGATGTGGTTCGAGGCTTTGAGCCCCACATTCTTCCAGCTCTTCCCGCCGTCGGTGGATTGATAGACTCCGTCGCCGTAGCCCACGCTCCGCTGGCTGTTGTTCTCGCCGGTGCCTACCCAGACCACCAGCGGGTTATTCGGATCGATGGCGATGGTTCCGATCGAATAGGAAGCCTGGGTATCGAAGAGCGGGGTCCAGGTGGTTCCCGCGTTGACGGTCTTCCAGACTCCGCCCGAATGGACGGCGACGTACCGGACGCTCCGGTTCGAGGGATGCACCGCGATCTCGCCGATCCGGCCGGAGGGCGCCGCGGGACCGATGCTGCGGAAGCGCAGTCCTGCGAAGAGTCCCGGCCGCAGCCGATCGGTCGTGTCCGGGCGCTGGGAATCGGAGGGCACCGCCGCAGGGAGACCCCGGCGCGGGAACGGCTCCGGGCGCGGCAGGGTGACCTGGGCGGCGAGCGACGTGGGCCCGGCCAGCAGGGCAAACAGCACAGCGGGCTTGCAAGCGAGCGACATGGGATTTCCTGTGGGTGCCAGCAAGGCGGGTTCGGGGCAAACGGTGTGGCCTTAGGATAGCGCGAGGTGATAGGTTGGGGAACCTCATGGCAACCAGGCCCGCCGGGTCCCCTGCTGGCGACGACGGGCTCCGTCGTGAGCTCGGCCTGCTCGACGCGACGATGATCAACGTGGGCACGATCATCGGAGCGTCGATTTTTATCGTGCCGAGCTCGATCGCCCTCGCCTTCTCGGGCTCCTTTCCCACGATCCTGGTCTGGATTGCCGGGGCGCTGGTGTCGCTGTGCGGCGCGCTCTGCATCGCCGAGCTGGGCGCGGCGATGCCGAGAGCCGGTGGTCAGTATGTGTACCTGCGGCGCGCCTTCGGGCCGCTCTGGGGGTATCTGTACGGTTGGGGCGCCGCGGTGGTGATCAATCCCGCCTCCATCGCCTTCGTCGCCGTGGGCTTCGCGACCTACCTCGGATTCTTCCTCCCGCTCGGCGGGCTCGGCGTCAAAGGGGTTGCCGTCGGGTCGATCCTGCTGCTCACCCTGCTCAACTGCTTCGGACTCCGGGTGGGAGCGCTCACCCAGGACATCGTCACGGTCATCAAGATCGCGGCGGTCGTCGCCCTGGTCTTCCTCTGCCTGCTGTTACCCGGCGGCAGCACGGCGAATTTCCAGCCCCTCTGGCCGCGGGAGCCGCTCGGCGCGCTCATCGGTCCCTTCGGCGTCGCAATGATCCTGGTGCTGGGGGCGTATGACGGCTGGATCGAGATTACCTACGTGGGCAGCGAGCTCCGCCGGCCGGGCCGCAACATGCCGCTTTCCATCGTCTTGTCCACGGTCCTGGTGGGCCTCCTCTACGTCGGCGTCAGCGTCGCCGTGCTCTACGTGTTGGGGCAGACCGCCACCGCCAGCTCTTCGCTGGTCGCGGCCGACGCGATGAAGGTGGTGCTCGGTCCCCCGGGGGGAGCGCTGCTCACGATCGCGGTGCTGATTTCCACCCTGGGCTGCAACAACGGCATCGTGTTCACCGCGGCACGGATTCCCTATGCCATGGCGCTGCGGGGAGAATTCTTCGCCTGGGCCGGACACTTGAACCGCCGCTACTCCACCCCCAATACCGCCCTCGTCGTGCAGGGGTTCTGGGCATCCTTGCTGGCGTGGTCCGGCACCTACAACCAGCTGGTCACCTACCTGGTCTTCGCCTCATTCCTGTTTTACTCGATGTCCTGTGCCGCGGTCATCGTGCTCCGGCGCCGGGAACCGGCGCTCGAGCGGCCCTACCGCACCTGGGGCTATCCGGTGACTCCCGTGGTGTTCATCCTCTTTTCGGGGTATCTCATAGGGAATACGATCCGCGAAACGCCACAGGACGCCGCCATCGGCGCGGCGCTGCTGCTGGCCGGGCTGCCAGTGTATTGGTACTGCAGGCGGAAATACGGAGCGCTGAGCCACAGTCCATAGCCCCTGCTCGGAGGGTTTCATGTCCGACGACGTTCAATCCTACGGCAACCATTGGCGCTGGTTCCCGCCCTGGCACTTCTTCGCGATCCCCATCCTCGCCTCCAATGCCATCGTCCAGCTCGTCCGGTTCGTGCAAGACCCGACCGCGAGCCGAGCCTGGACGGGAATTGTGGCCATCGCCCTGGTGACGGCGGTGGTCTCCGCGCGCTGGATGCCGCTGCGGGTGCAAGACCGCCTGATTGCTCTGGAGGAGACCCTGCGGCTCACCCGGCTGATGCCCGACCGCGCGCTCGAGATCGAGCAGCTTACCCGCGACCAATTCATCGGGATCCGCTTCGCCTCGGACGCCGAAGTGCCGCACTTGCTCGATCGGATGCTGGCCGGAGAGCTGGTGACCCGGGACGACGTCAAGCGCGCAGTGCAGCACTGGCGTCCGGACCATCAACGCATCTGATCCGGCTCAGCGCAACTTCTCGAGCGCGCTCTTGAGGGCCTGATTCTCCGGGAAGCGCTGCGTCAGCACACTCAGGATGACTCTGGCGCTGTCGACTTGACCCGACGCCACGAGCGCCTGCGCCAGGAGCAGGCCGTGACGGGGTGCCAAGCGGTGGCTGGGGGGCAGTTGGAGCGCTGCGAGGCCGGCCAGGGCCCCCGCGGGATCGTTGCGGTCCCGCAGCTGCGACTCGATCACCAGGAAACGGATGGTCGTATCGGCCGGCCGACGGCGGGCCAGCTCATCGATCAAGCGCGCAGCGGCTTCGGCGCGGCCCGAGTCCCGGTCGAGCCGGGCGCCGTAGAAGAGCCCGGCGACGAGCAGATGATCGATGTCCTCGGGATCGCCCGAGCGGGTGCCGACACCGCCCGCATATTCGTACACGATGTCGCCGCCAAGGTCGGACACCTTGTAGATGCAGAAGGCCGCGACGAGCCCTCCCGCGGCGGCGACGAAGCGAAGCGGTCGGCCAGCTCGACTGGAGGCGAAAAGGAGGGCGATGATCTCCAGCCCAGCCACGGCAAGCAGGACGTTGCGGGTCCGCTCACCCCAGTGCTCGTGCAGCTGTACCGCCGCGCGCACCCCGGGAATCCGCTCGGCGTTTTCGTGCGCGTCATCCCCGGATTTGGCGGCGAGCACACCCGCCGCAGCGCTCAGCATGATCAAGGCGGCCGCCGCCGGACCCAGCCAGACACCGCGGGCGACGAGCGAGATGAGCCGGAGCACCACTCCCACGAGTCCCAGCGCGATGACGAAATGCACCAGCTGGGGGTGAAGCGTGCCGATATCAGGCATGGCGAGTTTCCTGTCGAATGGCTTTAGCTATCAGCGACCGGTTCGTAACTGAGGGCAGCTAGTAACCCCGCTGCGAGTCCACCGCGAGAGCGGGTCGTTGTCCCGCCTCGACCTCGGCGAGGCAGGCGAGGAACCCCGCAGCTGCGCCCGGAATCGTGGTCAGGCCGGAGATATGAGGCGAGATGGTGACTTCGGGATGCTCCCACAAGGGAGACGAAGCCGGCAACGGCTCCGTCTCGAACACATCCAGCGCGCAACCGGCGAGCTGCCCGGCCAGCAGCGCCTCCGGCAACGCACTCTCCTCCACGAGGGGGCCGCGGCCCACGTTGATCAGATACGTCCCCAGACAGGCAGCCAGCCGAGCCCGGTCGAGGAAGTGAAAGGTCTCTTCGGTGAGCGGGCAGGCGAGGATCAGCCAATGGGCGCCGTGAACCGCCTGCGCGAATTGCGCTGCCGCATACACTTGCGCGAACGGCTCGCGGGGCGTCCCGCTCCGGGAGAGCCCATCCACGACGCAATTCGCGCCGAGCAGAGCTCGCGCGATGCCGCGGCCGACGGCTCCGGTTCCGACAATCAGCGTGCGCGTGCCGCGGAGAGCGCTGGGATGCTTGGGTCGCCAGAGTTTGGCGCGCTGGTCCCCTTCGAGCAGGCGCAGCCGCTGGGTGACTGCGAGGGCGCGCGCCAGGCAGTATTCCCCGATCATCGGCCCGAAATCTTCCGAGGTGCGTGTCAGCAAGGTATGCGGAGCAAGACCGGTGCGGAACGCGAAGGCATCCACACCGGCACCGATGCAGTGAATCCAGCGGAGCTCCCGCCAGGGGCCCTCGCGCGGGGGCCGGAACCCGACAAAGACCTCGCACCACTCGACGTCCTGGCGACCGATTTCCGCTGCGTCGCGCGCGCGCACCTCAAGATCCGGCCGGCGGGCGGTGAGATACTCCCCCAGCCCCTCGTGCAGGGTGTGGGAAACGAGGATGCGCTTGGGAAACCAGGGCAGGGCGACGGGAGTCATGGGCCAAGAAAATAGCGGTGGCTCGGCCGCGAGCCGGCTGCGCGTCCTCCTTGGCGCGGCTTTCCTGATGGCCACGTCGGCCATCGGTCCAGGATTCCTGACCCAGAGCGTGGTCTTTACGGAGCGGCTCGGTGCCAGCTTCGGCTTCGCCATCCTGGTGTCAGTGCTCTTCGATCTCGCTGCCCAGCTCACCGTCTGGCGGGTGCTCGTGGCCGCCCGACTGCCGGCGCAGCTCCTGGCCGATCGGGTGCTGCCCGGACTCGGAGCGACGCTCGCAGTGCTGGTCGGTCTGGGTGGCCTGGCCTTCAATATCGGGAACGTCGCGGGAGCCGGACTCGGACTGAACGCGCTCTTCGGACTGTCGACCCAGGCCGGCGCGGTCGGCTCGGCACTCCTGGCCATCGGAATCTTCCTCTCCCGCGAGGCGGGACGGGCAATGGATCGGTTTGCCCAGGCCATGGGTGCGGTGATGGTGCTGCTCGCGCTGTACGTCGCGGTCGCCGCGGCCCCGCCGCTCGGCGAGGCGGCGCTGCGGACAGTGGCACCCCTTTCGATCGGGGTGGTAAGCATCCTCACCATTGTCGGCGGGACGGTCGGCGGCTACATCACCTTCGCGGGAGCGCACCGGCTGCTCGAGGCCGGCATCGCGGGCCCCGGCTCGGTGCCTGCGGCGACTCGTTCGGCGATCACGGGAATCGGCATCGCTACCGTGATGCGGATCGTGCTGTTCCTGGGCGCCCTCGGCGTGATCAGCCAGGGACTCCGGCTCGATCACGCTAACCCGCCGGCCTCGATGTTCCGACTGGCAGCGGGCGAGGCGGGTTATCGGGTGTTCGGGCTGGTCATGTGGGCGGCGGCGACCACCTCGGTGGTGGGCTCCGCCTACACGTCGGTCTCTTTCATCCGGACGCTCAGACCCGCATGGGAATCCCGGACGGTGCCGCTCATCGTCTCCTTCATCAGTCTATCCACGGCGATCTTTCTCGCGGTAGGCCGCCCCGTGGCCATTCTGATTCTGGTCGGAGCCCTCAATGGCCTGATCCTGCCCTTCGGGCTCGCCGCGATGCTGGTGGCGGCCCAGCGGAGGGAACTGATGCAGGGCTATCGTCACCCGCTGTCGCTTACGCTCGCGGGCGTGCTGGTGGCGTTGGCGATGACGGGGGCGGGGATCTACGCGTTGCTGACGGAAGTGCCGAAGCTGTTCAAATAAGCGAGGCTGCATGCAGCCAAACCCTCCGGTCACCCGGAAGGAAATCTTCGGGTGGGCCATGTTCGACTTCGCCAACTCGAGCTACACCACCGTGGTTATCACCGTGGTGTACTCGGCGTTCTTCGTGGGCTACATCGTCCCGCCAGGCTCGGCCCTGCGGGACTCGTACTGGTCGATCGCGATCATCCTCTCGACCGTGCTGGCGCTCGTCCTCTCGCCGCTGGCAGGGGCAATCTGCGACCTGAGCGGCCGGAAAAAGAGCTACCTCTTCGCGACCACGGTGGTTTGCACCCTCTCGACAGCCGCGCTGGCGTTCGTGGGACCAGGAGGCGTGTGGCCCGCCATCGTGCTGATCGTGCTGAGCAACGCCGCCTTCATGCTGAGCGAGACGTTCTGCGGAAGCTTCCTGCCCGACATCTCGACGCCGGCAAACATGGGGAAGATTTCCGGGCTGGGCTGGGGCATCGGCTACTTCGGCGGGCTCGCCAGCGTGATCCTGGCCACCCGGGTCATCATCAAGAGCTCGCCGGAATCGGCGCCCCTGCTCTATATCGCTGAAAACCAGATGGCGATGGTCGCGATCGGCCTGTTCTTCTTCGTCGCGGCCCTGCCCACCTTCCTGCTGGTGAGGAATCGCACTCGGCCCGCGCCGGGATTCGAGCGGGCCGGGCCCGGCACGCTGCTCAGAGCAGGCCTTAAGGAATTCGGACGCTCGTTCGAGACGGCGCGCCAGAATCGGATCCTGTTTCAGTTCCTCGGCGCTTTCATGGTGTACATGGCGGGACTGGACGCCATCGTGAAGTTCGTGGGGATTTACGCGCGGGAAGAAGTTCGGCTTAGCGTGGGAGAGCTGGGGATGCTCTTCCTGGTGCTGCAACTTTCGGCCGCTGCCGGGGCCCTCGGCTTCGGCTGGCTGGAAGGCCGGATCGGGCCCAAGCGCACCGTGCTCCTCACGCTGGTCTGGTGGATCGTGGGAGTGCTCGGGATCTACTTCCTCGATGCGCTGGCGGGACTGGTCCACGCCGGACCGAAACAGGTGTTCTACGCGCTGGCCCTGATCGCGGGAGCCGGCATCGGCGCCACGCAGGCGTCGAGCCGAACCGTGGTAGGCTTGCTCGCACCACCGGACAAGACAGCGCAGATGTTCGGCTTCTGGAGCATGTTTTCCCGCCTTGGCACGATCTTGGGCACGTCGTTCGGCTTCGTCTCCGACGGATTGCATTCTCGCCGGACGGCGGTGCTGCTGGTGGTCGGGTTCTTTGCGCTGGGTGCCATTCTGCTTTCCCGGGTTGACATCGACCGCGGCATGCGCGAGATGCGCGAGGCCTCTGCATGATCGAGGCCCGCAGCCTGACCCGCAGCTTCGCTGGGCGGCTGGCCGTCGAGGACGTGAGCTTCCGGGTGCCGGAAGGAAGGCTGTGCGCCTTGTTGGGACCGAACGGCGCGGGCAAAACCACCACTGTGCGGCTATTGCTCGGCCTGCTGCCGCCCAGCAGCGGTCAGGCGGAGGTTGCGGGACACCTGCTTCCGGGCAGCGAGCGGACCGGCGCAGAGCTCCGGGCGAATACCGGATTGCTCACCGAGGCACCCGGATTCTATGACCGGATGAGCGGCCAGGAAAACCTGGAGCTGTTCGGCCGGCTGTACGGGCTCAGGGACCCAGAGCTGCGGAGCCGTGGCGAACAGTGGCTCCGCCGGCTCGAGCTGTGGGAGGCACGGGACCAGCCGTTCGGTACTTGGTCCAAGGGGATGAAGCAGCGCCTGGCGCTGATTCGCGCCGTGCTGCACGAGCCGCCGGTCCTCTTTCTCGACGAGCCGACCTCCGGGCTCGATCCCGCGGTGGCCCGGGAAGTACGCGATCTGATCGCCGATTTCCGACGCGAAGGACGCACCATCCTGCTCTGCACCCACAATCTTGCCGAGGCGGAAGAACTGGCGGATCTAGTGGGGATCCTGCGCCGGCGAATGCTGGCATTCGGGTCCCCGGCGGACCTGACGGCGGGACAACCGCGCCTCGCGGTGCAGCTGGCGGGCAGCGTGGCAGTGGATCAGTGGGGCGGTGGAGGAGCAGCTCGCGAAGCTCTGCGAAGCCTGCCCGGAGTGCGGGAGATTTCCCTGGACGGAACGACGCTCCGGTTCGTCGTGGATGAGCTGACCCGGGACACGCCGGTCGTCGTGCGGGAAGTAATCCGGCAGGGCGGGGAAGTCCTCTCGGTGCGGCCGCTCACGACCTCACTCGAGGAGGTCTATCTCCACGCCGTCCGAGAGGTGCTGACGTGAACCGCGCCGTTCTGGGCTTGTTTGTCCGGAAGGAATTTCGCGACCTGCGTTCTAACCGGCAGCTCTGGCCCGCCTTCTTCCTCTTGCCGGCCGTCTCGATCTTCCTGCCGCTCCTGCTCCTCGCCCTGCTACCGCTGCTCGGCGATCCCGCCCGCCTGGGGCACGATGCGGGCATTGACCTGCTGATCCAAACCGTGGCGAACGACCCCACGCTCCGCGGCGACTCCCTGCAGGAGAGAATCGCGCGGCTCTTGTTGCGCGATCTGGGCCTTTTCTACCTGTTGGTGGGGGTGATCCTGGCGAGCGGCGCGGCCGCACTGGCGCTGGTACGAGAGAAGGAGCAGCGCACCCTGGAGCCGATTCTCGCCACCCCCATCCGCGACCGCGATCTCCTGCTTGCCAAGCTGCTCGCGGCAATCGGTCCCGCGCTTCTGGTTGCCTGGGGATCGGCGTTTGCCGGCAGCATGACAGGATTAATCGCGGGGTATTGGCGCACCGGGAAGTTGATTCTCCCCACGGCCGGGAACCTGGTCGGCTGGCTACTCCTCGCGCCCGCGCTGGCCATTCTTGCGGCACTGGCCGCCCTCAGGGTATCGGCGCGCTTCACGGACGTCCCCGGGGCAACCCAGTTCACCGGACTCGTCGTATTACCCCTCAGCCTGATATTCGTAGCGCTGCTGGGCCGCCCGGCGATGGCGAGCCCGCTCGTCGGAATCGCGGGATCGGCCCTGGTAGGTCTGCTGTCGGTCTGGCTGTTCAACGGGAATGCACGGCGCTTCAAGCGCGAGGAGATCCTGACCAGGTGGAGGTGAGCGGAGCGGTTACCGCTCACCGTTTGGCGTAGACGCTCGTTTTGCCTGAGACGTCGAACGCCAGCACCTGATAGGGCTCAGGGTTCGGGCCCTCCATGCCCGGCGATCCCGTCACCATACCCGGCACGGTCAAGCCCACCACCTTGGGCTTTTCCTTGAGCAGCTTGCGGATGAGATCGCTGGGAACATGGCCTTCGATCACGTAACCCTCGACGAGGGCCGTGTGGCAGGAGGCGAGCGCAGGCGGCACCTGATAGCGCCGCTTGATGGGCTGCATATCAGTGGTGTTCCGTACCGCGACCGCAAAGCCCGAAGCGCGCATCAGCTCGACCCATTTCTCACAACAGCCACAGCCCGGGTCCTTGTAGACGAGCATGGCTGTTTTAAAAGGGCCGGCGTGAAGCAAACGGGCCAGTCCCGAGAACCCCAGGGCCAGGCAAGCGCCCCGGGCGAGCACGGCTCGGCGGGAAATCAGGGTTTGCATGGCAGCTCTCGGTCGCGGTCCTGTCCGAAAGATAAAGCGTCCCTCGCGACCCGGCTCATCGCGTCCAGATGATCACCAGGCCGCAGGGAGCGTCCCGGCTGGAGAACTCGAGGGGGAGCTGATAGCCGCTACGATAGACTTCCACGGCTTCCACGTCGTCCGGCCGAAAATCGTTGACCGCCCAGCCCCCGATCGTGTGGGCTCCGTTGACCGAAACCGCCGGAGAACAGTTCTGGGTCAGTCGCGAGTACCTGGACCCGATAAACCGACTCGAAGCTGCCGACCCTCCGAACGACGGGAAATACGGTTGGAAGAAGGCCTGGCTACTGGTAAACGGGAGGTAGCGACGCACCACATCGCCTAAATACGTCGGGTGAGTGCGCTCGATATCATCGCGGGTCAGGAAGCGACCGGAGAAGCTCGTCTTCGAGCGCCAGACGAAATCCCGGTACTTGCGCATCCACGCCTTTTCTTCGGCGCGCACCTTGATCTCCGGCAGATTCTGCGGCAGCGGTCTGAGCTCGAAATTGATCTCCCTGTCGTCTCCCGGATTGAAACTGAGCGCCGTGCGGAGCGGGGCATACCCGATCCGGCGTACTACGATCCAGTACTTCCCCGGCTTGAGCTCTGTGAAGCGGTATGCACCCGACGCGGGCGTCGTGTGGGCTCGATCCAGCCCGAGGATCTGGAGCTGGGCCCCTTCGAGCGGACGGCCTGTGGTATCCTGGACCGTCCCGCGCAAGAGTGGGAGCGGCTTGGGGGCCTTTTGTGCTGCACCCGCCGAGGCAAGCGTGGCGAAAGCGAAGGCGGGGAGCAAGAATCGGGCGACTGCGGGCATCAGCTGTCCTCCAAAAAGACGAAAACGTCCGCTCCGAGGGACGTTTTGTCATTTCGCAGCGGCGTCTTCGTCCCTATCGCAAGGATCGGTCCCGCCACACTTCCCGGCCGTCCAAAAGGGTGAGTAGCACTTTGGCTGTATGGATCTCGTTCGCCGGGATCCGATAGAGATCGCGATCGAGCACGACAAGGTCCGCCGCCTTGCCGAGCTCGAGCGTTCCGCGGGTGGCCTCTTCTCCCGCCGCGTAGGCCCCCCCGCTGGTATACGCGACCAGGATCGTGCGGAGGCTAACGACTTCCTGGGGGATCCATGCGGGGCCCGGCGGGGCGTCGAGCGCCCGGCGCGTCACGGCGACTTGAATCGCGTCGAGCGGATTCAGGGAGGAGACCGACCAGTCGCTGCCGGCTGCCAGGTGCGCTCCGGTCTTCGCAACCGACCCGATGGGGTAAAGCCAGCGCGAGCGCTCCGGGCCGAGCACGGGTTCGGTCAGCCGGGTGATGTAGTCATCCGCGTAGGCCCACAGCGGCTGAAAGCTCGGGATGACTTCGAGCTCCGCGAAGCGCGGAATATCAACCGAATCAATCAGCTCGAGATGCGCGATAATGGGGCGGGCGTCCCGCGGGCCGTTGTGACGGCGCGCAAAGGCCAGCGCATCGAGTGCCATGCGCACCGCGCGATCGCCGATGGCGTGCTGATGCACCTGGAAGCCTGCGGCGTCGATGGCGGCGACCAACGTGTCGAGGGCGGCCGGAGAAAGATTGGGCTCGCCGCTCCAGGTGCTGTCGTTAGTTCCGAGATACGGTGCGAGCAGCGCCGCCGTTTTCGCCTCGATGACCCCATCGACGAAGATCTTCGCGGCGCCGGGAGAGAAATAGCGCCGCCCGGCAAAGCGGCCGCGCCACGCCCGCAGCGAATCGAGCTGCGCCTTGCCGTCCGGCGGGTCCACCCGGATGGCCGCGATGGTGCGGGCAGTGAGCTGGCCGGCGCTGTCGAGCGCGGCATATGCCTCGAGCAGAGCGGGGTCGGCCGAGGCCTCGTGCAGCGCCACGATGCCAAACGAATTGGCGAGGGCCACCGCGCGCAGGAGACCAGCGCGGAGCTCGGTCTGGGTACGGGGCGGCAGCACGCTGGCCACGAGATCGACCGCCCGTTCCCGCAGGGTCCCGGACGGCTCGCCGGTCTTCGGGTCGCGCTCGATCCTGCCGTTCGGCGGGTCTCTGGTGCTCTGGCTGACTCCGGCGAGGGCTAGCGCCTTCGAGTTCACCCACACCGAGTGGCCGTCGGCGGCCGTCAAATAGACCGGACGATCCGGTACTACGGCATCGAGCCACTCCTTGCGAGGATTGGCATCGGGGAAGACCGGGAGCTGCCAGCCGCGACCGCGCACCCAGGGCTGCTCGGGATGGGCGGCGGCGCACTTCCGCACGGAGTCGAGTACGATCTCCCGCGTCTTGAGCTCGTCGAAACGGCACTCGCTCAGGCCCACTCCAGCGCTGGGATGGAGATGGGTGTCGCGGAAGCCCGGCAGCACCATGCGCCCGGCAAGCTCCAGCACCGCGGTCCGGCCTCCGATCAGCCGTTCCGCACCGCGAGCGTCGCCGAGATAGACGATCTGGCCGTCCCGCACCGCGAGGGCTTCCACTCGCAAGGAGTCGCTGGCGACAGGATAGATCGCGCCATGCCGCAGCACGAGGTCGGCCGGATCGCTGTGGCGACAGCCAGGCACGCCGCTCAGGGCTGCTGCGACGAGGAGCCGAATAGCGACGGGAAAGCAGCGCGGGCGCATGGCTGGAAGGTAACTTTCCCGGATGCCGCACCGTTACCCCGAAACCCATGTGCTCTACCGCAACCTGGCTCGGGCCTACCCGCTGGTGATCAAGGGCGAGGGCTGCTGGCTCTACGATTCGGAAGGTCGCCAGTACCTCGACGCCTGCGGAGGAGCGTTCGTCGCCTGCCTCGGGCACGGCGTTTCCGAGGTGGTGGATGCGATGGTCGAGCAGGTGCGCCGGGTGGGCTATGTCAGTGGGATGGCGTTCACCAACGAAGCGGTCGAAGCGCTGGCGGACGAGCTTGCGCAGCTCGCCCAGGGCGACCTCAAGCACTTCTACTTTCTCTCCAGCGGCTCTGATGCCATCGAAGCCGCACTCAAGCTGGCGCGGCAATACTGGGTCGAGCTGGGCAAGAGCGAAAAACAGCTGGTGCTGGCGTTCGCGCCGGCCTATCACGGCAACACGATGCTGGCGCTGTCGCTCGGCGCGCGGGAGCACTATAAGACCTACTTCGCGCCGTGGCTGCTCGAGGTGCAGCGCACTCCTGCTCCCTATAGCTATCGCTGCCCCTGTCGAGGCGAGAACGCGGATTGCCCCCGTTGCAGCGGCCAGGCGCTGGAGGAGGCCTTGCTCCGCATAGGGCCCGAAAAAGTCGCCGCGTTCATCGCGGAGCCGGTGGGAGGCTCTTCGACCGGCGCCGCAGTGCCCCGCGCCGATTACTGGCGCACGGTCCGGGCGATCTGTGACCGCCACTCGGTGCTCTGGATCGCCGATGAGGTGCTGGTCGGCGCGGGGAGGACCGGGACCTGGTCCGCGCTCGAACCCTACGGCGCGGTACCGGACATTCAGGTGCTGGGGAAGGGCATCAGCGGGGGCTACGCGCCCCTCGCCGCGGTCGGCGCTCCCCGTCGGCTGACCGACGTGCTGGCCGCGGGCTCCACTGCACTGCTTCACGCGCAGACCTACGTCCACTCTCCGGCGATGTGCGCTGCGGGTCTCGCGGCCATCCGCCATATGCGGCGGCACGGGCTGCTGAGCCGTTCGGCGGCGCTGGGAACGATCCTGCATGAGCGGCTGCAGGCGCTCCGCGAGCTTCCCCACGTGGGCGACATCCGGGGCCGGGGCCTCCTGGCGGGCATCGAGTTCGTGGAGGACACCGAAAGCCGGGTCCCCTTTCTGCGGGAGCAGCGCTTCGCCGAGCGGTTTACCGCGTCGGCGGAGCGGGCAGGCCTCATGGTCTGGCCTAACACGGGACAGGCCGATGGTGTGAACGGCGACCTCGTGATGCTCGCCCCGCCCTTTGTGATCACCGAGGCCGAGATCGACGAGATCGTGACGCGGTTTCGCAGCGCGCTCGAGGACGTTATTTGAACCGGAGCTGCATCGATGGCTACCAAACCGTACCCCCGCATCACCACGCCCCCTCCCGGTCCCAAGGCGCGGGCCATCATCGCGCGAGACAAGGCGGTGACCGCACCCTGCTACCTCAAGGAGTACCCGCTCGTCGTGGCGCGGGGCGCCGGGCCGATGGTCGAGGACGTAGACGGGAATCGCTTCCTCGATTTCATGGCCGGCATCGCCGTCTCTTCGACAGGCTACAGTCATCCTGAAGTGGTCCAGGCCATCAAAGATGCCGCCGATCGCTTCCTTCACATCTGTGGCGGGGACTTCTACTACGAGGGCATGGCGGCGCTCGCGGAGCGGCTGGTGGGAATCACGCCGGGTCCGGGGCCGAAGCGGGTCTTCCTGACCAACTCGGGGACGGAAGCGGTGGAGGGAGCCATGAAGCTCGCCCGTTACGCTACGGGCCGTCCGGCGTTCCTCGCTTTCAAAGGGTCCTTTCACGGTCGCACCTACGGTGCCCTCTCCCTCACCTCGAGCAAGGCCCGCCAGCACGCCGGCTTCGGTCCCTTTCTCCCCGATGTTCACCACGTCGCCTACGGTTACTGCTACCGCTGCGAGTACGGCAAGACCTTCCCGTCCTGCGGCATTTTCTGCGTCGACATCATCGAAAAAGACCTCTTTGCCCGCCACCTCGATCCCAAGGACCTCGCGGCGATCTTCGTGGAGCCGCTGCAGGGCGAAGGCGGGTACGTCCTCCCGCCGCCTGGCTGGCTGGGCGCGTTGCGCGAGCTGTGCGACCGGCACGGGATTCTGCTGGTCATCGATGAGGTGCAGTCGGGGATCGGAAGGACGGGACGCATGTTCGCCTGCGAGCATTCGAATGTGATCCCCGACATCCTGCTGACCGCCAAGGGGCTCGGCTCCGGCATGCCGATCGGGGCATTCATCGCGCGGGAGGAGATCAGCACCTGGGAGTCCGGCGCCCACGGCAGCACCTTCGGCGGCAATCCCGTATGTTGTGCCGCCGCACTGGCCACGTTGGACGTGGTCCAGCGCGAGCTGGTGACCAATGCGCGGGTGCGGGGAGAGCAGCTCGCCGCGGGCTTGCGGGAACTGCAAGCCCGGCATGGCTGTATCGGGGACGTCCGCGGTCTGGGGCTGATGCAGGGCATCGAATTCGTGATGGATCGCACGACGCGCGAACCCGCGGTGGAGCTGGCCCATCGGCTGGAGCTCCTGGCGTTCGCAAAAGGCCTCCTGGTCCTGGCCGCGGGAAAGAACGCGCTGCGGCTGGCGCCGCCGCTGGTGGTGGACGCAGAGGACGTAGACATGGCGCTGGAAATCCTCGACCAGTGTCTGCGGCAGCTCGATTGAGGCTGCTGGGAGAAGCGCTCTTCCTGCTGGGGTGCGCTGTCCCCCTCGCGGCACAGCGCGAGCCGGTACTCAAGCAGATCAATTCCCCTCATTCCTACTACTACCGCGAGATGTATCTCCCGCAGGTAACCAGCGGGCCCAGCTCCGTTTCCTGGTCTCCCGACGGGCGGGAGCTCGTCTACTCGATGCAGGGCTCGCTCTGGCGGCAGCGGCTCGGGACGACCGCAGCGGTGCAACTCACGGATGGGCCGGGGTACGACTATCAGCCGGACTGGTCGCCCGATGGTCGCTACCTGGTCTATTCCTCCTATCAGGACGACGCGCTGCAGCTGCGAATTCTCGAGCTGGCCAGCGGCGTCTCGATCCCGCTGGTCGAGAACGGTGCGGTGAATCTCGATCCGCGCTGGTCGCCCGATGGGAAACAGATCGCCTACGTCTCCACCAGCTATGAGGGACGCTGGCACCTCTACCTGCTGCCGGTCGAATCCGGAAAGGCCGCCGGCGCGCCGACCCGGATCACCGAGGATCACGACAGCCAGCTCCCGCGCTACTACTACAGCCGCTTCGATCAGTATCTCTCGCCGAGCTGGTCGCCCGATGGCAAGGAGCTGATCCTGGTCAGCAACCGCGGGCACGTCTGGGGGTCGGGCGGACTCTGGCGGATGGACGCGCGCGCCGGGGCCGTCCCGCGGGAAATCCGCAATGAGGAAACCACTTGGAAAGCCCGACCGGACTGGTCGCGCGACGGCAAGCGGGTGCTCTACAGCTCTTATCTCGGGGGGCAGCGGAATCAGCTCTGGCTCACGACCAGCGAAGGGGGCGATTCCTTCCAGCTCACCTATTGCGACTGCGACCACACCGCACCGCGCTGGGCTCCCGATGGACGCCGCGTCGCGTTCATCAGCAACGAAACCGGGAATACCTCGCTCTGGATTCTGAGCGTCCCGGGTGGTGCGCCGCAACGGGTCGTTGCGCTAACCCGCCGCTTCCTGCACCCGGCGGGAACGCTGCGGCTGCGCCTGCTCGAGGGCGCGGACCAGCCCGCCGCCGCCAGGATCTCCGTGACCGGGAGCGACGGCAGAGGCTGGGCGCCCGACGATGCCTGGCGCCATGCCGACGACGGGTTCGACCGCCGCCAGCGGAAGCTCGAGCTCAGCTATTTCCACGCGAGGGGAAGCGCCACCCTGAGCCTCCCCGCCGGGACATACCTCGTCGAGATCAGCAAGGGCCTGGAGTACACGCGGGTCACCCGGGAAGTGACGGTGACGGCAGGACAGCGGCGCAGCGAGAGCTTCCGGCTCCGCCGCCTCTGGGACCTTCCGGCACGCGGCTGGTGGAGCGGGGATCTGCACGTGCACATGAACTACGGAGGTGCCTACCGGAATGATCCTGCACGGCTCCGGTTCCAGGCAGAGGCGGAGGACCTCCACGTGGTGGAAAACCTGATCGTGAACAAGGAGCAGCGGATCCCGGACGTGGCGTGGTTCCGCGGGACGCCGGATCCCGTGTCGACGGCGCGCACCATCCTTAAGCACGACGAGGAGTATCACACCTCCTATTGGGGCCACAGCGGCCACCTGGGGCTAACCCGCAGCCTGATTCTGCCGAACTATGCGGGGTATGCCAACACGGCCGCGGCGAGCCTCTATCCCGACAACACCACGATCTTTGACCTCGCCCACTCGCAGGGCAGCGTGTCCGGGTACGTGCATCCCTACGAACAAGTCCCCGATCCCGCAGCCGCGGGAGCGGTGACCCATGCTCTGCCCGTGGATGTGGCGCTGGGCAAGGTGGACTATCTCGAGGTGGGCGGCTTCAGCGATCACCTGGCCACGGCTCAAGTGTGGTACCGGCTGCTCAACGCGGGCTTCCGGCTCCCGGCCGGCGCCGGGACCGATGCCATGGCGAACTTCGCCTCTCTGCACGGCCCCGTCGGGATGAACCGCGTCTTCGTCCGGACCGGACCGCGACTCGAGTATCGCGCCTGGCTCGGCGCGCTCAAGGCCGGCCGCACCTTCGTGTCGAACGGACCGCTGCTCTCCTTCACCGTAGCTGGTCATTCCCCCGGCGATGAGGTCTCGCTCCCGCCAGGGGTGCATCCGCTTACGGCGCGGATCTCTCTGCGTTCCAACGTGCCGGTCGAGCGGCTCGAGATCGTGGCCAACGGGGTCGTGTTGGCGCCGATTCCTTTGAACTCAGACAGCATGAGCGCCGAGGCGGTCCTCCCGCTCCCCGTCACCCGAAGTGTCTGGCTCACGCTGCGCGCCTGGTCTCGACGCTCGCATCCCGGCGTCCTCGACCTCTATCCGTTTGCCACCACGAGCCCGATCTACGTGACCGTGGCCGGGCAGCCCCTGCGCTCCCCCGACGACGCGCGCTACTTCGTGCGCTGGATCGAACGGCTGGAGGCGGTCGTCGGCGAGCACGCCGGCTGGAACGAGGTTGAGGAGCAACGCGAAGTACTGGGCCGGCTGGCGCAGGCGAAAGCGATCTTTCGACAGCGCGCCGAGCCGCCCCGCGAGTGATTCAGGAGGGCGCGTTGAGGAGGGCGAGCGCCGCCGGCAGAACGCGAATGGTGAGCCCCCCCGCGACCTCGATCTCCTCCCCGTCGGCCTCGGCGCGCAGGGTGGGACCCGTGCTGGCGATGCGCAGCGGTTCCCGCAGCCGCGTGACACTGACCTCCCTGAGCGCGAGGTGGGTCCCTGCTCGTAGTTGGGAAAGGGCTTGGAGCGCCCGGAGCCGGCTCAGCGGTCCGAGGACGACTAACTCCAGGGTACCATCCGCGGGGGACGAATCTGGCGAGATCCGCATGCCGCCGCCGAAATAAGCGCCGTTCGCCACGGTGAGGTTGAGCGCCAGGCCCTCGAGCAACACCCGATCTCCGCAAGTAACGAGGTAGCGCGACGGCTTGCTCCAGAGTACGGCGGCCAGGCCCGCCAACCCGTAGCGCAGCCTCGCAGCGCCCCTGCGCGGCAGCGACTGTGCCAGCCGGTTGGCGTGGACACTCACCCCCAGTGAAACGGAGTTGAGGAAGACCCGCGCGGCGGGCCCGCTATCGGCCTGAAATGCAAGGTGGCCGAGATCCACCGATCGGGGCGGTGAACCTTGCAAGGCTCGCAGCGCTTCCCGCGGATCGAGAGGAATCCCGGCGTTCCGGGCGAAATCGTTCCCGCTTCCGACGGGGATTACGCCGAGCTGCGCGCGGCTCTCGCTGCGGAAAAGCCCGTTCACCGCTTCGTGGAGGGTGCCGTCCCCGCCCGCTACGAGCAGGACGCCCCGGGCGTTCCGGAGTCCCCAGTCGTGCGCAATTGCTTCCGCTTCTCCGGGCGCAGTGGTAAAGCGGACTCCGAGCTCGGGGAATCCGGCGCGGACCGCGGACTCCAGCTGGCGCCAGAGCCGAGCGGCTCGTCCCCCGGCGGCGAAGGGATTGACCACTGCCAGCGCGCCCGCCGAGAGAACCATCAAGCCCGCAGCGGTGGGGCCGTTAGCTCGCCAGCTGTAGGGCGCCCTGTTCCAGATCGAGCAAGAACTTCTTCCGCCACAGCCCGCCGCCATAGCCGCGCAGCTGACCGTTCTTTTGAATCACGCGATGGCAGGGAATGATGATCGGGATCCGATTTCGCCCGTTGGCCATACCCACTGCACGCTGCGCGGTAGGCTTTCCGATGCGCCGCGCCAGTTCCTCGTAGGAAATCGTCTTGCCATAAGGAATTCGCAGGAGTTCGCCCCAGACCGCTTCCTGGAACGGGGTCCCGCCCAGCACGAGCGGGACGCTGAAGTCCTTCCGCGACCCGGCGAAGTAGTCCGCGAGCTCCCCTGCAGCCTGGTCGGTAATTCGGTTGGTGCCCGGGACGACGGGCCGGGCGAACCAGCGCCGCAGCTCTGCGGCTTGCTGGGGCAGCTTCTTACGATCCGCGAATTCCAGCATGCAGAGACCGGCGTCCGTCGCGGCGGCCACCAGCGGGCCGAGCGGGCTCGCGACGAGAGTGACCACAATGGGCGGCATCCCGCGCGCTTCCGTGGGGGTGACTCCGAATACGCGCTTGAAGGCGTCACGAAACCCGCTATCGGAATCGAAGCCGCTTTCGAAACCCGCCGGCAGCACGGGTGCTCCGCGTTGCAGCGCATCGAGCGCCAGACCGAGTCGCCGAGCGCGAGCGTAGGCCTGAAGGGTCATCCCAAAGCTCCTGAGGAAATAGCGGCGCGCCGTCGCCGGGTGAGCGCCTAAGCGTTCCAGCACGGCGCCGGTCAGTCGCGCCGCGGGGTTTTCCTGCAGCAGCGCCAGGATGTGCTTCACCCAGTCCGGATGGGTTCCCGCCAGCTCCAGCGGTTTGCAACGGTGGCAGGCGCGGTAGCCGGCCGCCTGGGCCTCCTCGCTGCTGGCGAAGAACTCCCGGTTCTTCCGGAGTGCGGGCTTCGAAGGACAGGATGGCCGACAAAAGATCCGGGTGGTGCGCACGCCGACGAGGAAGATTCCTTCATACGATGGATCCCGCGCATCCACGGCGCGGTGCAGCTCGGCGGAGCCCGGGAGCTTGCTGGTGACGCGACGGCGCTGCGCGGCCGCTTCGGGCATGGGGGAGGTGAGTGTGGTCATGGCTGACAATCTAGGGCTGCCCGGTGTGGGCGCCACCGAGAGCCGCACAGCCAATTCGACTTCCGCACTCTGGCCCCACCTGCGGCCCTTGCCTAAGCTTCAAGCCGTTTACCATCCCCTTGCCGTCGCGGAGCCCCATGCGCGTCTTGCCGCTGGATTGGCTCATCGTCGTCCTCAGCATCGTCATCTCCTTCCTTCCCGCCATCCTGCTGGCGAAGCGGGCGGGCACCAGCACAGCGGAGTTCTTCACTTCGGGACGCGCGGCACCGTGGTGGCTCATCGGGGTCTCGATGGTGGCGACGACCTTCAGCACCGACACGCCGAACCTGGTGACCAATCTGGTGCGCGAGAAGGGCGTCGCCAACAACTGGCAGTGGTGGGCGTTCCTGCTGACCGGGATGGCGACGGTGTTCTTCTACGCCCGGCTGTGGCGGCGCTCCCGGGTGCTCACCGACCTCGAGTTTTACGAGATCCGCTATGCCGGCCAGGCCGCCAGGTTCGTCCGCGGCTTCCGGGCGGTGTATCTGGGTCTCTTCTTCAACTGCGTAATCATCGCCTCGGTGAATCTCGCCGCGGCCAAGATCGCCAACGTCATGCTGGGCTGGCCGATGGGAAAGACGCTGGCGATCTGCGCCGTCCTGAACGTGGCGTTCGCCGCGACTTCGGGACTCTGGGGCGTGCTGGTCACCGATTTCATCCAGTTCGGGATCGCGATGGCGGGGTCCTTTGCGGCCGCCTATTTCGCCTTGCAACAGCCGGAGGTCGGCGGTCTCAGCGGATTGGTCGCCAAGCTGCCTCCCCATACGCTCGCACTGCTCCCCGATTTCGGGGACTGGGGGATGACCCTCTCGGTATTCGTGATTCCCCTCACGATTCAGTGGTGGTCGGTGTGGTATCCCGGCGCGGAGCCGGGCGGCGGCAGCTATATCGCCCAGCGCATGCTCGCCGCCAAGAGCGAGCGGGATGCCGTGGCCGGAACCCTCTTCTTCAATGTGGCCCACTATGCGCTGCGCTCCTGGCCGTGGATCATCGTCGCGCTGGCGTCTATTCTGGTCTACCCGAATCTCTCGGACATCGCCCGCACCTTTCCCTATGTGGATCCCCGCCTGATCGGGCACGACATGGCTTATCCCGCCATGCTGCGGTTTCTTCCTGCCGGCTTCATGGGGCTGATGCTCGCGGGCATGCTCGCCGCATACGTGTCGACCATCTCCACTCAGCTCAACTGGGGAACTTCCTACCTGGTGCACGATTTCTATCGCCGCTTCCTGCGGACCGGAGCGGAGGAGCGCCACTACGTCGCGGTGGGCCGGCTGACCACGCTGCTGCTGATGCTCTGCGCCGCGTTGCTGACCTTCGCGCTGGAATCGGCCCGCGAAACCTTCGATCTGCTGCTCTCGGTCGGCGCGGGCACGGGACTGCTCTATCTGCTGCGCTGGTTCTGGTGGCGCGTTAACGCCTGGAGCGAAGTCTCGGCGATGGCGAGCTCGTTCGTCATTGCCTTCGGGTTCTTCGTGGCGCGCAAAGCCGGTGTGGAGATCCCGTCACATGTGTCGCTGCTGGTGACCGTGGCTGCGACGTCGCTCGTCTGGATCAGCACGACACTTCTCACAGTCCCCACCGACCGTTTCACCCTGGTGAGCTTTTATCGCCTGGTACGCCCCGCCGGCCCCGGCTGGAAGCCGATCGCCCGGGAGGCCGGCGAGGGCGGCAGTCCGGACAGCCTGCCCCAGTCGCTGCTCGGCTGGGTGCTGGGCTGCTGCTTCGTCTACGCAGCTTTGTTCGGCGCCGGCAGCTTCATCTACGGCAAGACGTCACAGGGCTTGGTGTGGGCCGCCCTGTTCACCGTGAGCGGGATCGGGCTGTTGCGTCTGCTGCCTCGACTCTGGGGTGGGACGGAGCGCAGCTGACTGAGCGCGCCGTAGTGCTCGCCGCGGGACTCGGCTCCCGGATGCGCGGAAGTGGAAGCGGGGTCGCTGCTGAATTGAGTGCCCCGCAGCGCGCGATGGCCGAGCGCGGCATCAAGGGCATGATTCCCTTCGGGGAAGGGCGTCCCTTTCTCGATTATGCGCTGAGCGGGCTGGCCGACGCGGGTGTCCGGCAGGTCTGTCTGGTGATCGGTCCAGCCCACCAGGAGATCCAGAGCTACTACGCAGGGCCTGGCAAACCGTTCCGGCTCCAGCTCCACTGCGCGGTCCAGGCTCGCCCGCTTGGCACTGCCGATGCGCTGCTCGCCGCTGAACGCTTCGCAGCCGGCGGGCCGGTTCTCGTGGTCAATGCCGACAATCTCTATCCTCGCGCGGGGCTCCTGGCCCTCCTGAAACTGCTCCGTGCCGGCCTGCTGGGCTTCCGCCCCTCCACCTTGCTAAGCGCTGGCAACATCCGCCCGGAGCGGATCCTCGGCTTCGCGCTGCTCGAAGCGAATGCGGAGGGCGAGCTGACCCGCATCGTCGAGAAGCCCACGCCCGCCGAGGCCGCGGTGTTCGGAGCGGATCCCCTGGTAAGCATGAACGCGTGGCTGTTGCCTCCGAACATCTACGCCGCCTGCCGGGCGATTGGCCCGTCCCCGCGTGGTGAGCTCGAGCTGGTGGACGCGGTCCGCTATGCGATGGAGCGGCTGGGGGAGCGATTTCAGGTGATCGAATCGCGGGAGGGCGTGCTGGATCTCTCCAGTCCGCAGGACATTCCGGAGGTGGCCGCGCGCCTCCGCGGCCGCGAGCCGCGCCCGTGAGCGCGCTCAGCGCGGAGCGCATCGACGCCCTGCTGGCCCAAGTCCGCGGAGCGCTCGGCCCGGGCAATCCGGCTGAGCTCCGCGGCTGGCTGGTGCCCGGCCGGATCGAGTTCCTCGGCAAGCACACCGACTATGCTGGAGGTCGCAGCCTGGTGTGCGCTACGGAACAGGGCTTCTGTCTATTGGCACGGCCCCGGGACGAGCCGGAACTTCGCATCGTGGATGCGCTGACCGGCGACTGCGCCGAGCTGGCCCTCGCGCCGACCATCCCCATCCAGAGTGGCAGTTGGATGGCTTATCCCACCACGGTGGTGCGCCGGCTCGCGCGCGATTTCGGCCCGCTCCGCCGTGGTCTCGAGCTCGCCTTCGCCAGCGATCTCCCCCGCGACGCGGGGCTCTCGAGCTCCGCCGCGCTGGTGATCGGAGTTGCGCTGGCTGTCGCCAGTGTGAACGGGCTCGAGGAGCTGCCGCGCTGGCGAGAGGCCTTTCTAAACCGGGAAGCGCTGGCCGGTTATCTGGGAGCGGTCGAAAACGGTAAGGCCTTCGGCGACTTCCCCGGAGACTTCGGCGTCGGAACGCTGGGAGGCACCCAGGACCACACGGCCATTCTGTGCGCGCGCCCAGGGAAGCTGTGCCAGTACGGCTTTGATCCGGTCCGCTTCGAGCGCGAAATACAGTTCCCGACGAGTTACCTGTTGCTGGTGGCCGTGAGCGGAGTTGCCGCGGCGAAGAATCGCGAAGCGCTGGGACTCTACAATGCCCGGGCGGAGGCGGTCGCGACCTTGCTCGAGCTTTGGCAACACCGTACCGGCCGGCTGGACCCCACTCTTCACGCCGCCATCGCGAGCGACGCCGGTGCCCGCATCCGGCTGGCCGGCTTCCTGGCTGAGCACCCCGACGGGGAGCGCCTGCGCGCCCGGCTGGAGCAGTTCGCCGCCGAGTGCGAGGAAATCATTCCCGCGGTGGGCGACGCCCTCCAGCGGGGCGACTTTGCCGGCTTAGGCCCCCTGGTGGATCGCTCGCAGACAGGTGCCGAGCGCGGACTCGAGAACCAGGTTGCCGAGACGATTCATCTGCAGCGGAGCGCACGCCGGCTTGGCGCGGCGGCGGCGTCCGCGTTCGGGGCGGGCTTCGGTGGGAGCGTCTGGGCGATGGTCGCGGAATCCCAAGCGGACAGCCTGCGGCAGGACTGGGAGCGCGACTACCTCGCCGCCTTTCCGGCGCGGGCGCAAGGGGCCCGGTTCTTCACCACTCGGCCGGGGCCCCCGGTTTCAGGGATTCCCGCCTAGGACCGACTTCAGCTCTTGAGCGGGAGCTTTCGCGGCGGCACGAATACCGCCGGCAGATTCAATTCGAGGAGCAGTTTGTTGAACGCCGCGAGCTCCGCTGCTTCCAGCTGCTGCAGCCGGCGGACTTGCTCCGCGACTTTGGCGGTAAAGTCTGCGATCATCTCACGGTGTTGCTTGGTAGGGGCGTAGTCCCCGAGCTGGATCTGGGAATTGATGGTCAAGAGCTGGTTGTACAGCTTCATCGGCTGGTCCAGCGAGCACTGATCGACGTGACAGCCGACCTCGTAGAGCTCGGTGCGAACGGCTTCGAACTTCTTGCGGAGCGGAGTCGCGGCCGAGTCCACTCGCGTGCCGTATGCCTGCTCCTTGGTCTGGCGAACCCGCTGGTCGAGCTGCGACTGGATCTCTTCAATGCGCAGCGCCGATTCGGCTACCTCGCTGATCCGATCGCGCGTGCGGATGACCGCGTCGAATTGTGCCAGCAGCTCCGCCGTCGTCGTATGGATGCGCGGGTCGGCCACGACCATGAAGCGCCTGGCGAGAGTGTCCTTCCCGACGATCAGACGCGCGGTGTAGCTGTCGGGAGGGGCGATGGGGCCCTCGAGCGTCCCCTCGTCGACCAGGGTGTTCTTCAACCGGGTCGCGCCCGGATAACGCAGGTTCCAAACAAAGCGATTGGTGCCGGCGCGGGTCGAGACAATGGAGTCGGCCGGCTCGTAGACCACGCTGTCTTTGAGGGCCGCGCGCAGCTTCCGGCCGATGGAATCGGCAGCGGTCCGGGCCGCGGAGTCGGCTGGAAGGGACTCGCTGCTGAAGCGCCGGATCAGCTTCCCGGCATCGTCCAGGAACTCGAGGAGAACTTTTCCGGTGGGTCTGCTGCGCAAGTAATAGTCGATGTAGGCGCCACCGGCAGGATTCTGCCCCGCGGTCAGGCTGCGGCCGCCGCCCGAGAACCAACGCACCGCCGGAGCGGGTTGAAATAGGTGCGCGGGGCGGCCCGTGACCGTGTCGCCGAGCTGACGCAGGAGGGAAATGTCGTCGAGGATCCAGAAGGAGCGTCCGTGGGTCGCGGCGATCAGATCATTGCCGTGCACCCGGAGATCGCGCACGCTCACCCGGGGGAGGTTGAGCTGCAGCGGTTCCCAGTGCGCGCCGTCGTCGAACGAGACGTAGACCCCGGTTTCGGTTCCCGCATAGAGCAGCCCACGCCGCAGCGGATCCTCGCGGATCGACCTCGTGTACGCTCCCAGCGGAATCCCGGCGGTGATGCGCGTCCAGCTTTTTCCGTAGTCGGCCGTCTTCCAGAGATAGGGCCGGAAGTCGTCCTGCTGGTAGCGGTTGGCCGCCACGTATGCTACCGCGGGGTCGAAGTGCGAAGGCTCGATCCCGGCGGTGCGGGTGAACTTGCCGTACGCCGGCGGGGTGACGTTCTGCCAGTTGCCGCCGCCATCGCGCGAAACATGCAGCAGGCCGTCGTCGCTTCCCGCCCACAAGAGCCCGCGGGTGAGCGGCGACTCGTTGAAGGCATAAATCGTGGCGTACCATTCAGCGCCCGTCATTTCGCCATGGATGGGACCGCCAGTGCGCTCGAGCGTCTTCGGATCGTGGACGGTGAGATCGGGGGAGAGCTTCTCCCAGCTTGCTCCCTCGTCGCGCGAGCGCATCACGTACTGCGACGTCGCGTAGAGCGTGCTCGGGTCCTGGGGCGAGAGCAGGACGGGAAAGGTCCACTGGAAGCGGTAGGGAATGTCGGAGGCCGGCCAGCCGTCGTAATTGCCAAGCCAGACCGAGATATCGCGCTCCTGGCGCATCCCGCGGTCAACCCGGCTCAGGAACCCGGTGTAGCACCCACCGTAGGTGATATTCGGGTTCCGGGGATCGACCGCGATCGTGGCGTTCTCGCACCCCGCTACCGGGAAATAGTCGCGCTCGCCGATCACGCCGTCGTCGGAACGGGACGCAATGGACACCGTGCTGTTGTCCTGCTGCGCGCCATAGAGGCGGTACGGCCACTGGTTATCGGTGGTGACATGGTAGAACTGCGCCGTGGGCTGGTTGTAAATGCTCGACCAGGATGCGCCACCGTCGAAGGAGACCGTCGCTCCGCCGTCATTGCCGTTGATGAGTCGCCTGGAATCCTTGGGATCGATCCACATGATGTGGGTGTCACCGTGCGGCACCCGGACTCGCGAGAACGTCTTCCCTCCGTCTACCGAGCGCCACACCTGCAGGTTCATGACGTACACGGTGTTCTCATCGGTGGGATCCGCGGTGACCGCGGAGTAGTACCAGGCGCGCACCTGGAACGTCGGGTCGTCGGTCGTGCGCTCCCAGCTGTCACCACCGTCGTCAGAACGGAAAATGCCGCCCGCCGAATCCGGCGCCTCGATGCTGGCATAGATACGCCGCGGGTTCGCGGGAGAGACGTCGAGCCCGATCTTGCCGAGCGGTCGCACTGGAATCCCCGGGTTGAAGCTGAGCTCCTTCCAGGTCTCCCCGCCGTCGCTCGACTTCCACATCCCGCTGCGGCCGCCCCCCGCGAGCATCGACCACGGGGTCCGCTGGAACTTCCACATCGAGGCGTAGAGGATACGCGGGTTGGAAGGATCCAGTGACAGGTCGTTCGCCCCGGTGCTGTCGTCGATGAAGAGGATCTTCTTCCAGCTCTTGCCTCCATCGGTCGTGCGGAAGACTCCGCGTTCGGCATTGGGTCCGAATGCATGTCCCATCGCGGCCACGTACACCCGGTCGGGGTCCCGTGGATCGATGACCAGGTCGCCGATCTGCTGGGTGTCGCCCAGGCCCAGCGCCTGCCAGCTCTCCCCCCCATCGGTCGACCGGTAGACTCCGGTGCCGTAGGTGAGGTCCTCGCGGAGCTGCGACTCTCCGGTGCCCACGTAGATGACATTGGGGTCCGAGGGGGCGACGGCAATCGCCCCCACCGATGAAATATCGGACTTGCCGTCGGTGAGATTGCGCCAGGTCTGTCCTCCGTTAGTGGTCTTCCACACGCCGCCATTCACCGCACCGAAGTAGAACACCATCGGCTTGTTGGGATCGCCGGTTGCGGCATCCACGCGGCCGCCGCGGAATGGTCCCACCAGTCGCCAGCGCAGGGCCTTGAAGCGCGCCGAGGTCGCCGAGGGATTGGAGTAGAGCGAGGAATCGTAGGGCGCCGGGTTGAGCAGAGCCGGCTCGGTCGCGCGTTCGGTTGGGCGGGGAGGCCGCTGGGCGACGGAGCTGCTGGCCACGAGTGCCCCGGCGAGCACCGCGAAGCCTACACGTCGCATAGCCTCACCGCCTCCGCCAGGGAGGTAAGCGGATCCCGGGTCGGCGTGAACTCGTGGGCGAGATAGCCCTGAAATCCCAGGTCAGCGATCGCCTTGCAGACCGTTCGCCAGTTGAGCTCCTGGGTGTCATCGAGCTCATGACGGCCGGGAACGCCGCCAGTGTGAAAGTGCGCGATATGAGCGATGTGGCTCCGGACCGTCCGGATGACGTCGCCCTCCATGATCTGCATGTGGTAGATGTCGTAGAGGAGCTTGACCCGCGGTGAGGCCACCCCTTCCATCACCTTGACGCCGAAGGCCGTGTGATCGCCCATGTAGTCCGGGTGGTCCACTTTGCTGTTGAGCAGCTCGACGCAGATGGTGACGCCATGTTGCTCCGCGGCGGCTTTTACCCGGCTCAGGCCCTTGATGCAGTTGTCCGCGCCTTCCTGATCGCTGCGTCCCTTGCGATTGCCGAACATCGCGATGACGTTCGGCACGCCTGCGGCCGCCGCCTGGGGGATCGTCCGCTCGAGCTCCTGCACCAGCATGTCGTGCTTCCCGGGATCGTTGAAGCCGCTGCTCAGAAAGTCTCGCCTGTTCGTCGGATATCCCATCGAACAGATCAGGCCGGCGTCCCGCACCACCGGCCATTGCTCGGGCTGCAGCAGGTCGATCGCCGCGAGACCCATCGCCTTCGCCTTCGCCGCAAACTCGCCCAAGGGGATTTTGGCGTAAGGCCAGTAGGACACGGACTGCTTCAGGCGGGAGGCTGGGAGGAGGGGAGGACGGGGAGTCAGAACCCTTTTCGCCATTCCGCTCACCCCCACCATGGCCGCGACGACTTCTCGTCGATTCATCTGTGGCATCTCTGAAATCTGTGAGTCAAAAGGTCAAGGAGCGCAGATAGTCGTAGCTCGCCTTGGCACTGATGAACGGATCACCGGGTGTTTCATCCTGCTCATAGAAGTAGTGCTGAATCCCGGCTAGGCGGGCCTGGCGGAAGATGCGGCGGAAATCGATGCTGCCCTTGCCGACGTCCGCGAAGAACTTCCGCGGCGTGGCATCCATGTCCTTGACGTGCACCAGCGGAAAGCGGCCGGGCCACTTGGCGAAATACTCGAGCGGATCCCGCCCCGCTTTGGTGATCCAATAGAGGTCCAGCTCGAGCCCGACGAGTCGAGGATCCGTTTCCGCCAGCAGCAGATCGTAGGGGACCACCCCGTTGAGCAGGGGAAACTCGAAGTCATGGTTGTGGTAGCAGAAGCGCATGCCGTGCCTCCGCGCCGTCCCGGCCGCGCGGTTGAAGGCCGCGGCGAGTCGCTTCCAATCATCCGCGCTACGGCGCTGCTCCGCAGGTACATAGGCCACCACGACGTAGCGCTGTCCGGCGAGCGCGGCAAAATCGAGCGTGCGATTCCAATCGGTCTGCAGGGATTGCAGGGGAACATGGCTTGCCGGCGCCCTCAGTCCATGGCGCTGCAGCATCTGGCGGATGGCTTGCGGGGTACCCGGCGGATAGCCCGAGAACTCCACTTCGCGAAAACCGATCTCCGCCACCCGCGCCAGGGTCCTTTCCGGATCGCTCGCGAACTCCCGCCGAACCGTGTACAGCTCGATGCCGATGCGGTTGAGTCGCGTCGGCAGCGCCGGCAGCAGCGGCGCGAGCGCGGCGGCTCCAGCGGCTTGCAGGAAGCCTCGCCTAGAGCTCATTCCTGTTCAGGCTCTCCACTGCAAACGCGGCCGCCCGCGCCGTCAGTGCCATATAGGTGATCGAAGGGTTTTGATTGGCGGAAGAAGTCATGCAGGCGCCGTCGGTCAGGAACACATTCTTGGCATCCCAGACCTGATTGTTTCCGTTGAGCACCGACGTCTTGGGGTCGCGTCCCATGCGCGCCGTCCCCATCTCGTGAATGCAGAGTCCGGGAGGCAGGTGGTCGTTGTAGGTGCGGATATCGGTCGCGCCCGCCGCCTCCAGCATCTCCACGGCGGTCTTCTGCATGTCCTCCAGGAGCGCCAGCTCGTTGGGCCCCCAGGTGCACTGCACCTTGAGCGCGGGAACGCCCCACTTGTCAACCAGCGTGGGATGCAGGGCGATGAAGTTGTCCTCGCGCGGCAGGCACTCGGCCCAGCCGCCGATCGAGAAGCGCCAGGGCGCCAGCTCCGGCGGGCGCAGGAGTGCCTGCTTGAATTCGGCTCCGAAACCCGTCTTGGGCTGCGGGAGGTTGCCGCGACTGCCGCCGCCCTGAAAGCCGTAGCCCCGCAGAAAATCGGGGTGCTTGTCCTTCACGTTGCGGAAGCGGGGGATATAGATGCCGTTGGGCCGCCGACCGTAGCTGGTCTTGTCCTCCATGCCGGCGATGGTGCCGCCGGCCCCTGCGCCGAAGACGTGATCCATGACGTTCCGGCCCAGCTGCCCGCTGGAGCTACCGAGCCCCGTCGCGAAGCGCGGGCTCCGCGAGTTGAGCAGGATGCGCGCCGATTCGAGCGCCGAAGCGCAAAGAAAAACCACCCGCCCGCGAAACTCCAGCGCCTGCATGCTCTCGGCGTCGATCACCCGCACTCCGGTCGCCCGGTCCTTCGACTCGTCGTAGATCACGCTGTGGACGACGCTGTGAGGGCGCAGCGTCAGCCTGCCCGTCTTCCGTGCGGCCGGCAGCGTCGATCCGATGCTGTTGAAATAGGAATGCGTGATGCAGCCGCGCTCGCAGGGACCGCAGTAGTGGCACGCCGCGCGCCCGTTGTGATTCTGCGTGAGAATTGCCACGCGCCCGATGGTGAGTACCCGCTCCCGGCCCCACTTTTCCTGCAGCTTGTCGCGCACCAGCGATTCGACGCAGCGCAGCTGCATCGGCGGAAGGAACTGCCCGTCGGGCAGCTGGGAAAGCCCTTCGGCCTGTCCGCTGATGCCGACGAAGCGCTCGACGTGATCGTACCACGGGGCGATGTCGGCGTACCGAATCGGCCAGTCGACCGCGATGCCGTCCTTCAGATTCGCCTCGAAATCGAGGTCACTCCAGCGGTAGACCTGGCGGCCCCACATGATGGAGCGCCCGCCGACGTGGCGGCCGCGAATCCAGTGAAATGGCTTGTCGGCGTCGAATTCGTAGGGATTCTCCCGGTCGTTCACGAAGAATTTCCCGCTGTACTCGTCGCAGGCGTAGCAGTTCTTCTGGATGAACTGGTCGCGCTCCAGCGCCTTGCGGTCGCCGCGGCCGCGAAAGCGCAGCTCCCACGGCTGGACGTGCTCCACATAGTCGGTCGCTGGATCGATGTCCCGTCCCGCTTCGAGCACCAGCGTTCGCAAGCCGCGCTCAGTGAGCTCCTTGGCAGCCCAGCCGCCGCTGATCCCGCTGCCGACGACGATGGCATCCCAGCTCGGATCCTGGGGAGCTTTCATCGGGCACCTCCGAGCGGAATGCAGCCGTCGAAGCGGCCCGGAATGATCGGCGTGGTGCGCGTAAGTGTGGCGATGGGCTTGGAGGTAAGGAACCCGAAGATCAGCTGCTGCCTGACGCGGACATAGGCCGCTTCCGGCGGACCGGATTCGGCGTGGACGGTTTCGATGCTCGTGAGGAACTGGGCGCGACCCTGCGCCCCGAGCTCCGCGAACGGTTTTCCCTGAGCGGCGCGGCAACGTGCGTCGAGGGCATCGAGCCCCGCAAGCAGCTCCTGCCGATCCTCCTCCGAATACCACTCGGCCAGCAACAGGTCGAGAAACTCCGGTGCCCCCACATCGAGCGCTCCCGGGGTATCTGTCCGGGGCAGAATCGTATCGGCGAGCGCGCGGACCTGCGCCAGCTGAGCCGCGGAAAGGGCCCGGCCGGCTGCGCCCGCGGCGAGCTGTTGGTGAAGGTGGCGGCCCAGGGCGAAGCGTTCCCGTGCGGAGAGCGGAGTGAGCAGCGGGGCCAGGGCGGCGGTGCCGAGGAAGCGAAGCGCTTCGCGTCGTTGCATGAGGGGACCTCCTGGCTCGAACCTAGGCCCTTCCGGGAAGCTCGTCCAGTTCGGGAGCGGCCGCTTACGCCAGCGGACCGCGCTCCGTACGTTTCCTCTCCGTGCCGATTGCCGAATTCATTCAGGTCAGCAAAAGCTTCGGCCCCGTCAAGGCCGTGAACCAGGTTTCTTTCGCGATCGAGCAGGGAGAGTTCTTCTCCCTGCTCGGGCCCTCCGGCTGCGGTAAAACCACCACACTTAGACTACTCGCCGGCTTCGAGGAACCCGATCCGGGTGGCGAGATCCGCATCGGGGGTGAACCGATGGGCGGCAAGCCGCCCTACGAGCGGCGACTGGGTATGGTGTTCCAGAGTTACGCGCTCTTTCCGCACCTCTCCGTCGAGCGCAACGTGGCGTACGGCTTGGAGCGTCATCGCGTGGCAAAGTCCGCGATCCCTCCCCGGGTTGAACGGGCCCTCGAGCTGGTGCGGCTCGCCCCGGCCGAGTTTGCACGCCGGCGACCAGCGGAGCTCTCGGGCGGACAGCGACAACGAGTTGCGCTGGCCCGCGCGCTGGTGCTTGAGCCCGAGCTCCTGCTGCTCGACGAGCCGCTCGGAGCGATCGACCTCCAGCTCCGCAAGGCGATGCAGCTCGAGCTCAAGCAGCTCAACCGTGCGCTCGGCATCACCTTCGTCTACGTGACCCACGATCAGGACGAAGCACTGACCATGTCGGACCGGATCGCGGTCATGGAGCAGGGTCGCGTCGCCCAGCTCGGCACTCCCGCGGAGATTTACGAGAGTCCGCGCACTGCGTTCGTGGCCGGCTTCATCGGAGACTCGAATCTGCTCGAGGGAGCCGGTGGGCGGCGGGTTGCGGTGCGGCCGGAGCGGATCCAGCTGCTGCCCTCCGGAGCGCAGCCTTCCGGCGGCGCCAGCTTGCGGGGCCGGGTGGAGGAACTGAGCTATCTGGGCGACCGGATTCGGGTCCTCGTGCTGCTGGCGGATGGCTCCCGAGTAACCGCGCTGCTCCACAACGAAGGCCAGCTCACCCGGCCGATTCCCTGGGCTCGCGGCGACGAGGTCCAGCTCTTCTGGCGGCCTGAGGACGCGCGGCCCCTGGAGCAGTCGTGAGGCGGCTGCGTACCTGGATGCTCCTCGCGCCCGGCACCTTGTGGCTCGCGGCCTTCTTCGTGGTGCCGATGCTGCTCATGCTCGGCGCGAGCGTGCTGCAGCGGGGAGAGTACGGCGGCGTTGCGCCGGGCTTCACCTTGCAGCACTATCGCCGCTTTCTCGATCCCCTGTACCTCCACGTGCTGGCGCGCACCATACTCTGGGCTGCTGCCGCCACTGTCGCCTGCCTCATGCTCGGCTATCCGGTCGCCTGGGTGATCGCGCGGAGCCGGCGGCACCGTAACCTGCTCCTCCTGCTGATTGTCCTGCCGTTCTGGACCAGCTTTCTGGTCCGCACCTTCGCCATGATCTTTCTGCTGCGGGACACGGGGCTGGTGAACAGCCTGCTGCTGAGTACCGGCCTGCGGCACGAGCCCCTGACCCTGCTCTACACACCCTTTGCCGTCCTGCTCGGGCTGGTCTACGGCCTGCTGCCCTTCATGGTGTTACCGATCTACGCCTCGCTGGAAAAGCTCGATCCCTCCCTGCTGGAAGCGTCGGAGGCCCTGGGGGCGCGGCCGACGGCGCAATTCTTCACGGTAACGCTGCCGCTTTCGCTTCCCGGGGTGATCGCGGGGTCGCTGCTCGTGTTCGTGCCGGCGCTGGGGTCGTATGTCACCTCGGACCTGCTGGGCGGCGCGAAACAGGTCATGCTGGGGAATTTGGTGCAGAGCCAGTTCACCACGGCGCGAAACTGGCCCTTCGGATCGGCGGCCTCCTTCGCGCTCATGCTGCTGACCTTGGTCGCGGTGGTGCTCTCGCTTCGGCTGCGCGAGCGTGACGCGCCGCGGGAGCTCGCGCGATGAAGCGGCGACCGGCGGGCTGGGTGCTCACCCTGGCGGGGCTGGTCTATCTCCTGTTGCATCTGCCTGTTCTGGTGTTGGTCGTCTTCAGCTTCAACGCCTCGAAGTACTCGGTGAGCTGGGCCGGATTCACCTTCGACTGGTACCGCCGCCTGGCGGAGCGGACGGATTTGCTACGCGGTCTCCAGGCCAGCCTGCTGGTCGGCTCGGTCTCCACCCTCATTGCCACCGTGTTCGCCACCCTGCTCGCGGTCGCGCTGGCGCGGCGGCGCTTTGCGGGACGCCGGGCGCTCGAAAACCTGCTCTACCTTCCGATCGTCACCCCGGAAATCGTGGCGGGCATCTCGTTGCTTGTGCTGTTCGTGCTGCTCAAGATTCCCCTGGGGCTCGGCAGCATCACCATCGCGCACATTGCGTTCAACATCGGGTTCGTGGCCGTGGTGGTGCGCGCTCGGCTCGAGGGCATGGATCAAAGCCTCGAAGAGGCCGCCCTGGTCTTGGGCGCCGACGAATTCACCGCCTTCCGGACGGTGACCGTACCTCTGCTCTGGCCGGGCATCCTGGCGGGCGCTCTGCTCGCCTTCACGATGTCGTTCGACGACTACGTGATCACCTCGCTGGTAGCCGGAACGGGCTCTTCGACGCTGCCGATCGTGGTGTACAGCATGGTACGGCGAAACGTCGAGCCCAGCGTGAACGCGATCAGCACGCTGATCCTGATCAGCACCTCGCTGCTCATCTGGCTGGCGAACCGGCTGATGCGCGAGCGGCCGCTCGCGGCGATGCGGGGGTAGTCCGGATGCCACCCTCCTGCTCACGCCGCGATTTCTTCGCGGGACTGCTGGGGTTCAGCGTAGCGACTCCTGCTCTGCTCGACGGCTGCCGCGCCCGGACTGCGGCGCCTCGCGCGGGCAGCGAGGAGCTCGGCCCCATCGAGCGTGAACTCAACCTCTACAACTGGTCTGATTACATCGCGCCGGAGATCATTCCGGCGTTCGAGCGCGAATTCGCCGTGCGGGTGACCTACGATACCTTCGAAAGCAGCGAGGAAATGGTGGCCAAGCTGCAGGCCGGCGCACGCGGCTACGACCTGGTGGTGCCGCCTACCTACGGAGTGACCACTCTGCTGGCCAGCGGGTTACTTGCACCGCTGAGCCCCCGGTACTTGCCCAACCGCGCCAATCTCGCCCCGGTTTTCCGCGGACTGGCGCATGACCGGGAGGATCGCTACACGGTCCCGTGGCAGTGGGGCATGACGGGCATCGCGTGGCGAACCGACCGGATTCCTGCGACACCGGACAGCTGGGCGGTCTTCCTGGAGCCGCGCTACCGTGGCAAGCTCACGATGCTGGACGATCTCCGCGATGTCATCGGCGCCTTTCTTCGCTTGCGGGGCCATTCCATCAATTCGCGCGACCCCGCCGAGCTCGAGGAAGCGCGCCGCGATGCGGTGGCCGCGAAGGCCAACCTCAAGGCCTATCTCTCTGCCCCGGTCAAAGGCCAGCTCATTGCGGGGGACGTGTGGCTGGCGCAGCTCTGGAACGGCGACGCGGCCCAGGCGGCGCGCGAGCAGCCGGCGCTGGCCTGGGTGCTGCCGAAGGAAGGCGGCACGCTCTGGATCGATTCCCTGGTAGTCCCCGCCGCTGCGCCGCATCCCCGCGCCGCGCACGAGTTCATCAACTTCATTCTGCGTCCGGAGATCGGCGCGGCTATCTCCACCGCCACGGGCTACGGCACGCCCAATCAGGCCGCCATGCCACTGCTTGAAAAGCCGGTGCCTTACCCCTCCCCCAACGAACTCGCCCGGCTCGAGATCCAGGAGGAGCTCGGCCGGGCGACGGAGTTATGGGACGAAATCTGGACTCGCATCAAAAGCGCTTGAAACCTGTCACCTGCCACCTGCCACCTGCCACCTGCCACCTACCACCTACCACCTACATCTTGTGTACCGCGAAGTCCGCTACGTGGACATCGAGGTTGTGGTTCATCCGGATGCCGACCAGACCGGCGACGCTGCCGCCGGGCGCATCGAGCTCGGCGACGGTCTGGCCATTGACCTTGAAGGTCAGCTTCTTGGTCGCCGCGTCGCCCGAGATCTCGAGCTTGTTGGTGGCCTTGCCCGCCGAGTCCTGCTTGACCACCGCGGCGTTCGCAAGCCAGCCGTTCCGGGCGCCACCCGGAGTGAGGTCGGTGGAGCGGGATCCCGCACGACCTCCCTGCCGGATCGAGAACATCCCATCACCCCGAACGATCAGGTAGACGTAAGTCGCGGTGGAATCCTTGAGGTTCTTTCCGGCCACAAAGAGCCCGTACGCTTCCGGGTGGGGGGGCGCTTTGGTCTGCGTGAACGACGCGACGGTGTGGAACGAGCCGGTGACCGCGTCACTGTCGCGCCAGTAAATCCCCGCGGGGCCGGTAGTGAAATGGAGACCCGGGCCCATCGTCACGAACTTCACATTGGCGATGCTGGCCGTGGTGTCCTCCAGCCGGGCAAACCAGCCGGGGGGCATGCTGCCGCCGCCCGCGACTTTCTTGTCGGGATCGGCTGGATTGCCCTGAGCGAGCACGGGAGCAGCGATAACGGCGGTGAGACCCAGCAGAGTGAGTATGCGCATACCAGTCACCTCGGACAAAAAGAAGGGCGAAACGGGACGATCCCGCGGCGGTTGCCAGCCTGGTGGGGACGCGGATAACATAGTTCTTCACCACAGGGGGGGCCATGCGAACCTTCGGGATCGTTTTCGCGACGCTGGGAGCCGGCATGATCCTGTTCGCCCTGACCTACGTCACCCTGGTGGTGGGCGGCCTGGTGAACGCGATGGTGGTTCTGATGGCTGGCCCGCTGGTGGACCGGCTGCTCGCGCGGAGGCGGTAGGCCCCTCCGGAGCGGCCGGTTTGGGGGCTGGCAGCGTGACGGCCCGCACGGCCCCCTCGTAGTTGATCTTGAGGCTCGCGAGTCCCTCTCGCAATCCCCGCACCTTCATCCGCTTGTCTCCGCCGCGGCGGGCCAGCATGCCCATCATCCCCATGGTGTCCGCCAAGGCGGTCTGATTGATCGAATTGGCGGCAGCCTTCCCCTCATCCAGGAGGCGACACAGTCGCCGGATCATGGACTCATCCCCCCGGAGCGCCGCGAGCTCCTCGATCAGGCGGTGTGCCGCTTCGAACCGAGGCGGCAGGGTTGCCAGCACCTCGAGTTGCTGCTGTTGCTGGGACGTCAGCTTGTCGGCCATGGTCCAGAGCGCTATGTCTCAACGAGTTGGAGTGCGCGGTCGTAAGAGAAAGATGCCCTCCCGGCGTTCCGGGCGGGCCCCCTTATCCCGCTCCGGCCTTGCAGGCAAATGAACCTTTCCGACCTCGCGATCAAGCGGCCCGTTTTTGCCAGCATGACCAGCGCCGCGCTAGTGCTGTTCGGGCTGATCGGCTTCAAGCAGCTCGCGGTGCGCGAATTCCCCGACGTGGACCCGCCGATCGTCTCGGTATCCGTCACCTTGCGGGGGGCCAACCCGCAGGTCATGGAATCGGCGGTGACCGACGTGCTGGAGGAGCAGCTGGCCTCGCTCGAGGGGCTGCGCACGATGACCAGCAACAGCTCCGAGCAGAGCTCCAACATCACCCTCGAATTTAATCTCGACCGCCCGATCGAAGACGCAGCGCAGGACGTGCGCGATATCGTTGCCCGGGTGCGCGGGCGTCTGCCCCAGGAGGTCGAGGACCCGGTCGTCAACAAGCAGGACGCCGACGCGCGGCCCATGATGTTCATCGGCATCGAGTCTTCCAATCACGACCTGCTGCAGCTCTCGGACATCGCCGACCGGATCCTCAAGCCCCGGCTGCAGACGGTGCCGGGACTGGCGCGCGCCGATGTACGCGGCGAGCGCCGCTACGCGATGCGGGTCTGGCTCTCGGTGAGCGCGCTGGCGGCGCACGGCCTGACCGTGCAGGACGTGGTGAGCGCCATCCAGAGCCGCAACGTCGAGATCCCGGCCGGCCGGATCGAGTCCGAGCGGCGCGAGTTTTCGGTGCGCTCGCTCGGCGAGCTGCGCACGCCCGAGGAATTCCGCGACATGGTGGTGGCCAGCACCGGCGGGCAGATCGTGAAGCTGGGCGATCTCGCCAAGGTCGAGCTCGGGCCGGAGGACATCCGCAGCTTCTTCCGCTTCAATGGCCGGCCGGCCGTCGGGTTGTCGCTGGTGCGCCAGTCGAAGTCGAATCTGGTGGAGGTGGCGGAGGCGGTGCGGGCGGCGCTCCCCGAGCTGCAGGCGGCGCTGCCACCGGGAGTGACCATATCGCCGGGATACGACCAGTCGATTTATGTGAAGCGGTCCATCAAGGAGGCGGAGGAAACCCTGTTCCTGGCCGGCGGGCTGGTCGTGCTGATCATCTTCCTCTTCCTGCGCAATGTACGCGCGACGATCATTCCGGGACTCGCCATCCCGGCCTCCATCGTCGCCACCTTTGCGGTGATGTACGCGCTGGACTTCTCGATCAACAACTTGACGCTCTTGGCGCTCACGCTGGCCATCGGCATCGTGGTCGACGATGCGATCATCGTGCTGGAAAACGCCTATCGTCACCAGGAGGAGCTGGACGACCCCCCCGAGCGGGCGGCGATCGAAGGCACGCGAGAGATCGCCTTCGCGGTCATCGCGACCACGATCTCGTTGATTGCGGTATTTACCCCGCTCGCCTTCCTCACCGGCAGCACCGGACGGCTCTTCAAGGAATTCGGCATCGCGGTCGCGGCGGCCGTGGCGATCTCCGGTTTCGTGGCGCTCACGCTCACCCCGATGCTCTGTGCCAAGATCTTGCGGGTGCCCTCGCACCACGGCAAGCTGGCGACCACGCTGGAGTATGCGGTGCAGGGGGTGACCACCAGCTACGAGCGGATGCTCGGCTGGGTGCTGCGCCATCGCGCGCTCGTGCTCTCGACGGTGGTCGCGCTGGTAGCCGGCGCCGTCCTCGTCTTCCGCGTGCTGCCGGTCGAGTTCGTCCCTCCCGAGGATCGGGGCCAGATCCAGATCTCTCTCACCGGTCCGGAGGGAGCCACCCTCGCCTTCAGTGACCAGTATCAGCGCGAGGTCGAGCAAATCCTGGCCGGGATCCCCGAGATCGACAATTACACCAGTACCGTGGGTGGCTTCGGTGGTGGCGGTGGCGGTGGAGGGGTGAACCGCGGCCAGATCTTCGTGCGCTTCGTCGACTGGTCGAAGCGCGAGCGCAGCGCCCAGGACATTATCGAGGCGCTGCGTCCCCAGCTCGCGAAAATCTCGGGGGTGCAGGCCTTTGCGAACAATCCACCGGCGTTCGGCGGCTTCGGCTCGGCGGTGCAGTTCGTGATCCGCAACCCGAACTTCGACAGTCTCTTCGTCGGCGTGCAGAAGATGCTCAGCCGGGCCCGGCAGGTCCGGGCCTTGACCAATGTCGATACCGATCTCCGCATCAACAAGCCGGAGCTCTCGGTGAGCTACGATCGGGATCGGGCGGAGGATCTGGGGGTTCCGGTGCGCGCGGTGGCGGGCACCATGCAGGCGCTGTTGGGCGGGCAACGGGTCAGCACCTTCAGCCGGGACAACAAGCTCTATTACGTGATGGTGCAGCTGTCCCCCGAGGAGCGCGCGACGCCGACCGACATGAGCGGGCTTGCCGTGCGGGGCCGCGACAACCAATTGATCAAGCTGGATCAGCTCGCGAAGGTGAATGAAGGAGTGGGCCCGCGCTCCCTGGCGCACTACATGCGCGTGCGCTCGGCCCAGCTCTCGGCGGGTCTGGCGCCGGGCTTCACGCTGGGTGAAGCGCTCGACTCGCTGGAGCGGATCGCCCAGGAAGTGCTGCCCGCCGGCTCCACCACCGCCCTGGCTGGCGAGTCGCGCGAGCTCAGAGAAAGCGGCACCGCGCTCTACTTCGCTTTCCTGCTCGCGCTGATCGTGGTGTTCATGGTGCTGGCTTCGCAGTTCGAGTCGCTGGTGCATCCCTTTACTGTGCTGATGGCCGTACCACTCGCCGTCACGGGGGCCATCTTCACGCTCTACATCGCCAAATCGAGCCTCAACCTTTACAGCCAGATCGGCATGATTCTGCTGATCGGCCTGGTGGCCAAGAATTCGATTCTGCTGGTGGATTACACCAATCGGCTGCGCGCCCAGGGCATGGACACCGCCGCCGCGCTCATTGAGGCAGGACGGGTCCGCCTGCGTCCCATTCTGATGACCTCGGTGGCGGTCGTCATGGGTGCGATACCAATCGCGCTCGCGCTGGGCGCGGGCTCGATCAGCCGGCGCCCGCTCGGCTATGCGATCGTCGGCGGGGTGATCTTCTCGACCGCTCTCACGCTCTTCGTGGTTCCCGTGGTCTACTCCCTGATGGAGGGCGCGCGGGTCCGGGTTCGCTCTGCCCGGCACCGGCAGTCGGCGCAGCGGGTACCCGCGGCGGAGGTGAAGTGATCGCCCTGTTGCTGGCCTTGAGCGGAGCAAGTGCGCCCGGCGATTCGCTTCCCATGGTGACGCTGACCGAGGCGCTGCACCGCGCGGCCCGGCTTGATCCGAATTACATCGAGGCGCTCGGCGCGGTGGACAATGCTGCCTGGGCGCGCCGGGCCGCGCTCAGCGCGATGATACTTCCCTCGGTCACCATCAGCACCGACTACACCCACTTCACCATCGATCAGTTCAACGTCGGGACCGGCGAGCGCGTGAAGACCAGCGCCACCGCGCGCATCGATGCCCGCTTCGAGCTGTTCACCGGCCTGCGCAAGACCTCCGAGCTGAGCCGTACGGCGGCCGACCTGGAGAGTGCGCACGCCGGCGAGCTCCAGCAGCGCTACCTCACCGCGCTGGCGACCGAGGCGACCTATTATGCCGTGCTGAGCGGGCGCGAGCTGGTGGATGTGGCCCGTGATCGGGTGCGCCGCGCCGAGGAGGGATTGGTCGTGGCACGGGCCCGAGTGGTGAGCGGGGCCGCGGTGCAGACCGATTCCCTGCAGCTCCTGCTCGAGCTCGATCGGGCGCGGGTGGGGCTGCTGCAGGAGGAAGCGCGCCTGCGAGTGGCCCGGCTGCAGCTGGGCCGCCGGGTGGGAGTCCCCCGAGGCGTCGATGCGGCGCCGCTCGACACCACCCCGGCGCCTGATCTCCCGGTCGCGCTCGCCGCGGCGATCAACCAGGCCCTGGAGCAAGGCCCGGAGTTCCGGGTGGCGCGCGCCAACGAACGCTCGGCGGAGGCTGCGGTAAAGGCCCGGCGCGGTTCCTACCTTCCCGTCGCGGTGCTCAGCGCCAATACCAGCGGCTTTGGCGACAAGTATCTCACGCGAGGACTGTCGCGCAGCTCGCTCACCTTCAGCCTGAGCTTTCCGCTCTGGGACAACGCGCAGCGCGAGCTCGCCTACAGCCGAGCCCGGACTACGCGCGACGTTGCCCGCGCCATTCGCGAGGATCTGGAGCGCTCCGCGGAAGCCGATGTGACGGAAGCGTACGAGGCCTATCAGACTGCTCGCGCCACCACCGATTTCTCGGCCCAGGGGCTGGTGGTGGCGCGGGAGAACTACCGAGTGCAGGAAGCCCGCTATCGCGCCGGAGCCAGCACCATTCTCGATCTGCTCGACGCGCAATCCGGCCTCACCGTCGCCCAGGCGGACCTGGTCCAGGCGCGCTATGCGGCGCGGCTCGCCCTCGCGGGACTGGAAGCGATGCTCGGCCGGCGACTCTTCAGCGACAAGGAAGCCCCGTGAGAGGCTCGATCCTGACTCTGCTGGCCGCGGCCAGTACCGCGTGCGGCGGCTCGACGGCTACCCCACCCGCCGCCGGTCGCGGAGGCGGACGGGGACCCGGCGGACCGGTACCGGTGGAGGTGGTGACCGCCCGCACCGATACAGTCGTGGACGCGATCATCGCTACCGGCCAGGTCGAACCGCTCCAGTCGATTCAGCTGCGTCCCGAAGTGGACGGTCGGCTCGTGGAGATCCTGGTGCGCGAAGGCGTCGAGGTCGCGCAGGGCACTCCGCTCTTCAAAGTGGATGACGGCGAGCTCAAGGCCCAGGTGGCCCGGGCCCAGGCCGATCGCGATCTGGCCCAGCAGGCGTTGACGCGGACCAAGCAGCTCCTGCAGGAAAAGGCTGCCGCTCCAGCCGACGTGGAGCGAGCCGAAGCGCAGATGCGGAGCACTCAGGCAGCGCTCGATCTCTTGCAGCTCCGGCTCGATCGCACCCTGGTACGGGCGCCGTTTGCGGGCGTGGTGGGACAGCGGCTCGCGAGCCTGGGCGACTATGTGAACAACAGCACCCGGCTGATCACGCTGCAGACCGTGAGCCCCCAGCGGGTGTCCTTTCAGGTTCCCGAGCGTTACGCCGATCTGCTCAAGCTGCGGCAGCGGGTGGTTTTCCGCGTGGCCGCGCTCCCGGGCCGCGACTTCGCGGGCACCGTGGACTTCGTCGACCCGCTGGTGGCGCTGCCGGGGCGCACCATCACCGTGAAAGCCCTGGTGCCGAATCCCAAGCGCGAGCTGCAGGCGGGCATGTTCATCGAAGCGCGACTAGAGACCGCGATCCGGCCGGAGGCGGTGGTGGTGCCGGAAGACGCGGTCAGCCCGATGCAGGGCTCCATGTGGATTTGGGTGGTGAATGCCGGCAAGGCGGAACGGCGGCAGGTCACGCTGGGGGTGCGCACGCCGGGGTATGTGGAGATCCGTGAGGGGATTCAGAGTGGAGAGCAGGTCGTGGTGGGCGGGAGCGAGCGGCTCCTGCCCGGCGCGGAGGTCCGGGCCACGCTGCAGGAGCGGGCCCCGCTGCGGACCCGGGCCGACCAGCCCGCCCCGCTCGATTCTACGAAACCGGATAAACGTTAAAATTGCTAAGTTTTAGCATAAAATCCGCAAAAGGAGAGCTTATTTATTGATTTTTTAGGCTAAGCCAGTTAGACTTGCGCCTTCCGTTCCTCCCGCCAACCGCGTTCCGACGGAGCCCGCCGATGCCGAGCGAATTGAGAGACTTTTTGGAAATCCCCTATGACCAGCTGGAGGAGATGAATCTGGAGGCCAAGGCCGAACGGCTGGCCCGCACCGCGGTCGATAAGGTGGGCGATAAGCGCATGCGCTATCTCAATGACGAGAAGCGGATCAAGGCGGTCACCGTCTGCTTTGCCGACCTGGAGGGCCGGCTGCACATGCTGGACTACGATAAGAAGTTTCTGCTCAAGGCGGCCGACAATCTGACCTTCGACGGGTCGAGTATCCGGGGCTTCTCGCAGCAGGCCGAATCCGATCTCCGGCTGGCGATCGACTGGCCGGCCTTCTATTGGCTGCCAGCGGACATTTTCGGGCCCGGCAAGGTGCTGGTCTTTGCGGACGTGCTCGAGAAGGACGGCACGCCGTATGTGGCCGACATCCGCGCCAAGCTGAAGCAGTATCTCGCCGGGCTCTACAAGCGCGACGGGATGGTCTGCAACGCGGCCAACGAGATCGAGGGCTTCCTCTTCAGAGGCCGGGACTCGGAGCGCCGCTACTTCGAGACTGGCGCCTTCGAGTTTCCCAGCACCGGTGGGTACTACCACTCGCTGCCGGGTGACTCGCTCCGCCTGTTCATCGACACCGCGGCGGAGGTGCAGCGGGCGATGGGCTTCGCCAATGAGAAGGACCACCCCGAGGTGGCTCCCTCCCAGTTCGAAATGAATTACGGCTACACCGAGGCGAGCATCGCGGCCGATCAGGTCCTGCTCTACAAACTGATCTGCCGCCAGGTGGCCGCGCGGTTCGACATGACGGCGAGCTTTCTCCCCAAGCCGGTCACCGGAATCAACGGGAGCGGGATGCACACCAACCTCTCGGTGAGCCAGAAGGGGAAGAATCTCTTCTTCGATCCGCGAGGACCGGACAAGCTCGCCAAGCTGGGATGGAAGTTCATTGACCGGATTCTGACGAGCGGGCAGGACATCTGTCTGCTCTTCAATCCGAGCGTCAACGCCTATCGGCGGCTGGATCCCCACTTCGAGGCGCCCAATCAAATCAAGGCCTCGGCGGTGGACCGCGGGTCGATGATCCGGATTCCGCTGGGCAACGAGAAATCGGCCCGCATCGAGGTGCGCTCGATCGCTCCCGATGCGAATCCCTATCTCGCCATCTATACCATGTTTCGGACCGGCTTCGAGGGACCGATCGAAAAGGACAACGGGGAGAAACGGCGGGACCGGACCAAGTTCCTGCCCGATAACATTTACGACGCCATCCGGCTGTTCAAGGGAAGCCGCTTTGCGGTCGATCTGCTGGGCGACACGGTGCACAAGCGGTATGCCGATCTCAAGCTCGCGTCTGCGGAACGCTGTCCCAAGGCGCTCGGTGCCCTGATCAAGATCCCGGAGATTCAGTTTCATCACGAAGTGACGAATCAGTATTTGTGGAGCCGGTTTTAGGAGGCGAGGAGGTGAGGAGGCTAGGAGGCCAGGCTACCCCTAGCCTCCTAGTCTCCCAGCCTCCTAGTTTCCTTGCTCATGCGCCGCCTCCTCTCCCTCAGCCTCCTCACCGCCACTCCGCTAGCCAGCCAACAGACCACCGCCGAGCGCACCAACTACGCCGCGACTTCGAGCCACGCCGACGTTGTAGCGTTCCTCGATTCCCTCCAGCGACTGGGCGCGGGCATCAGGATTGGCCGGCTTGGTATGAGCCCGATGGGTCGGGTGCTGCCGTATATCATCGCCTCGCGTCCCCTCGTAGACGCGCCGGCGCGGGCCGCGCGAAGCGGCAAGCCGATCATTTATCTACAGGGCAACATCCACGGGGGAGAAGTGGAGGGGAAAGAAGCGGCCCTGATGCTGCTTCGCGAGCTCACCCTCGGATCGCTGCGTCCCTTACTCGACAGCGTCGTGCTCGTTGTGGTTCCGCTCTACAATGCGGACGGCAACGACGCATTCGGGCCCGAAGCGCGCAACCGGCCTGCGCAGCAAGGCCCCGCCCTGATCGGCCAGCGGGCCAACGGACAGGGTCTCGACCTGAATCGCGATTATCTCAAGCAGGAGGCGCCCGAAACTCGCGCCGCGGCGAGCCTGCTGGTCGCGTGGGATCCCGACCTCTTCATCGATCTGCACACCACCGACGGCAGCTATCACGGCTATCTGCTGACCTACGACTGGGGACTCAATCCCAACTCTTCGCCCGCCAACGACTACGTCCGCGACAGTTTTCTTCCTGAGCTCCGCAAGCGGATGCGGGCCCGGCATCGGCAGGAGGTGTTCTCCTATGGAAACTTCCGCAACGCGGAGCCCGATTCGCTGACGCAGGGGTGGGAGACCTACGATGCGCGGCCTCGGTTCGGCACCAACTGGATGGGCATGCGGGGACGACTGGCGATTCTGAGCGAGGCGTATTCCCACGCCGACTTCGCCACGCGGGTGAGCGCAACCTACAACTTCGTGCTGGAAATCCTTCGCCTCGCCGCGGAGGAGCGCGCCGCAATCAAGTCGCTCGCCCTCGCCTCGAGCCGCTATCGTCCCGACTCGGTCGCGCTACGCTCCGGCTTGGCCCCGCCCACTCCGATGGACGTCATCGCCGAGATCACCGAACGCGCCGGAGAGGGCGGTGGCCCCTTTGCCCGGCGCCGCCCGACCGGAAGGTTCCGCACGATTCGCATGCCGGTGTTCGACCGCTTCCAGGCCGAGCGCAAGGAGGCGATTCCTGCGGCCTACCTTTTCGGGCCCCAGCACGCCGAAGTCGCTGCGCTGCTTCGTTCGCACGGCATTGAGGTGCGCCGGCTCACCGCCGCGTGGTCCGCTGCTACCGAGGTGTTCACCCTCGACAGCCTCATCGTCGAGCCTCTCTTCGAGGGCCACCGCACTATCCGGGTCGAAGGGAAGTGGGGCCCCGGCACCTCGGCAATGCCCCCTGGCTGGTTCATGGTTCCGACCGATCAGCCGCTGGGCGTGCTGGCCGCCTACCTGCTGGAGCCGGCGTCGGAGGACGGCCTGGTAACCTGGAACTTCTTCGACCGGAGCCTGCGCCGGGGCCAGCCGGCCCCCGTGCTTCGCGTGCGGGCGCCCCTCAACCTGCCGAGCGAGCTGCTGCCCTGATGCTGCCCCGCCGCCGGTTCGTGCTTGCGCTGGGCGCCCTGCTGCCCCTGCCCTTCGTGGCGCGGCGGCTGCATCGACTCGCCGTCGCCGAGCTCGATCCCCGGCTCCTGCGAGCGCTCGGAGCCGCGGTGCTTCCCACGGAGCTCGGCGAGCGCGGCCTCGAGCGCGCCGTGGCCGGCTTCGAGCGCTGGCTGGCTGGCTACCGCGAGGGTGTCGAGCTGGTGCATGGCTACGGCACGGCGGAGATCCGTTACAGCGGACCGAGCCCGGCATTGCGCTGGTCTACTCAGTTGCGGGAGCTCGACGCTGCCGCTGTGCGGCAACGAGGCCGCAGCTTTGCCAAGCTCGAGCTCGCCGAGCGGCAGGCCCTGGTGCGAGGCACCCTCGAAGGACAGCGGCTTGGCGCGATGCCGGCCATAGACCGGGCCGCGCACGTGAGCCTCGGCCTGCTCGCCTTCTTTTATGAATCGCCCGAAGCTACCGATCTCTGCTATCAGGCGCGGATCGGCAGCAACGGCTGCCGCCCGCTCGCCGACTCGGAGCGCCGGCCCTTGCCGCTGGCGGACAGGGGCTGAGATGCCGCGCCGTGTCATCGACAGCGACGTCTGTATCATCGGCTCCGGCATTTCCGCGGCGATGGTCGCCGAGAAGCTGGCCGAGGAGCGCGTCGCCACGATCGTCGTCGTCGAGGCGGGCGAAGAAAGTGACCGGCTCAGCCAGCGGCCTGCGCTGCGCCGCCGCTTCCTGGCCTACGGCGAGAGTCCCTGGCGCAATGATCATCTCGACGGCTACGAGGCCGCCGGGATCCAGTCCCGCTCGATGCAGGTCGGCGGCCTGGCGATGCACTGGGGTGGCGTGACGCCGCGGTTCAGCCCGGAGGACTTCAAGCTCCGCTCGCTGTACGGCGTTGGTCACGATTGGCCCCTCTCGTACGAAGAGCTGGATCCCTGGTATCAGGAGGCGGAAGTCCGAATGGGCGTCGCGGGAGAGCAGGGTCCGGTAGAGCTGGATCCCCGCGGGAAGCCCTTCCCGCTCGCGCCGATTCCCCTCAGCTACAATCTGCTGCGCTTGCGCGAGTGGACGAGCCAGGCCGGCATTCCGATGTGGAGTCAGCCCTCGGCCAAGAACTCAGCGCCGTATCGCGGCCGACCCGCGTGCTGCCGGAACGACACCTGCACGCCGGTCTGCCCGATCGGCGCGAAGTACTCGCCCGATTTCACCTGGGACACGCTGCGCAAGAGGGGGAGAATCGATCTTCTAACCCGCACCGTGGTGCGCCGCCTGGTGCGCGGCGCGGATGGCCGGATCTCGCATGCCCTCGCGGTGGCCCGGGGCAGCGCCGTCGAGCTGGAATTCCGAGCTCGGATCTTTGTGGTGGCGGCAGGCTACGCGTGGAGCAGTCACTTGCTCCTCGTGTCCGAGGTCGCGAATCGCTCCGGAATGGTGGGGAAGTATCTCACGGGGCATCGCAACGTGAGCGGCTATGTGAGCCTGCCGCTCCGGCTCTATCCCGGGATGAACGAACAGCACAGCCTGGTCAGCAAGAAGTTCATGCGGGTGCCGCGCGGCGAGCGCTACCTGCGGCACGATCTCCGGGTCTGGGAATCGTCGGCGGCGCGCGAGCCGCGCCTCGCCGATGCGCAAGGGAGGCTGCTGCTGGGCGACGAGCTGCTGGCTGATTGGCGCCGCCGAACCGCCACGGGAACCGCGCGAGTCCGCGCCTACTACGACGTGATTCCCGACCGGGAGAGCGCGCTCACCCTGGACGGCTCCAGGCGCACCCCCTGGGGCGATCCGCTCCCGCAGCTCAGCTTCCGGGATGCGCCGGAATCCTCCCAGGCGCGGGCCTGGAGCGAAGAGCGGATCCGGGCCTTGTTCGCGGAGATGGCTCGGGCCGGTGGGGGCGAGCTGCTCTCGACGCGGAGCGACAGCTTCCAGGATCATCCGGCCGGCGGCTGCCGTATGGGGGACGATCCCGCCAACAGCGTCACCGATTCCTGGGGGCGCACGCACGAGCACGAAAACCTGTTCGTGGTCGGCGCGCCGACCTGTGTATCCGGTGGCTGTGCCAACGGGACGCTCACCTTCTGTGCGCTCTCCCTCCGGTCGGCGGCCGAAATCGGGAAAGCGTTTGGAGCGAGCGACCGGGGAGCCAGGGAGCCCGGGAGCAGCCCATGAGGCCATTTCTCATCGTGTGCTTGGCGGCGCTGCCCGGGACGCTCGGCGCGCAGGATCAGCCCGTCAGCATCCACGCTGCCCGCGTGCTGGACGGAAAGGGCGGATCGCTCGCCAACGCGGTCGTCACCGTGCAAAGCGGGCGGATACTCCGAGTCGAGCGCGCGGTTCCCGGACGCCGCGGCGACTACGAGCTCGGCAGCTGGACTCTGCTGCCGGGATTGATCGATGCCCATGACCACATGGCCTGGCACTTCAATCCCAGTGGACGGCTCCACACGGCGAATGATGGAGAGACCCCCGCCCAGGCGATGCTCGCGATGGTGGGGAATGCCCGCGCCACGCTGTTTGCTGGCTTCACGACAGTGCAGGAGCTCGGTGACCCCGAAGACCGCGAGCTGCGCGATGCGATCGCGCTGGGTCGCGTGCTGGGTCCGCGGATGTTGACTTCGCTCACGCCGATCTCCGACCCTCGGCTGAGCCCGGATTCGCTGCGCCAGCGGGTGCGAGATCGCAAGGCCGCCGGCGCCGACGTGATCAAGATCTTTGCCTCCCGCAGCATTCGCGAGGGCGGCGCCCAGACGCTCTCGGACGAGCAGTTGGCCGCGTTGTGCGGCGAGGCCAAAGCGGTCGGGCTCCGCTCGGTGGTACATGCCCACAGCGCGGAGAGCATGCGAGCAGTGGCGCTGGCCGGATGCAGCCAGATCGAGCACGGCGTCTTCGCGACGGCCGAGGTGCTGAAGCTGCTGGTGGAGCGGGGTACCTACTTCGATCCGCAGTGCTCGCTGGTCTTCCGGAACTACCTCTACGACAGCCGGCCCAAGTTCGAGGGGATCGGCAATTACAACGCGGAAGGGTTCGCGGCGATGGAGCGCGCGATTCCGCTGGCCCTCGCCACCTTCAAGCTGGCGCTCGCCACGCCGGGTCTCCAAGTCGTGTTCGGGACGGATGCCGTCGCAGGTTCGCATGGGCGGAACGCCGAAGATCTGGTCTGCCGGGTGAAGGAGGGTGGTCAGCGCCCCATGGATGCGCTGGTCTCCGCCACGTCGCTCAATGCCCGGGCCCTGGGTCTGGGCGACCGGCTCGGCGCGATCGCACCGGGTCTGGCGGCGGACCTGATCGCGGTTGAGGGCGATCCGGCGGCGGACATCACGGCGCTCCGCCGGGTGCGCTTCGTCATGAAAGCGGGCGTCGTCCATCGCTACGAGGCCGGCAGCCGCAGTGGAGCCGGCAGCGGTGAATGGCCGGTGTATGGCGGCGATCCCGGCGCCACCAAGTACTCGAGCCTGGCGGGCATCACGCGCGATAACGTGCACCTGTTACGGCCGGTCTGGAGCTGGCGGACCTTGGAGCGCGCTGATTCGGCGACGCGGGCCCGCCCCGGCTTGTTCGAAGCGACTCCCCTGATGCTGGGCGACACGCTCTATCTGTCCACTTCATACAACCAGGTCGTCGCGCTCGACGCGGAGTCCGGAAAGGAGCTATGGCGCTACGATCCGCGCGCCTATGACGCGGGGCAGCCGCCCAATGGCATGGGGTTCGTCCACCGCGGCGTGGCCGCCTGGAGCAATGGGCGGGAGCGCCGCATCTTCCTCAACTCGCGCTGGCGGCTGATTGCCCTGGATGCCGCGAGCGGGAAGCCCATCGAGTCGTTCGGCACGGGGGGTGAAGTGGACCTCACGGCCGGGCTCTGGCATCCCGTCAACCGGCTGCACTACACCAACACCTCGCCGCCGGTGGTCTGGCGCGATCTGGTGATTCTCGGGAACGGCGTCGCCGACCGGCTCACCTATCGGGGCGATCCGCGCGGCGACGTTCAGGCCTTCGACGCGCGGACCGGCAAGCGGGTATGGAGCTGGAGCCCGATCCCCGGGCCAGGCGAGTATGGCAATATCACCTGGGAGGACAGCTCCTGGGCCCGCGTGGGCCACACCAATGTGTGGGCTCCCTTCACCGTGGATACCGCGCGCGGGTTAGTGTATCTCCCGGTCAGCACCCCGAGCAACGACTACTACGGCGGCGCCCGGAAAGGTGACAACCTCTTCGCTGAGGCCCTGGTGTGCCTCGACGCGCGCACCGGGAAGCGGGTCTGGCATTTTCAGACCGTGCATCACGGGCTGTGGGATTATGACCTGCCTGCTCCGCCACTGCTGGCCACGGTCGGTACCGGGAGCGCGCGGCGCGAGCTGGTCGCCGTACCCGGCAAGACCGGCTTTCTCTACGTCTTCGAGCGGATGACCGGCAAGCCGGTCTGGCCCATCGAGGAACGCGCGGTGCCGGCGAGCGATGTGCCGGGAGAGCGGGCCGCGCGAACCCAGCCGGTGCCGAGCTGGCCCAAGCCGTTCAGCCGGCAGGGGGTCTCCCAGGCGGACCTCGTCGACTATACGCCCGAGCTCAAGGCTATGGCACTCGAGGCGGTGCGCCCGTACCGTCTCGGCGTCCTCTTCACGCCGCCCTCGCTGCAAGGTACCGTGGCTCTGCCCGGCGTGATCGGGGGCTCTGGGTGGGGAGGCGGCGCGTTCGATCCTCTGAGCGGGATGATCTACGTCAAGGCAAACGATTCTCCCGCGCTTATCAAGCTGGCGCCGCCCACCCGAAGCGCGAGCAACGATGCCGCCTACTCCATCGCGCCCGGCGCCACGCTCGGTCTCACCAGCTCGGCGGGAGACCACGCAGAGCCCGAAGTAGGCGGCAGCGTCCCCATCCTCAAGCCACCCTACGGGACGCTGACTGCAATCGACCTCTCGAGCGGCGAGCACCGCTGGCAGGTTACCATGGGCGACTGGCCGCGGATCCGGAACCACCCGCTCTTCAAGGGGCTCGACCTGCCGCCCCTCGGCGTGGTCGGCTCCCCGGGGCCGATCGTCACCGCGGGAGGTCTGCTATTCGTGACCGGTGGCGGCAGCACTCTCTATGCGTTCGATGCCGCAAGCGGGCAAGTGTTGTGGAGCGCGCAGCTCGGCGCGGCGGGTTACGCAGTGCCGATGACGTATCGGACCCGGGCTGGACGCCAGCTCGTCGCGATCGCGACAGGGGGAGATGGAGCGGACGGTGTGCTGCAGGTATTCGGTCTGCCCTAAGTCCGTGGCTATGGGCTATGGGCCCAGTCCAGTTAGCTTCCTCTCACCTCTCACTGCTTACCTCTCATCGCCCTCCTCATGCTCAAGCCAGGCGCCAAGGCCCCCGCGTTCAGCCTGCAATCCGATGGGGGGAAACGAATCAGTCTCGCGGACCTCAAAGGCGGGAAGGTCGTGCTGTACTTCTATCCCAAGGACGACACCAGCGGCTGTACGGTGCAGGCCTGTGAGTTCCGCGACAACTGGGAGGCGGTCGAACGGACCGGTGCGGTGGTGCTGGGGGTTTCGCCCGACGACGTCGAGTCCCACGAAAAATTCAAGCGCAAGTACTCGTTGCCGTTTCCGTTGCTGGCCGACCCGGATCATGCCGTCGCGGAGCGCTATGGGGTCTGGGGAGAGAAATCGATGTACGGCAGAAAGTATTTCGGCATCAAGCGTACCACGTTCGTGATCGACGAGGCGGGTCTGATCGCGAGAGTCTTCGAGAAAGTAAAGCCGAAGGGGCATGCCGGCGAAGTCCTGGAGGCCCTGCGTTGAGACGCGCTTTGTGTTCGGTGCTAGCCGCCGGCTGCGCCACGGCCTCGGGCGGGGGAGCGAGCAAAGTCTTCGTTCCGCCGGAGCCCGGGGAGGCACACCTGCGCAACATCCGCCAGCTGACCTTCAGGGGGAACAACGCGGAAGCGTATTTCTCCAGCGATGGAAAGCAGATCATCTTCCAACGCCAGGAACAGGTGGACCAGGGGTGCGACCAGGAGTACATCATGAACAGTGATGGCTCCGGCCTGCGGCGTATCTCGAACGGGTTGGGCCGCACCACGTGCGGTTTCTTCTACGACGGCGACCGCCGGGTGCTCTATTCCTCCAGCTTCAAACACGATAAGGCATGCCCGCCGCGGCCGGACCAGAGCTTCGGCTACGTCTGGCCGCTGGGACATCTCGAGATCTATACGGCGAAGACCGACGGCAGCGATCTCGTGCAGCTCACCGATAACGGCGCCTATAACGCGGAGGCCACCGTCTCGCCGGACGGGACGACGATCATCTTCACCAGCACGCGCGACGGTGATCTCGAGCTCTACACGATGCGCCTGGACGGCAGCAACGTCCGCCGCCTCACCAACCGGGTGGGCTACGACGGCGGCGCATTCTTCTCGCCCGACGGGAAGCGAATCGTGTGGCGTGCCGGGTACCCCACCACCGCGCCCGACTCCGCCGACTACCTCCGCCTCCTGAAGAACCGGCTGGTGCGGCCCGCACGGGTGGAGCTCTGGATCGCTAACGCGGATGGCAGCAATGCGCATCAGATTACCAGGCTGGGTGGCGCCAACTTTGCGCCCTACTTCCATCCCGACGGGAAGCGCATCATTTTTTCCTCCAACTTTTCCGATCCCCGGAGCGGCCACTTCGATCTTTATCTCGTCAACGACGACGGGAGCGGGCTCGAGAAGGTCACGACCCATCCGGATTTCGACAGCTTCCCGATGTGGAGCCCGGATGGCCGGAAACTTCTCTGGGCATCCAACCGTCATGGCTCGGAAGCCGGGGAGACCAATATCTTTATAGCGGACTGGGTGGAAACGAGGTGAGAGGCTCCCTCTCGCCGACTCACAGGGTGGTACTGCGATGAAGTCGTTCGGCCGTTGGATCTGGGACTGGACCAAGTCGATCGCGGTTGCGCTGGTCGTGTGGTTCTTCTTGCGCACCTTCCTGGTCGAGGCGTTTCGGATTCCCTCCGGGAGCATGGAAAACACACTGTTGATCGGGGATTTTCTCTTCGTCAACAAGTTGCTCTACGGCGCCGAGGTGCCCCTGCTGCACAAGCGGCTACCGGCAATCCGGGAACCGCGGCGCGGGGATATCCTCGTCTTCGATTCGGTGGAGGAACAGGGCCTCAAAGTCGTGAAGCGCCTGGTCGGCATACCGGGTGATACTCTGTCGATGGAGAGTGGGCAGCTTTATCGGAACGGCAAGCAGGTCAACGAGCCCTGGGTTATCCGCACCGATCCCAACGCCAACGCCGACCCGCTGCAACGCGAGCAAATGCGGCGCTGGCAGGTGCCCCATCTGGTTTCCGGGATCAAGGCCGACGGCTACCATCCCGACCTGAATAACTGGGGACCGGTGGTGGTCCCGCCCGATTCGTTCTTCATGATGGGCGACAACCGGGATGGGTCGTACGACGGGCGGTACTGGGGATTCCTGCCGCGCGAGAACGTACGCGGCCGCCCCCTGCTGGTGTACTACAGCTTCGACGGCAATACCTACAAGCCGCTGCCATTCTTCACCAATATCCGCTGGAACCGGATTTTCACGATGCCGCACTAGGAGCTTCCCGCTTCCCTCGTTTGGTGATCCACATCACACGTCGCAATCCCGATATTTACGGGTGGTGGTGCCGGCTCGTATCTTGAGAGCCATGCGTTCAGCCTCTCTCGTCCTCGTTAGCCTGGTTGCCGGATCCGCAGCGTGCGGCGGCACCGCGCGCCCGGCCGAGCCGACCCCCATCGACCTCGCCACGCTGGAAGCGGAGCGCGTGCGGCACGAGGGCGATCCGGACGAGCTCAGCGCCATCGGCACCGCTTTCTATCAAGCGGGCGCTTACGAGCGATCCCGCGATGTCTTCCGGGCGGTGCTCGCGCTCAGGCCGCGCGCCTTCCACGCCGAGGTGCAACTCGGCCTGAGCTACGAGGCGCTCGGGCAGTACGACGCCGCGCTTGACGCGTACCGCCGTGCCGGCTCGCTGCAAAGCTCGAAGCGGGAACGCAAGGCCGTGGAAGAGCGCGTCGTCGCGCTCACGCGGGTCATACTGGCTGCCGAGGCGCGCCGCGTAATTGCCGCGGAATCGGCGCTCGTGACGACACCACCGGTTCCCAACACGATCGCGGTCCTGCCCTGGAGCTATCTGGGGTCCAACGGGGAGCTCAAGCCGCTGGAGCGCGGCCTGGCCCATCTGGTGCTGAGCGATCTTGCGAAGGTCTCCCGCTTCACCTTGCTCGAGCGTGAGCGGGTGCAGGCCCTAGCGGACGAGCTCGCGCTCGATGCGCAGGGCCGGATCGAGCCCGCGACGGCCGCGCGCTCGGGGCGACTCTTGCGGGCCGCGGAGGTCGTGCAGGGTTCTATCCGAGAGACCACTGCGGGAGAGATCCGGCTCGATGCCAACGTCGTGAGCGCCACCACCTCCGAGGTCCGCGCTACCGGCACGACGTCCGATCAGCTCGAGCAGCTCTTCGCGATGGAAAAGGCGCTGGTGCTCGAGCTGCTCGGCCGACTGGGCATCAGCTTGACGCCCGCGGAGCAGCGCGCGCTGGCCGAGCGCCCCACCGCCGACCTGCAGGCCTTCCTCAGTTTCAGTCGCGGGCTTGAAGCCGAGGATCGGGGACGCTTCGGTGAGGCGGCCCAGCTCTTCCAGCAGGCCGCGCTCCGCGATCCTTCCTTCAATGCGGCTCGGGAGCGCTCTGCGCGCAGCTCCCGGACCGCTGCGGCCGCGCGCATGACGCCGACCCGGCTGGCTCGGCTCGCCCAGACTGCCAGGCCGGGTGGAGGCGCGGCGATCCGCGGTGCTCAACTCGTCGCGGCCATCCAAGGCATCGCGCCGACGCTCGCGGGCAGGTTCAGCCAGCGTCCGGGAAAGCTCGCAGCCATTCGCGCGCGGGTGGCGGAGGCGCTGCGTCAGGATGATCCCGCCCGGATCGGCAAGATTCTGGAGAGCATCCCGCGCCCGTGACCGCTCGGAC
>DASYTT010000068.1:0-58813 GCA_036002045.1 Gemmatimonadales bacterium
GGACGCCCCCCCCGCGTCCGCGGCGGAAACTTGGCCAGCTCGGCGAGCTTGGGCAGCATGGCCAGCTTGCCAAACAACCCCTCGGGCACCTTGAGCTCGAGCAGCTCGGAGATTCGCGCCCCGATCTCATCGAGCCGCTCCACGCCGAGCGCCAGGCAGATGCGCCTGAGCGAGCCGAAGAGATTGATGGCGACGGGAATCGGGCTCACGCTGCCGTCTTCCAACACCGGCCTTTCGAACAGCAGCGCGGGTCCACCTGCAATGCTCTTCATGCAGCGATCGGCGATTTCGGCGATCTCGAGGCGGGTAGAGACCGGTTCCCTCACCCGCACGAGCTCTCCGCTTCGCTCGATCGCGGCGATGAAGTCCTGCAAACTGTCGAGCGCCATCCAGAGCTCCTCGATTAGCGAAGAGTGAAGGGCGAAGCGCGAAGAGAGTTACCTTCTTCCCTCTTCCCGCTTCCCGCTTCCCTGCACCCAACATGTATCGCGCAAATCCCGCCGATAAGTAATTCGTAGCGCACGTTCGCGAACCCCGCGCCGCGCAACCTGTCGGCCAGCTCAGCGGGCCCGGGAAACGCAAGCACCGATGCTGGCAGCCAAGAGTACGCATCTCTATGTTTCGAGACGAACCGTCCGATCAGCGGCAGGAGCCGCCGGAAGTAGAAGAGGTAGAGCCCGCGCAGGGGCTGCCACCGCGGAGTGTTGAACTCGAGAATGACGAGGCGCGCTCCCGGCTTGAGGATCCGCGCCGCTTCCCGGAGGCCGGCATCGAGGTCCATCAGATTGCGGACGCCGAAGCCGACCATGGCGCCGTCAAACGCTTCCGCTCCAAAGGGAAGCGCCAGCGCATCGGCGCCGCAGGGCACGGTGCGGCTCGATTTGGCGCGCCCCCGCCGCAGCATGTCCTGAACGAAATCCGCCGCGACCACCCGGCCGCGGAAGCCCGCCCGATTGCCCAGCTCGGCTGCGAGGTCCTGGGTTCCCGCACAGAGATCCAGGTAGGTGCCTTCCGGAGCCAGCTCCCAAGCGAGCCGATCAACCGCCACGCGCCGCCAGCGGCGATCCAGGTTGAGGCTGAGCAGGTGATTGAGCAGGTCGTACCGGGGGGCGATACTCTTGAACATCCGGCGGACATAGGCCCGCTTGGGCGCCCCGCCCGTGATCGGTAACTCCCTGTCTGTGGCGAACATAGCCGCCGAATGTACCGCTCCCGCAAGCCCGCGGGCAAGCACCGGTGGGTGAATCCCTGCCCGAGCTCACGTCAGCCTCCGATCAGGAGGTCGTCGCGGCAGCCCGCGGGGGCCTCGAAGCGGCCTATCGTGAGCTGGTGCGCCGCTACGAGCGCCCGGTGTTCTCGCTCATCTACCGGATGGTCCGCAACCGTGAGCTGGCGGAAGACCTTTCGCAGGAAACTTTCATCAAGGTCCTCAACGCGCTCGCGAGCTACCGGCCCGAATACAAGTTCTCCTCCTGGGTGTTCAAGATTGCCAACAACGCGGCGATCGATCACCTGAGGCGCCGCGAGCTGGATACCCTGTCGCTCGAAGGCTCCCCCCACGCTGACACTGCCGAAAAGATCGAAGCTACAGCACTGCAGATCGGGGAAAAGGCCGAAAGCGCGCTCGACGCCGTGGCCAACAAGGAGCTGGGCAGCGAGATCGAGCGCGCGATTGCGCGGCTCCGCCCGGAGTATCGGACCTGCATTCTGCTCCGGCATGTTGAAGGCCGCGCCTACGAGGAGATCGCGGAGATGCTCAATCTGCCGCTCGGCACGGTGAAGACCTACATCCATCGCGCACGCAATGAGCTCAGAATCGCGCTGGCGCACCTGAAAGAAGGTGACAGGTGACAGGTGACAGGTGGCAGGTGAAGTAAAGTGAACGTTTCAGGTTTTTACGTCGGAAACTCGAATCACGCTACGACCGTAAAGGATTTGCTTATGACACAATGGCCAATCAATCACCTCACAGCGGATGATCTCGACGCGTTTCATTCTGCGTCGTTGAGCACCGAATCCCTCAAACATCTCGAAGAGTGTGCCGAGTGCCGCAGTTTGGCGCTCGCGGATCGCGCCCTGCTCGATGCGCTCGCGAGGTTGCCAAGCTTTGAGCCCAACCCGGGCTTCGCCGATCGCGTCATGGCGCGGGTGCAGGTGCAGCCGGCCGCGACCCGCGCGTTCCGGTGGACTCGCGTCGCCTTGGCGGCTTCGCTCCTGCTCGGGATCGGAGCGAGCATCGGCTGGTCGCTCTTCAATCGTGGCTTGCTGCTCAGCTGGCTGAACAACGCCGCGGCGGAAATCGGTCGCGGTTTGTGGCTGGGCGTTCGAGTGCTGGCGACGAATCTTACTGAGCAGCCCTGGTTCGGGACGCTCAGTCAGGCCGTCTCTTCATCCGGACGCCTGGCGCTCATCGGGGGCCTTCTCCTGGTCGGGTATGGCGCGGCAATGTTTGCCCTGCGCCGCCTTCTGGTTCCGTCGAGCCGGCCGGTTCCCGATGCCAATTGGTGAGCGCGCGGTCCTCTTCTCCGCAGTACTGCTGGCTGCTCTGGCGTCCGTAAGCTCCGCGCAACCGGAGAGGGAGCGGGTCGTCGTGGAGCTCGGCAACCTGGGAGATCCGGTCCGGCTCGAGAGCCGGCTGCGCAGTCTCTCGGACGAAGCTGCCGTCAGCGTCCCCAACGGTCAGGTGCACCGAGGTGATTACCGGATAGCAGCCGGGCAGACCGTTACCGGCAACCTTCTGGTCATTCACGGCAACGCGGAAGTTTCCGGCAGGGTTAGCGGGAATCTGGTGGCCCTCGACGGGGACATCGTGCTGCAGCCGGGTGGCGTGGTGGCGGGTGACGCGCTCGCGCTAGGCGGCGCGATCCGCGAGCGCGGAGGGACGATCCAGGGTGAGCGTCGGGCCCTGGGGGGGGGAGCGTCGGTCGCGGAGCGATCGGTTTCCGGCGGACCCGGCAGCGTGCTCACCAGGGCTGCGGGATTGGCCGGCCTGCTGTTCACGCTCGGGTTGCTCGGATTTGGAATGGTGTTGTTCGCCCATCCGCAGCTCGAGCTGATCTCGGACACCGTGACCCACAGCCTGTTCCGTTCCTTCCTGACCGGACTCCTGGCGCAGATCGTGGTGCTGCCCTCCCTGGGGATGGTGGTTACGGGGCTGGTCTTGAGCATCGTCGGAATCCTGCTGGTTCCCTTCGTGCTCATCATCGTTCCTCTGCTCATACTCGCGCTTGCGGTAGGAGGATTCCTGGCGGTGCTCCACGCCATGGGTGAGCAACGGCTCCGCCGGCGCATCGCCGCGGGAGCGCGTATCGGCTCGGCGAACAGCTATCGCTACATCCTGCTCGGGCTCTCGACGGTGGCGGCGGTCTGGCTCGGCTGGGTGCTCTTCGGCTGGGTCCCGGTCGCCGGCGGGCTGGTGTTCGCGGCGGCGTTCCTGGTCACCTGGCTGCTCGCCACGATCGGCTTCGGCGCCGCGCTGCTGTCGCGCGGCGGCGTTCGGCCGGCCTTCGCGGGCCGTTACGTGCCGCCCGAAGCGCTGACCGACGAATATCTCTGGGCTACCCCGCAGTTCGGGGTGGATGCGGTGAAGCGACCGCTTAAAAACAGTGAGAAGTGAGAAGTGAGAGGTGAGAGGGGGACTGCCCTGAAAGCGGGCTTCGTCTTGCTGCTGCTTTCTGCGGCTCCTGCGCAGGCGCAGTCCATGCGGGACTTCGAGTATTCCCGCCCTTTGCGCGGTGAGACCCGGTTGCGCGCCGAGCTCGAGTTCGCCGCCGGCAAGCTGGTGCTGGGTCCCGCCGCCGCAGACCGCCTCTATCAGCTTTCCCTAGCGTACGACGCCGAGCGGTTTCAGCCGGTGGGCAGCTATGACGCCGGCGGCGGCGTGGTGAAGCTGGGGGTCGAAGGCATCGGCCGGGGCGGAGTGCGCGTCGGCCTCAAGAACGCGCTGCCGCAGACCGCCATGATCACGCTGGCCAAATCGGTGGATCTCACGCTGGACGTTTCGCTGGGCGCCGCGGAGGCGACGCTCGAGCTGGGCGAGTATCGGCTCGCGGAGCTCACGCTCAAGAGCGGCGCCAGCCGGATGGCCGTGGCTTTCGCCAAGCCTAACCCGGGAACCTGCCGCTCCGCCTCGATCAGCTCGGGGGCGGGAGAGGTGATGGTCGAGCAGGCAGGGAACAGCGGCTGCCCGCGCTGGGAGGTCCACGGCGGGGTGGGCTCGGTGACGCTCGATCTGGGGGGGAACTGGCCCGCGGATGCCCAGCTCGAGCTCAATATGGCGCTCGGCGGCGTGACGTTGCGGGCGCCGAAGGCGCTCGGCCTTCGGGTAACGATGAGCGGGTTCCTGGCCGGGTTCGACGCGAAGGGATTCACCAAGAGCGGGAAGACGTATACCTCAGCGGGTTACGACGCCGCGAAGCGCAAAGTGGAGGTGCAGGTGAGCTCGGCGCTGGGCGGGGTGCGAGTGGAGTGGCGGTAGCGATCCGCGCCCGATCACAGCTTGAGGTTCTTCGGGAAGCGTTGGCGCGAACGGCCGTCTGACACAGGCTCACCCTTGTCACTGGGCATTCCCCGTATTGAGGCGAACCCGGGCGGCGGGCCGTCCAGGATCGGCACGCTGCACGAACAGACGCCGCCGTGGGCGGTCACCCGGAGTGTCGTGGCAGAGGGCAGCCGATAGGAGATTCGCTTTCGGTAGCTCATGAACCCGCCGCACCGGTAGCAAAAAATATCGTGCAAGTCGCCGCCCCTTCCCGAGGAAAAGAATGGGGGACGGACTCAGCCGCCCCCCGCCCCTGCAACCAACCGCTGGCTCCTGGCGAGCCCAAGCAGCCTTAATTGCGCGCCGCGATCTTGTGGAAGGTTGAGGTAGACACCTCGTAGGTCTCCACCTTCGGCGTCCCGTCAACCACCTTGTCCAGGGTCTTCAGCACGGCCGGATAGGTGTCGCGGCCATAGGCGTCCGCGCTCTCTTTGCGATCCCACAGGCTGATCGACACCGCTTCGGTGCCATTCGACCCGATGAACGCGAGCTCGTCCTGGAAACCGTTCTGCTTCCGGAGCACGGGCAGGACGTCCGTCTCCAGCGTGCGGGTAAACTCGCTGGCCTGATTGGCCTTGAGGTGCAGCGTGACGTTGCGTGCGTACATAAACGACTCCTTGGTGACCACATGAACCTCGGGACCTGCAGGGTGCTGCTGAACGGCTTTAAACTAGCCTAGTTTACCAATCTTGTCAAGAATGTCATCTAGTAGTATACTTACTTTACCAAGATTGGTTAATTCAGATAAGACCTACCTGGGGAGGGGCGCGTGGATGTCTCGTTGGCAATCCGGCGGCGGCTCGATGAGTTGGGACTGGAGCAGAAGGGCCTCGCCCGGGCGGCCCGGGTCACCGAATCCTACGTCTCGCAGCTGCTGACCCGGAAAAAGGCTCCACCCGCCCCGAACCGGACCGACATCTATGACAAGATGGACAAGTTCCTGAAACTCCCGCCGGGGGAGCTCGCGAAAGTCGCTGCCGCCCAGCGAAAGCAAGAATTGAAACGCGAATTGGGGGACGAGCCCGCCCCCCTGTTCCGAGAAGTCCGCGCCTTGATCCTGCGCAAATGTGCTCCCAGCAGCGCAGCGCACGTCCGCGCGATCTTCGAGCGGCAGCCCTTCGGGGAGCTCGAGCGCCTGGTGACCGAGAAGCTGCTCGAGGTGGTGAAGCGCGTAGCCCAAGAGGAATTGCAGAATGCCGACTGGCTTCACAAGGTCGCGCGACTGAGCGGTCGCAGCTACGAAGAGATGCGGGTCATCGTGCTCGAGTTTCTCGATACCGACATCTTCCATGTCTCCGCCGAACACTGCGCCTCGTTCCTGGATCCGCTGATCGCCTCCTGGGACGTCGATCTCGCGACGTTCGGGCTGGACATCAGCCTGAACCACCGAGTGGCCGCCGAGCCCGTGAAGAAATTTGGGTTCGTCGAGCGCGGCCCCGAAGGACCGCTCGAAGAGCCCGGGTTACGCGAATTCCTGCAAGACCCTTCGCTGAGCGGCACCGCGACCGTGGAGGAGTTGGAGATGTTGAAAAGGCTGAGATTCAAAAGCAAGCGGCCAACCGCCCTCTACTACTACCGCGAGCTGCAAAGTCTCCGGGATCCCCTGCATTTCCGCGCCGCGTAGTACGCGCCCGGGGGGCGGCGGCTGGCCATCACGTTCACGCACCAGAGGAGTCTGCGATGTCTACTGCAACGAAGGCGAAGCCGAAACTCCGGATCACCCCCCTCGAGGATCGGGTTGTGGTCGCGCCCGACGACGAGGCCGAAACGATGCGCGGCGGGCTGTTCATCCCCGATACCGCGAAGGAGAAGCCCACCCAAGGTCGCCTCATCGCCGTGGGAGCGGGGCGGTTCGAAAAGGGCGCTCGGATCCCGATGGACGTCAGGGTCGGCGATAAGGTGCTCTACGGGAAATACACTGGCACGAACATCACCCTGGAGGGAGAAGAGGTCATCATCATCAAGGCCTCCGACATCCTCGCCAAGCTCGGTTAATCGAGAAGAGAGACCATTATGGCCGCAAAGGAACTGCTGTTCGAGGCTGAGGCCCGCGCGAAGCTCAAGAAGGGCATCGACGCGCTCGCCGAAGCCGTGAAGGTGACCCTCGGCCCCAAGGGCCGCAATGTCGTCATTGACAAGAAGTTCGGCTCGCCGACCATCACCAAGGACGGGGTGACCGTGGCGAAGGAAATCGAGTTCGCCGATCCGGTCGAGAACATGGGTGCCCAGATGGTGAAGGAGGTGGCCACCAAAACCTCGGACCTGGCCGGCGACGGCACAACCACGGCAACCGTGCTGGCCCAGGCGATCTACCGCGAAGGACTCAAAAACGTGACCGCGGGCGCCAACCCGATGGAGCTCAAGCGAGGCATCGACCGCGCGGTTGACGCCGTGGTCGAGGAGCTGAAGAAGCTCTCCACCAAGACGGCGGGCCGGAAGGAGATTTCCCAGGTTGGCGCGATCTCGGCGAACAGCGACAAGGAAATCGGCGATCTCATCGCCGACGCGATGGAGAAGGTCGGCAAGGACGGGGTCATCACGGTCGAAGAGGCGAAGGGCCTCGAGACCACGCTGGAGACCGTGGACGGGATGCAATTCGACCGGGGCTACCTCTCCCCCTACTTCATTACCGATCCGGAAAAGATGGAGGCGGTCCTCGAAGCCCCCTACGTCCTGATCCACGACAAGAAGATCTCGGCAATGAAGGATCTGCTGCCGGTCCTCGAAAAGGCGGCGCAGTCAGGCAAGCCACTCCTCATCGTCTCGGAAGACGTCGAGGGCGAGGCGCTCGCCACGATCGTGGTGAACAAGCTCCGCGGTACCCTCAAGGTCTGCGCCGTCAAGGCGCCCGGCTTCGGCGACCGCCGCAAGGAGATGCTCACCGACGTCGCCAAACTCACTGGCGGCAAGGTCATCTCTGACGAGCTCGGCTTCAAGCTCGAGAACACCGCCCTGGCAGATCTGGGCCAGGCCAAGCGGATCGTGATCGACAAGGACACCACCACGATCATCGACGGCAAGGGCAAGCCCGACGACATCAAGGGCCGAATCGCCGAGATCAAGGTGGCGATCGACAAGAGCACCAGCGATTACGACAAGGAGAAACTGCAGGAGCGGCTCGCCAAGCTCTCCGGCGGTGTCGCGGTGGTCCACGTCGGAGCGGCGACCGAGACGGAAATGAAGGAAAAGAAGGCCCGCCTCGAGGACGCGCTCCACGCGACCCGCGCGGCCGTCGAGGAGGGAATCATTCCGGGTGGTGGCGTCGCGCTGATCCGGGCCCAAGCAGTCCTAGACAAGGTGAAGGGCACCAACGACGAGAGGATCGGCGTCGAGATCGTCCGCAAGGCACTCGAGGAGCCGCTCCGAATCATCGCGCAGAACGCGGGGATGGAAGGCTCGATCGTCCTGGCCAAGGTGCGGGAGTCGAAGGAGAAGAACTTCGGGTACAACGCTCAAACCGACACCTATGAGGATCTCGTCAAGAGCGGTGTCATCGATCCGACCAAGGTCACCCGGACGGCGTTGCAGAACGCCGCTTCGATCGCTGGCCTGCTGCTCACCACCGAATGCGTGGTGGTCGAGAAGAAGGAAGAGAAGTCGGGACCCGCGATGCCGGGGGGCGGCGGGATGGGCGGGATGTACTAGCGGCAAAGTGGGTTGAGCAAGAAAACGAACTGGAAGCCATCGGGGCCCGGCTGTCCGGTGAATCGGTAGCGAGGGCCCCTCGTCAGAGAGAGGGCACCATGTTATACGCACCTGCTGAGACCACCCCCGTCGTCGGGTTGCGACGGGAGCTCGACCGGCTGCTCCAGGGCACGTCCGGGAGCCGCCCAAACGGGCGGAGTGAGTGGGCCCCTCCGGTGGACATCCGCGAGACCGAGCACGAGCTGACCTTCGCGGTCGAGCTGCCGGGCATCAAGCCGGAAGACGTCGAGGTGACCGCGCAAGACGGTGTCCTGATGATTCGCGGTGAGAGATTCGAGGAGGGGGAGGAAGGGCGGTACCACCTCGTCGAGCGCAACGTCGGGCCGTTCATGCGCCATTTCCACCTGCCGCAGGGTGTCAACACCGACAAGATCGATGCCAACTTCGAGCACGGCATGCTCCACGTCCGCATTCAGAAGGCGACGCTGCCGCAGCCGAAGAAGATCCGCATCCGGGTCGGCACGTACGCGGGCAGTCCCGCGCGGCAGGCCAACGGTCGCGGCGAGACGCGCCAGGAATCGCTGAAGAAGTTGGCCGGGGCGCATCCGTCGAAGTGATCGGCGCTGGCTGACCAACCACGCAAGACCGGCGAGTGAGAGTACCCTACGGACCCAATGGCACGGGCTGGGCGGCGGTGGATGGTATTAGGGGGCAGGCGTTAGGGGTTAGGGAGTCGGAACTCCCTAGTCCGTAGCCACTGAGTAATCACCGGCTGGGAGGGGGTGCTGAGCCATGTCCATGCGACGTAAGCTGCTCGGCACCCTGACGGGACTGAGCTTGTGCGCCCTGGCAGGATCACCGGTGTCCGGCCAAAGTCGAGTTGTGAGATTGCAGTTCGAGGCTGGGGCCGGGATGATCATCCCGACTCGGGCTCTGAGCCCGGGTCGGCCCGGTTGGACGCGATCGAAAGCGGCCCCGTTGATCACGGGCGGCCTCATCCTCCGTCGTGGATCCATCCTGGCGTTTCGGATGCGAGGAGGGGCCGCACTCACGGCCGGCAGCGTGACCTTGATCCGATCCGGCGGTGCCGGCAAAGCAGGAAGCTCGAACGGCCATACCCTCCTTGCGCTCGGGGAAGTCTTGATCGCCTTCAGAGGCCGGCCCGCCGCCGAGCTGGCGGTGGGGATCGGAGCACGACGCTACCATTTCGGCCAGGAGAATTGTGCGGCGTCATGCCGTAGAGGTCCCAGCGACTCCGGTCTCACCGGGTCCCTCAGCATTTCGCTCGGAACCAGGATGGGGGGAATGAATGTCGCCTTGGCCGCAGGCAGTCTCGTCGGCAGCTATCGCGGGCGGGCGATGCTCGATCTCCTGCTCGGAGCTCGCGCCCGATTCTGAGCTTCAGACTTCGAAGTTTATTCAGTCGCCCGGTGTCCGCCAACCGGCATCGGGACTAGTCCGGCGAACCCAGCCTGCGATGGATGGTGAAATGCTGGAAGATTTCTACTCTTGGGGGAAGCGGCTCCGATGCATTTCTTCACCCTGATCATCGTTGGCCTGCTCGCCGGCCTGCTGTCCGATCGTATGGTCGGCGGGGTCGGTTACGAGCTTCCGAGCAACATCCTCATCGGCATCGCCGGCGCCTTGCTGGGCAACTGGCTGCTCGGCGCACTAGGCGTCGGGGTCCCCTTCAGTCTTGGCGGCTCGATACTCGTCGCGCTCAGCGGCGCTGTCGCGGTCTTCTTGCTCCTGCGTGTCGTGAACGATGCGCGGCGCACTAGAGACCGGTGGACCCGAAGTCCTCCCAGCTCCAGCCCCTGGCGACCGTAAGCCGCAGTTGAGGGACAGTAGCCTCAGCGAAGATACAGATACAGCCCCACGAGTCCGGTCCCAGCGCCAAGGATCGTGATCAAGCTTTCGTCGATGATCAGGCCGGTAACCACCCCGGCCACACCCACCAGCATGAGGGCCACGCCGGGGCCGCGGTGACGCAGACTGGCGGCCCGCATTGCGGCGAGCGGGTCGCGTGCAGCGGCGGCATCGGACACCCGGGGCTGAAAGATTCCGAGGCGCGTGGTTCCTACCATGGGTCCGCGGCCGAGTTCAGCGGGCGCACTCGAGGCGCGAGCTACGAACGGAAGCCCGTCCTGGAGGCAGGTCGCCGTGCCAGAGAGTACGGGGACCGCGCGCTGCAACGAATCGCTGGATACCTGAGCATACACGGCGCTCGAGCTCAGAGCCAGGAGCGCGTAAACGCTCATGAGGGCTGGAATACGGGACATTGAAATTCCGGGTTGGGGTACGCCTAGCTCAGGTCAGGCTATCAGACAACGGGGCGACGCCCTCTCACCACGTGCAACAGGATGGAGGCGACCGCGATGAGCAGCAGGAGCTGAATCATTCCTCCGGTACATGGAAAACGCCGAGGCCAGGGATCCAGGCCACGAGCAGAATGACCGCAAACTTACTGGTTGATTACCGGCAGTGCCATCGCGCGCGCGCCGGCCTGGCGGTGGAAGCGCTCCGCGATCGAGAATAACGCGCGCGCGGCTGCGCTCTCCGGCTCGGCGACCACGATCGGAGAGCCGGCATCGGCCAGCTCAGCCAGACCCGGCTGCAGCGGCACCGAACCCAGCAGCTCGGTTCCTACCTCCCCCGCCAAGCGCGCGCCGCCCCCTTCCGCAAAGAAGGCGTAGCGGATCCCGCTCGCGCGATCGGTGTAGGGCGCCATGTTCTCCACGATCCCGATGACCGGCACGTTCACCCGCTCGAACATCTTGGCGCCCTTCAGCGCGTCGCCCACCGCCATCTCCTGCGGAGTCGTGACGATCACCCCCCCCGACACCGCCACCGACTGCACCAGCGAGAGCTGGGCGTCGCCGGTGCCCGGCGGCATGTCGACGAGGAAATAATCCAGCTCGCCCCACTCGACGTCGCGCAGAAACTGCTGAATGACCTTCATGATGATCGGGCCGCGCCAGATGGCCGGCGCGTCGCGATCGACCAGAAAGCCGATAGACATCAGCTTGACCCCGTGGGCTTTGAGCGGCTGGAGCCGGCCGCCGATCACCACGGGTTTGTCGAACACGCCGAACATGCGCGGAATGTTGGGCCCATAGATGTCGGCATCCATCACGGCGACGCGGTGGCCCTGCTGCGCCAGGGCGATGGCGAGATTCACCGCGACGGTGGATTTGCCGACGCCGCCCTTCCCGGAGCTCACCGCAATGACCCGGCCCAGGTGCGGCAGCTCGCTCGGCACCGGCGCGGGGATCGAACCGGTGGACTGCGGCTCCGCCCCCGGCGGGCCGTGGGTGGGCTTGGCCGCACCTGCGGGATCCACCACTGTGATCTTGACGCCATCGGCTTGCACACCCGGAATTGACTTGACGGCGTTGCGCGCCTCGCGCACCAGCGTCGCAGGATCCTCGCGGGAGAGCAGGACCGTAAAGCTCACCTTGCCATCCGGGGTAACCGCGAGATCCCGGATCATGCCGGCGGAGAGGAGGTCGTTGTCGAGCCGGGGATTCTTGATGCGGGCCAGCGCGGCGCCGACTTGCGCCTGGAGGGGGGGCGGGGCTTCGCTCAAATCGCGTCCACTTGCTTGACCTCGGGGACCATCTGGCGGAGCCGAGCCTCGATGCCCTGGCGCAAGGTGATGGAGGACGCGCTGCAGCCGGAGCAGGTGCCGCCGAGCCGCAGCAGCAGCACCCCGTCGGCCTCGTCGAAGTCCACGATCTCCACCACACCCCGATGCGAGGAGATGTAGGGCCGCAGCGTGTCGAGGGTTTGTTCGATGCGTTCGAGAGTGTCGGGCATGTTGGGCTATGAGCTATGGGCTAGGGGCTATGCTTTGAAGATAGTCGCGTGCCGCCGCAAGGATGATCGCCTGCACCTCGGGAAGCGCCCCCGGCAGGGCGACGCCGGCGGCGTGCTTGTGGCCACCCCCACCGTACGGCCTGGCAAAGGCGGCGACGTCGACCTCGCCGACGGATCGCAGCGACACCTTGACCCGGCCTTGCGACATCTCGCGGAAGAGCACCGCCATCCGGACCCCGGCCACCGAGCGCGGGAACTCGACGATCCCGTCGAGATCGTCCACCCCGACCCCATGGCGCTCCAGCGCGCCGGGCGGCACCGTCACCCAGGCCAGACCGGCAGCCTCCTCCACGACCAGGGTCTCCAGTGTTTCGGCGAGGAGCCGGGGGCGGCCCTTCGGCGCGCCGGCATAGACATCGAGGTAGATGCTCTCGGGATCGAGCCCCGTCTCCAGCAGCTCGGCCGCGATCCGGAGGGTACGCGGGTGCGTGTTACTGAAGCGGAATCCCCCGGTGTCGGTGACCAGCGCGACATAGAGCGCCCGCGCGACGGCAGGTGTGAGCGGCCAGCGGTTGGCCAGCGCGATCTCGCAGATGAGCTCCCCGGTGGCCGCCGCGCCGGGATCGAGATAGCGCGGGCCCGGCGGCAGGGTTCCCGGACTCACATGGTGATCGATACAGGCAACCGGGACCCCCTGCTCCACCACCGTCTGGCTCAACATGCCGAGGCGCCCGAGATCCGAAATGTCGAGCACCACGATCACCTCGGCGCTGCGCAGCGCCTTGATGGCTTCGGGCGAGCGGTCCACCCGGGGGAGATCGGCAAAGAGAAAGGCGAACCGGTCGGGGGTCGCGGTAGGGTTGGCGACGACGGCGTCGATCCCGAGTCCCCGCAACAAATGAATCAAGCCCACTTCACTGCCGATCCCGTCCCCGTCGGGATTCACGTGGGTGGTGAGGCAGACCCGCTTTCCAGCGGTGAGAATTTCCGCGAATGCTTGGGCGGCGGTGAGCTTCTCGGCGCTGAGGGTGATGGACATGCTGGAAAGCTAGTGAAGAGGGAAGAGGGAAGAGGGAAGAGGGAAGGGGGAACTGCCCCTCTTCTCTCTTCCCGCTTCCTTTTTCCCTCTTCGCTAGGTTGTCGCCAGCTTCGACTTTCTCACGCTGTACGCGAAGTAGATCAGCATGCCGATCACCAGCCAGATGACCAGCCGCATCCAGGTGCGCAGCGGCAGCCCGGTCATGAGGTAGAGCGAGGAGAGCACACCCATCGGCGCGACGAACCAGATCCAGGGGGTGCGGAAGGGGCGGTGCAGGTTGGGGTCTCGCACCCTGAGCACCATGACGCCCGCAGCGACGATCGCGAAGGCGAGCAGGGTTCCGATCGAGACCAGCGAGGCGGCCTCCCGCACGTTGAGAAAGGCGGCGGGAATCGCCACGCCCACCCCGACGAGGATCTGCGTGAGATACGGAGTCCGGAACCTGGGATGGATCTTGTTGACGAAGGGCGGCAGCAGCCCGTCGTTCGACATCGAGAAGAACACGCGCGACTGGCCGTAGAGCTGCACCAGGATCACCGAAGTCAGCCCCGCGATCGCTCCGAGCTTGATGAGGCCCGAGATCCAGCCTAACCCGGCATAGTCAGCCACTTGCGCGATCGGGTCGGGCACGTTGAGCTGCCGGTACGGCATGACCCCGGTGGCGATCGCGCTGACGACGATATAGAGCACCGTGCAGATGAGTAGCGACGCGATGATGCCGATCGGCATGTCCCGCTGGGGATTCTTGGCCTCCTGCGCGGCGGTACTCACACTGTCGAAGCCGATGTAGGCGAAGAACACCACCGCGGCACCCGCCACCACGCCGGAAAAGCCGAAGGATTCCCGCGTCCCCTCGTTGGGCGGAATAAAGGGATGCCAGTTGGCGGGGTTGATCGCCTTGATGGCCAGCGCGATGAACACGAGCACCACCGCGACCTTGATGATCACGATGATGTTGTTGAAGTTGGCCGATTCCTTGATGCCGATAACCAGCAACGTCGTCACGATTGCAATGATCAGGACGGCGGGCAGATTGAACACGGCCGCGACCCAGGGCCCCCCATCCGTGAGGGCCGCGCAGGAAGGCGCCATCTGCGAAGTGCCGGTGGTGAGCGACACGCAGGTTCCCCGCGCGGCCGAGAGCGCCGCGGGTATGTGAATGCCGAGGGTCTTGCCCAGGAAGCTCACGACGTAGCCCGACCACCCGATAGCCACGGTGGTCGCCGAGAGCGCGTACTCGAGGATGAGATCCCATCCGATGATCCAGGCGAAGAACTCGCCCAGGGTGGCGTACCCGTAGGTATAGGCGCTGCCCGCTACCGGCACCGTGGAGGCGAACTCCGAGTAGCAGAGCGCCGCGAAGATCGACGCCACCCCCGCGAGCCCGAAGGACAGCACCACCGCGGGCCCCGCGTTTTGCGCGGCCACCGTCCCCGTCAACACGAAGATGCCGGTGCCGATGATGGCGCCGATGCCCAGCATGGTCAGGTTGAGCGGACCGAGGACTCGCTTGAGCCCGTGCTCGCCCGCCGCTTCGGCCTGCAAGGTCGCGATAGATTTGCGTCGGAACAAATTCATGGAGCCTCGGTGGCTAGGGGCTATGCGCTATGGGCTATTGGCCAGCAGCCTCTCGTTCCCGCTGCAGCACGCTGTGATGCCGGCTATACCCGAAATAGATCACGAATCCGATCACGAGCCACACCAGCAAGCGGAGCCAGGTGTCGCCGGGCAGCGTCAGCATCAGGCCCAGACAGCAGAGAATGCCGAGGATCGGCACCAGCGGCACCAGCGGCGTCTTGAAGGGCCGCTCGAGGTCAGGACGCGTCTTGCGAAGGATCAACACCCCGGCGCAGACCAGTACGAAGGCGAGCAGCGTCCCGATATTCACCAGCTGCCCGAGGAGCTGGAGCGGGAGCATCCCGGTGGCAATCCCCACCGCGACGCCCGTGAAGATCGTCGAGAGGTACGGCGTGCGGAATTTGGGGTGCACCTGGCCGGCCCAGCGGCCCAGCAGGCCATCGCGCGACATCGAATAGAACACGCGCGACTGGCCGAGCAGCATCACCAGGATCACCGAGCCCAGCCCCAGGACCGCCCCGATATCGATCGAGATGCGCACCCAGTAGGGCGCGCCGATTTTCTCCATGGCGTAGGCGACGGGGGCGGCCTGGTTGAGCTCGTTGTAGGGCACGATGCCAGTGAGGACGGCGGACACCGCGACGTAGAGCAAGGTGCAGATCGCGAGAGAGCCGAGGATGCCGATCGGCATGTCGCGCTGGGGGCGCTTGGCTTCCTGCGCCGCGGTCGAGACGGCGTCGAAGCCGATGTAGGCAAAGAAGACCAGGCCGGCTCCGCGCAGCACGCCCGACCAGCCGAAGGTCCCCCATTCGCCGGTGTTGGGCGGAATGAAGGGCTTCCAGTTCGAGGGATTGAGGTGCATGAGCCCGATGGCGATGATCACCAGGACGATGGTGACCTTGAGAATCACGATCACATTGTTGACCCGGGCGGACTCCTTGATGCCGATCACCAGAATGGTGGACATCAGGGCGACGACGAAGACGGCCGGGAGGTTGAGCAGCGCTCCCGTCAGGTTGAGCCCGGTGTGGGCGCAGCCGGCCACGGCGCTCTGCACCTGTCCCGCGGTGCACCACACGGTCGGAGAGTTGGTGAGGTTGGCGGGCAGGTGGATGCCGAAGAGGCCGAGCAGGCTGACGAGGTGGCCCGACCAGCCGACGCCGACGGTGGCGGCTCCGGCGGCGTACTCCAGCACCAGGTCCCAGCCGATGATCCAGGCGACCAGCTCGCCCATCGTGGCGTAGGAGTAGGTATAGGCGCTGCCGGCCACGGGGACGGCGCTCGCCATCTCGGCGTAGCAGAGTCCGGCGAAGGCGCATGCCACGCCGACCAGCGCCATCGAGATCGGCACGGCGGGTCCGGCGTGCAGCGCCGCGGCCTGACCGGTGAGCACGAAGATGCCCGCCCCGATGATCGCCCCGATGCCGAGGGTGACGAGATTGAAGGGCCCCAGGGTGCGCTTGAGGGTGCGCTCGCCCTGGGCGTCGGCTTCAGCGCGCAGTGCGGCAACGGACTTGGTGGCCCAGAGGTTCATGAAGCCTCGACGACGAGGTGACAGGTGGCAGGTCGCAGGTGGCAGATGCAGGCAGCAGGACGGCGGCACCCTATTCTACCTGCCACCAGCCACCCGCGACCTGTCACCTAGGCGGAATAATTCGGCGCTTCTCTGGTTATCGTCACATCGTGCGGGTGCGACTCGCGCAGTCCCGCCGTCGTGATACGCAGAAACTCCACGTCGCGCTGCAGGGCCGCCACGTCGGCCGCACCGCAGTACCCCATGCCGCTCCGCAGCCCCCCGACCATCTGAAAGAGTACGTCCGCGACGGGCCCCTTGTAAGGCACCCGGCCTTCGATTCCTTCCGGGACCATTTTCCCGGGGGAAAGCTCCCCGTCCTGGAAATACCGGTCGGCCGAGCCGTCCTGCATGGCGGCGAGGCTTCCCATGCCGCGGATCATCTTGTAGCGGCGGCCTTCGGCGAGCACGCTTTCGCCGGGGCTTTCCTCGGTGCCGGCGAGCATGGACCCCATCATGACCGACGCGGCGCCCGCGGCGAGCGCCTTCACGAGGTCGCCCGAATACTTGATCCCGCCGTCGGCGATGATCGGCAGATCCCCCGCGCCGCGCGCCGCATCCACAATGGCGGTGATTTGCGGAACTCCGACTCCGGTGACGACGCGGGTGGTGCAGATACTGCCCGGGCCGATCCCGACTTTGACCGCATCCACGCCGCGGCGCGCGAGCTCGCGGGCGCCTTCTTCCGTCGCCACGTTCCCGCCGATGAGCTGAGCCTCGGGAAAAGCCTGACGCAGCTCGTCGATGGTCGCGAGCACACCCGCGCTGTGGCCGTGCGCCGAGTCCACCACCAGCACATCCGCGCCGGCATCGAGCAATGCCTTGGCGCGAGCGCGGGTATCGGCGCCGGCGCCGACGGCCGCGCCGACCCGCAGCCGACCGTGCTGATCCTTGTTCGCATCGGGGTGCTGGCGCCGCTTGAAGATGTCTTTCACCGTGATGAGCCCGCGCAGCACCCCGGCCTCGTCCACGACGGGTAGCTTCTCGATCCGATGCCGCGCGAGGATCCGCTCGGCCTCTTCGAGGGTGGTGCCGACCGGCGCAGTGACGAGGTTCTCCTTCGTCATGGCCTGGTGGACGGGTTGCTCGAGATCGCGCTCGAACTGGAGGTCGCGATTGGTGATGATGCCGATCAGGCGGCCGGTCCCGTCGACGATCGGGACACCGGAGATCCCGAAACGGCGCATCAGCGCGGCGGCTTCGCGCAGCGGACGGCCGGGTCCGAGGGTGATCGGGTTCATGATCATGCCACTCTCGCTGCGCTTGACCCGGTCCACTTCGGCGGCCTGCCGCTCCACCGTCATGTTCTTGTGAATGATGCCGAGGCCGCCGGCTCGCGCCATTGCGATGGCCATGCCGGCTTCGGTCACGGTATCCATCGCGGCGGACACGAGGGGGATCTGCAGCGCGATGCCGCGGGTGAGGCGGCTTGCGGTGGAAACGTCGCGCGGGTGTACGGTGCTATGCCGGGGGACGAGCAGCACGTCGTCGAACGTGAGCGCGACGCCCGGCCGGAGCGAACTCATCCGGCCAGGACCCAGGGCGCTACGAGTGAAGCAGAGAAAATCCGGCGGAAGGCGCCGCAGGATCGGGCGGCAGGTGCCATCCAGAAGATTACGGGTGGGCCGGAGCGAAATCAAGCGGTGCCGCGGCGAATGCTTCGATCGCGTCGAGCAGGCCTATGAGATCGGATTCGGTCGTGCTGGGGTTCGCCAGCACGATCCGGAAGGTGGCGGCTCCGTCGAGGGGCGCATAGTTGAGCATGAAGCTTCCGCTCTCGAGCAGCTTCTGCCTGATGGCGATGGTCAGCTCGTGCTCCCGGCGCCGGCGGTCCTCGCCGCGCAAGGAGCGGTCAGCGGGTGACAGGTAGCGGAAGCAAACGGTGGTTCCTTCCGGCTGGCGCACCAGGTGGAAGCCCTCTCGCTCGAGGAGCAGCGCCCGGAAGATTCCGGCGAGCTCGAACAAGCGGTCCACCCGGCGCGCGTAACCCTGGGCGCCCTGAGCGAGCCAAGAGAACCACAGCTTGAAGGCATCCACGCGGCGCCCGCACTGCAGGCTCAAGTCGCCCAGATCGTAGCTGGGCCCGCCGGCGTCGTGAAACAGGTAGTCGGCGTGCATCGCGTTGGTGGCCTCGAGGGCTCCTTTCTCCCGCAGCAGGATCGCCGAGCACACCAGCGGGAGTCCCATCATCTTGTGGGGATTCCAGGTCACGGAATCCGCGCGTTCCACGCCGGCCATCAGCCGGCGGTGGCGCTGCGAGAAGAGCACGCCGCCTCCGAAGGAGGCATCCACATGGAGCCAGAGGCCGTGTCGCTCGGTGATTTCCGCGATGGCCTCGAGCGGATCGAACGCCCCGGGCACGGTCGTCCCGGAGGTTGCCACCACCAGGAAGGGGGTCTTCCCCTCGGCGCGGGCGCGGCTGATCGCCCGCTCGAGCGCCTGGGGAACCAGCCGGCCCACGGAATCGGTCGGGACCGTGACGGCGGCAGCGGTGCCGAGTCCCGCCACACTCACGGCACGGGGCGTCGAGTAGTGCGCTTCCGCGGAGAGGAAGGCCACCGGTTGCTGCCCTGCGAGTGACCCCAAGCCGCGGAGCTTTACCTGCGGAAAGGCACGGTGACGCGCCGCGAGGACCGCCACGAGGTTCGAGATGCTGCCGCCCGGAGTGAAGATTCCCTCGCCGGACGAAAAGCCCACGAGCCCATTCATCCGCTCGATCAGCGCGAGCTCGCAGAGGGTACCGACGGGCGCGGCCTCGTAGGTGTACATGGAGGTATTCACCAGCGCGGTGACCCATTCACCCAGAATCCCCGCCGGATCGACGCCGCCGTAGAGCTGATTGAAGAAATGGGGATGTCCGGTCCGCACGCTGTAGCGGAGCGTCCGCTCCGCCGCGGCCAGGACGGCATCCAGCGAGCCGGCTTCCTCGCCGAGCGACACTCCCAGTGCCTCGCGCAGGACAGCAGGCGGCAAGCTCTCGACCACAGGGGTCTCGGGATCTTCGAGTGCTGCGAAGTAATTCAGCGCGAGCCGCGCGGCCGGCGGCAGGAGCGCGGCGAGCTGGTCGTGCGGAGTCGGCGAAGTCAGGAGGCGTCCTTCGGGCCCGGCTCGGCGGCCGGTTTTACCTGGGCCGGAGGGGGCTCTCCCGGCGGGGACTTCGGCGGGGCAGCCGCCTGCAGCGCTTCGTCCACCACACTTTGCGCGGCCGCGGCCACGCCCTTCATCACCTTCCCGGCGCTGTCCACCAGGCCGGTGGTCCCGGAGATCGCCTTGATAGGGATCCGCGCGGCTCGCATGGTATCCTCGATCCCTTCGGAGATCTTGGCGAAGAGGTTGGTCGGCGCGGAGCGCTGCGCGTACTTGCTCTCGAGAAACTCGACATAGTCGAGAATCTGATAGCCGCGCTCGTCGGCGAGGGCTTCCAGGCGGCGCAGGATGCGCTGCTTGAGCTGCTCATTCATCGGAGCCTCACTTCGCATCCCCCACGCGCACCAGCTCCACCACGGGCGTGGCGAGATAGCGCGTGCGGGCCGCACGTACCGTGACGGTCAACGCCAGCTCGTCGAGCGGTTGCAGACCCTGGAGCTGGCCGGCTTGCTCCTTGGAGAGCAGGACGTAGACAAAGCCGGATTCCGGCAGGGGACCGCGCGCCAGCAAATAGGGTCGTCCAGCCGGCATCTCGGGACGCAGCTCGTCCGCCTGCTGGTGCGCGAGGAACTGGACCCGCCACTCGACCGTCTGCCCAACATACCGATCGGGATGCTCGCGCAACATTGCCGCGGTGATTGGCGGCGGTGGCGAAAGCGGCCCGTCGATGTCATTCCGCTTGACCCAGCCGTCCACCCGCACCCTCACCCAGTCCCCCGCCCGCTCCTCGACGCTCGCCTCCGCACCGGAAAGGGTGCCCAGGGCGGCGCCGTCGGGTGAGCGGGAAAGGGTCGCACCGCTGCGGAGCTCTACCTTCGGCGCCAGGGATGTCTGCGGTTGCGCCGTGGGAGCCGGTGGCGGCGGGGGCGGCGGGGGCGGCGGAGACGGAGACGCCGACGACGCAGCCTGCGGCGCGGGCGAAGGAGGGGGACTCGGCGGGCTCTGCTGCGCTGCCAGCAGAGCACGCTGCACCCAGCCACGGCGGCGGACCTGACTCCAGCCGCCCCGCCGTGCCACGCGCGAGAAGAGCGCGCCGGTCACCGCGCGCGCCAGCACCGCCCCATCGGGCTCGGCCCGGATGTTTTCATTGGTCGCGAGCGAGAGATCGAAGCCTTCGCGCGCATCGGGCCGGGTCGACGCGGTAAAGATCCAGCCCTGCAAGGTGACCTCGACGAAACCGCCGGAATTCCGGCCGGGAGTGACGCGGGTACCCGCGTTGAGTGTGGCGAGCTGCGTGCCGCCGGGATCCTTGAGAAACGGGGTGTCTTGGGTGAGCCGTACGCGACTCTGCGCGAGCAGGTTTCCCGCGAGCACCAGGCTCAGGCAAAGCGAGGCTGGTAGGCTGCTTAGGGGGGGACTAAATTGCGGCACGAACGTCACAATCGGGCATTGTAGACGCCGCGGAGAATCATGTCAAACGGCCGAGCGAGCGGCGGCGCCCCGGTGGCCCTGGTGGTGCTGGACGGGTGGGGATATCGGGAGGGTCGCGAAGGCAATGCCATCGAGCTCGGACGCACGCCGGTCTGGCACGGACTCTGGGACTCCTCTCCCCGCACGCTGCTCGAGGCCAGCGGTCTCGCCGTAGGACTTCCCGAAGGCCAGATGGGTAACAGTGAAGTGGGACATCTGAATCTGGGCGCCGGCAGGGTCGTCCCGCAGGATATCGTGCGGATCTCCGCAAGCATCGCGAGCGGGGAGTTCTTCCGCCTTCCGCCCTTTCTCGACTTGGGGACGCGGCTGCGCAGGACCGGCGGGACGCTCCACCTCATGGGAGTGGTCGGCAACGGCGGCGTGCACGCAATCGACAGCCACTTGCTGGCCTGCATCGAGCTGGGCGTCCGGCTCGAGGTCCCGCGGCTCGCGATTCACGGATTCCTCGACGGCCGAGATACGCCGCCCAGGTCTGCGGCGGGATTCGTGGAACGCTTGCGGGCCGAGCTCGAGCGAATCGCCGGGTCGCGGGGATGCATCGCTTCGCTGATCGGACGTTACTTCGCCATGGACCGCGACAAGCGCTGGGAGAGGACCCGGCTCGCCTACGAGCTCCTGGTGCACGGGAAAGGAACGCCAGCGCTCGATCCGGTTCAGGCGGTGCGCGACGCGTACGCGCGGGGGGAAAGCGACGAATTCGTGAAGCCGATCGTGCTGACCCGCGACGGGGCGCCGCTGGCCCTTCTCCAGGATGGCGATGCGGTCCTCTGCTTCAACTTCCGCAGCGACCGGATGCGTCAGCTCGTCCGGGCTCTGGCCGTTCCGAACTTCGACGGCTTTCCGGTGGGAGACCGGCCCGAGCTGGCCCTGGTGACGCTGACGCAATACGACCGGACCTTTCCCTTTGCGCAGGCCTTTCCGCCCTTCAGCCTGGCGCGGATTCTGGCCGAGGTGCTGTCCGATGTAGGCCGGACCCAGTTTCGCACCGCGGAGACGGAGAAGTATCCCCACGTCACCTACTTCTTCAACGGCGGACACGAGCCGCCGTATCGGGGAGAGGAGCGCGTGCTGGTGCCTTCACCGAAGGTGGCGACCTACGATCTCGCGCCGGAAATGAGCGCGGAGGGAATCACCGACACGCTCTGTGGCGCGCTGGAGCAGCGCCAGCACGACTTTCTCCTCTGCAACTTCGCCAACGCGGACATGGTGGGTCACACGGGGGTGTTACCCGCAGTGATCAGCGCCGTCGAGACGGTCGACCAGTGCCTCGGCCGGATCGTGCCCGCGTGCGAGCGGAGCGGGACCCGGCTCTTGATCACCGCCGACCACGGGAATTGCGAGGTCATGCTCGATCCCGAAACCGGGGGTCCCCATACCGCCCACACCTCGAACCCGGTTCCCTTCGTCGCGGTCCACTGCGGAGTGCGCCGGCTGCGCTCCCACGGCGCGCTCTGCGATGTAGCTCCCACGATTCTGAGCCTGTTGGGGCTCGAACAGCCCGTGGACATGACGGGAAAGGCATTGCATGCGGCTTGAATCCTTCGCGCGCCAGCTGGCCCTGGCTGGCGCGGTGCACCTGTTGCTGACGCACTCGCTGGCGGCACAGGTAGGGCACGATCCCGCCAAGAGCCCCTACCGCACGCTGCGCTTCGGGCAGTTCATCGGGATCAACAGCGGGCTCTTGAACGGCAACGGCGGGTCGCTCGGCGCGGCTCCTCACCACGGGCCCAGCGTCGGACTGCGCTACGACTTCCTTTCGGCGGGAACGGTGAGCCTGGGTGCTGCCGTGAGCTACGCCGCGCTGGAACGCAAAGTGATCGATCCCACCAGGCCGATCGAAACCGCGGTCAGCGGACCAATCAAGCAGCGGGCCGGGATCGCAGAGGCGATCGTGCAGTTCAACGTGACCGGTGGCAAGACCTGGAACCGGATCGCGCCGTACGTCTCCGGCAGCGTCGGCTTCATGCTGGCCGACAAGACCGAGCAGGACAGCAGCGATTTCAAATTCCGGACTCGCTTCCTGCTCACTCCCGCGATCGGCGCGCGCATCTTCCTCGCGGATCGGCTCTTTCTCCGGATCGAGGCGCGCAGCTCCTTCTGGTCGGTCAGCTATCCGGCTTCGTTCCGCAGCGCGCCGTCGAGGGATCCCACCAAGCCGCCCGTGCTGGCCGCTCCCACCAAGGAATGGCTGGCGAACGGCTGGTACACTGTGGGGCTCAGCTATGCGTTCAGCCGACCGTTCTAGTAAGGTGACAGGTGGCAGGTGGCAGGTGACAGGGGTGCAATGCGAGTTACGCTGACGAGGACCATCGGATTCCACGCGACGCACCGCTACTGGATTCCGGAGTGGAGCGCGGAGGAGAACCTGGCCCGCTTCGGCAGCGCGACCGAAGCGCATCCGCACGACTATAGCTGCGCCGTCACGGTGAGCGGAGCGTTCGATCCCGAAACCGACATGATCGCCGAGCTTCCCGCCCTTGACCAGATCCTCCAGGACGAAATCGTCGCGCGCTTCGACGGGAAGTACCTCAACCGGGACACTCCGGAGTTTGCGGAGGCGGGGATCCTGCCCAGCTGCGAAGCGCTGGCACGCTATTGCTTCATGCGCATCGCGGCGCGGCTGCCGGCCGGGGTGCAGCTCGAGCGGGTGCGCGTCGCGGAGGACCCGACGCTGTATGCCGAGTGTGAACAACAGTGAGAGGTGACAACAACGGTGAGAGGTGAGCGGTGAGCGGTGAGAGGGCCCCGCCCCTCCGGCCCGAGAAACGGGGCGGGCGGATGGCGGATCAAGCGGCCGTGGAGGAGGTGCCGGTCTGGCTGGAAGTGAACGGCGAGCCGGCCGTCACCTGGATGTGCACTCCGGATTTGCTGGAGGAGCTCGCGGTCGGCTGGCTGGCCGGGGAAGGCTTCATCGAGAGTATCGACGACGTCCATCTCCGGCCCTGCGCCACGGATCTCGGCTTCTGGGCCGAGATTCCGGTGGAGCGAGTCGAGCAGGTGCGCGCCGAGGGGCGGCGGTCCGTACTGGCATCGGGCTGTGGCGCCGTGAGCGTCTATCTGGCCGAGCCGGATTCGCTGCGGCCGGTTCCGCTCAGGGGAGAGCCGCCGCCGCTCGAGCGTTTGCGGGCGCTCTTCAAGCAGCTCTTCGCGCGAGGCGAGCGCTATCGCGATACCGGCGGAATCCACGCGGCTGCGCTCAGCGACGGGACGGAGCTGCTGGCCCATGCCGAGGATATCGGGCGTCACAACGCGGTCGACAAAGTCATCGGCACGATGGTGCTGAATCGCCGCCCACTCGCGGGCCTTGGCTTGCTGGTCACCGGCCGGATCTCGGCGGAGTTGGCGGCCAAGGCGGGACGCGCCGGGCTGGTCTGGATCGCGACGCCCTCGGTGCCCTCGACGCTGGCCGTTACGATCGGGCGGCAGACCGGGATGGTGCTGGTCGGGAGGGCGGTAAGCGGGTCGCCCCACTACCACCGGCCCGAGGGAGCCAAGTGACCGCCGGAGCCATCCTGGCGGGCGGCGGCGCGACGCGGATGGGCGGCGTCCCGAAGGGACTGCTGGAGGTCGGCGGCCGGCGCATTCTCGACCGCCTGGTGGCTACTTTCGAGGAGGCGCTGGGCAGCTTACCGCTGCTGGTGGCGAATGCCCCGGATGCGCCAGGGTGGCGGCCGGATCTCCGGGTGGTGGCCGACCGGCGACCCGGCTGCGGAACGCTGGGTGGACTGCTCACCGCGGTGCTCGAGGCGCCGGCTCCGGTGGTCTGCGTGGCCTGGGACATGCCCTTCGTCCCACCGGGGCTGCTCCGGACGCTGGCAGCCGGGCTGGCGGATGCCGACGTCTGCATTCCGGCGAGCGGAGGGCGCCGGGGCGTCGAGCCGCTGTGCGCGGCCTACGGGCCGCGCGCGGGGCCGGCAATGGCGGCGGCGCTCGATCGGGGCGATCTTCGAGCAATCGCCTTTCATGACTCGGTGCGGGTGACGGTGCTGCCCGAGCCCACTGTCCGGCGGTTCGGCGAGCCGGAGCGGCTGTTCTACAACGTGAATACCGTGGCCGAGCTGGAACGGGCAAACGGAATGACAGCGTGACAAGAATCGTCTCGGTCATCGGGCACAAGAATGCCGGCAAGACCACGCTCGTGGCGGCGCTCGCCCACGAGTTCAAGCGGCAAAAGCGGCGCGTCGGCACCATCAAACACGCTTCGCATCCGCTCGAGGTCGACCGGGAAGGCACCGATTCCTGGCGGCACTTCCACGAGGGCAGCGCCGATGGGGTGGTCGTCGCCTCGCCCGAGCTCCGCGTTGCCTTCGAGCGGCGGAGCGACAACACCGGACCGGAGGAGCTGGCGCGGCGCTATTTCTCCGACATGGACGTGGTGATCGTCGAAGGATTCAAGACCGCTCCGATCCCCAAGATCGAAGTATTCCGGAAGGAAGTGGCCAAAGCCCCGCTCTTCGATCCCGCCGCGGCGAACGCGGACCAGTGGCTCGCGATCATCACGGACGATCACCGCTATTCCGCCGCGTGCCGCGTCCTGCACTTCTCCGACACCATGTGGCTCACCGTGCTGACCGTGCTGGTCATGGAGCAGGCCAAGCAGCTCGTTCCGTGACGGCGCCGCTCGCACCGGCCGAAGCGGCACGCCGGATCCTGGCGGAGCTCGTGCGGCAGCCGCCGCTCCGGATTCCGCTCGACGACGCGCTGGGTGCCGTGCTCGCCGAGGCCGCGGTGAGTCCCCTGGATATCCCGCCCTGGACCAATTCCGCCATGGACGGCTATGCCGCCCGCGCGCTCGACGTGCGGGGTGCCACGCCGGCCGCGCCGAAACGGCTGCGGGTCGTCGAGGTGCTGCCGGCGGGGAGCTTCCCGACCAAGCCCATCGGGCCCGGTGAGTGTGCGCGGATCTTTACCGGCGCGCCGCTGCCCGAGGGAGCCGACTCGGTGATCCGGCAGGAAGATGCAGGTGGGTCACAGGTGGCAGGTGGTGGGTCACAGGTGGAAGGTGGCGGGTGGCAGGTGGCGGGTGGCGGGGTGGTGGAGATCTACAGCGATCGGGATTGCGGCGTCAACATCCGCAAGGCGGGCGAGGATATCCGCAAGGGCTCCACGGTGCTGGCCGCGGGGAGCGAGCTGGGACCCGCCGAGCTCGGTGTGCTCGCCTCGCTTGCCCAGGCCCACCCGTTGGTCTACCGGCGGCCCCGCGTCGGTGTCCTGGGCAGCGGCGATGAGATTGTGGACGTCGATCAGCCCGAGGAAATCCTCTCCGGAAGGAAGCTCGCCAGCTCCAACACGCACACCCTGCTGGCGCTGATCCGCCAGGCGGGCGGGGAGCCCGTCAACCTCGGCCTGGCGGCGGACACCCCGGCGAGCCTGCGGGAGCACCTGACCCGGGCCACCGGCTGCGATCTGCTGGTCACGACGGCCGGCATCAGCGTGGGCGAGCACGATTATCTGCGGGCCGTCCTGGCGGAGCTGGGCGCGGAGCTCTTGTTCTGGAAGCTGCGGATGCGGCCGGGCGCGCCGGTCGGATTTGGCGTGTTAGGCCGCCTGCCCTGGATCGGGCTGCCCGGCAATCCGGTGAGCACGATGGTGACGTTCGAGCTCTTCGTGCGCCCCGCGATCCGGAAGCTGCTGGGGCACCCCCTGCCCTTCCGGCGTACGGTGCCGGTGCGCCTGGCCGAGCCGGTCACCCTGGGGCCCACGCTGCAGCATTTCTTGCGGGCGGTGGTCTCGGAGCGGCCAGCCGACACCGGGTTCGAGGTTCGGCTCACCGGTCCGCAGGGCTCCGGCATTCTCAGCTCGATGGTGCAGGCGAATGCCCTCCTGATCATTCCCGAGGGGCAGCACGAGACGCCGAAGGGCGCTCTCGCGAGCGCCCTGCTGCTGGATGATCCCCGCCACGTGGCCGAACCGCCCTGGTAAGGCTCCGGCTCAGCCCGCCGGCGCCACGCCGCGGATACTGGCCAGCACCCGGCCGAGATCGAGGTGACGGCTCTGCGCGTGAATTTCCTGCTGCACTCTGGGAAGTAAGGCCTCCGCTTCCGCGCGGAAGCGGACGAACAGCTCCCGGAGGTCGGCCTGGGAGAGCCGTCTGCCCTGCGCATAGTACTGTTTGGCCGCCTGACCCAGGGCGTAGGTCGTCACGAAGGAGACCCCGGCGCCCGCGACCATCCCGGCCGTCCCGCCCATGACCCCGCCGAGCACCCGGCCGAACATGCCCCGTCCCAGGCCACCGAGAATCCGCCGCGCCACGCTGTCGAGCACCTGGCCGGCCGCTCCGATGCCTAACACGCCAAGCAGGTCCCGGATCTGGGCCGCATCGAGCTTCTGGCCGTAGTCCGCCCCGATCCGGTAGACCAGCCGCAGCTGGACGGGAATGATGGCGACGGCGGCGAGGTTCTGCGGCAGGAGCTCGAGTGCGCCCGCCAGCAGGGCCTGCTGGCGGATCATGCTGTCGAGGGCCGCGTCGTGGGAAACCGCGGGGATGCCGGCTTGCGAAGGCCGCGGGGTGCTCTGGTGCGGCGGCGGCGCGGACGCGGCGGGGGTCGGCCCGGCCAGGGGGGCGCGGGCGAGGGACTCCGCCTCCTGCTGCATCCCGTCGAGGCCGTCGTCGCTGAGCTCCATGGCGCGCTTGAGCTCGCTCAGAAAATCGCGCTCCCGCGGGTTAGGCTCGCCATCCGCATAGATCATGGCGATCGCCATTTCGTAGGCGGTCCGCCGCGCCTCCCGCGAGGTGAGCCGCCGCGCCGCCTCCGCCGCGGTGAGCTCGCCGCGCTGCACCCGCCCCACCAGCTCGGACACATCGGCCCCCCCGAGCCGTTCGGTGATCCGGGCGAACTGCTCGCGCTCCTCCGGCGTCCGCTCCCCATCGGCGAGCGCCGCCAGCAGACAGATGGCGATGATGGGTTCGCGGTCTTGCTCCTGCATGTTCGGATCCTTGGCTATGGGCTATAGGGCTATGGGCTATGGGCTATGGGCTATGGGCTATAGGGCTATGGGCTATTGGCTATTGGCTATGGGCTATGGGCTATGGGCTATTGGCTAGTGGCTATTGGCTATTGGCTACGCGGTAAGCTCACCTCCAAATTGACGCCGACAAGGGGAATAGACTAGTTTCCCGCAGTTGAAGGGGAGTAGCTCATCCGTCGGACGACGGACCGTGGAATCGTCAACACTGCCGGTTTACTGCCGGCCCGGTTCCCGGGGCTCCGGAGGCCTGACCTCCGGTTCAGAGCGAGACCTTCGTCGGCCGCCCGCGGGCGGAGACGAGGGCTCGCTTTTTCGTTTGGGAGCGCAACCGATGCACAACAATACCAGGACCTTTGTGCTCATGGCGGGCCTGCTGGCCCTCTTTCTGGTGCTGGGACAGCTCCTGGGCGGCAGCGGAGGCATGTTGCTCGCCCTGCTGATCGGCGGAGCCTTCAACTTCGCGATGTATTTCTTCTCCGACCGGCTGGTGCTGCGGATGTACCGGGCGCGGACGGTGACCCGCGAAGAAGCGCCGTTGCTCTACGACACGATTGACCGGCTGCGCCAGCGCGCCGGGCTGCCCATGCCCGCAGTGGCGATCGCGGAGCAGGAACAGCCCAACGCGTTCGCGACGGGTCGCAACCCCGATCACGCCGTGGTGGCGGTGACCTCGGGCCTGCTGACCCAGCTTCCGCCCGGGGAGATCGAGGCCGTGCTTGCCCACGAGCTGGCCCACATCAAGAACCGGGACATGCTGATCATGACCGTCGCGGCCGGCCTCGCCGCGGCGATCGGCTTTCTGCCGCGGCTGATCTTCTTCGGGGGCGGACGTGACGATGAGGGCCAGGCGCATCCCGCCATCGGCCTCGCCCTGATGGTGCTCGCCCCGCTCGGCGCCATGATCATCCAGATGGCGGTCTCCCGCCGACGCGAGTTCGAGGCCGACCGGGTCGGCGCCGAGATTCTGGGACGGCCTCAGCCGCTGGCGAACGCGCTGCAGCGGCTGGATGCGCTGGCGCACCAGATACCCATGGAGATCGTTCCGGCCGCCGCCCCACTCGCGCAGGTGAACCCGCTCGCGGCGCACGGCGGCGGCATGCTCTCGCTCTTCAGCACCCATCCGCCGACGGAAAAGCGGGTCGCGGCGCTGCTGGCGCTGCCCGCCGTGCTCTAGGTGCTCCAGCATGACGCATGGGTCTGGATCGGCTTTACGGGCCTGGTCCTGGCCCTTCTCGTCGTGGATCTGGGGGTCCTCAACCGGCGGACCCACATTCTCAGGGTCCGGGAGGCGGCCCTTTGGAGCGCGGGACTCGGACTCCTGGCACTCGGCTTCGGCCTGTTCCTCGGGCTGGTAGAGAGCTCGCGCCATGCGCTCGAGTTCTACACCGGCTACCTGATCGAGCTGTCGCTCAGCGTCGACAATCTCTTCGTCTTCCTGCTGATCTTCCAGTACTTCTGGGTGCCGCCGGCGCTGCAGGCAAGGGTGCTCAAGTGGGGCATCATCGGCGCCATGCTCATGCGCGGCATCATGATCGGGCTCGGTGCGGTGCTGCTGGCCGAGTTCCAGTGGATCACCTACCTGTTCGGCGCGCTTCTGGTGGTCACGGGCATCCGTTTCTACAAGGCCGGTGTCTCGGACCGGCTGGAGCCCGAGCGGAATCCGCTGGTGCGCCTGGCGCGCCGCCTGCTTCCCTTCACCGCCGGGTACGAGGCGGACCACTTCTTCGTCCGTCACGGTACGGCTCTGCTGGCGACCCCGCTGTTCCTGGTGGTCCTGGTGGTGGAGTGGAGCGACCTGGTGTTCGCGATCGACAGCATCCCGGCGATTTTTGCGATCACCCGGGACCCGTTCATCGTCTACAGCTCGAACGTCTTCGCCATCCTCGGGTTGCGGGCGCTCTACTTCGTTCTCGCAGGCGCCATCGATCAGTTCAGCTACCTCAAGCCCGCCGTCGCCACGATTCTCGTGTTCGTCGGGCTGAAAATGGTCGGCAGCGCGTGGCTGCATGTGCCCACCATTCTCTCGCTCGCGGTGATCCTGGGACTGCTGACGGGCGGGATGCTCGCCTCGATCGTGGCGAGCCGGCGGGCCCGGCCGCTGGTGGGCTAGCTTGTGCGGGGAGGGGAGACGAGGCAAGCTCCGGCATGAACGCTCACACCCATTACCTCTGGTTCCATACCAAGGCCCGGCAGGAGATCATCGACATCACCGAGGAGGTCGCGGCGCAACTCGCGGCGTCCGGCATTCGCGAGGGCTTTGCCCTGGTTTCCGCGATGCACATCTCGGCTTCGGTCTTCGTCAACGATCACGAATCCGGGCTGTGGCACGACATCCTGCGCTGGCTCGAGCAGACGATCGCGCCCTGGGAGCCGTCCCGCTATCGCCACAACGAGACCGGGGAAGACAACGCGGCGGCGCATCTCCGCAGTCTCACTGTGGGACACGAAGTGATCGTCCCCGTCACCAGGGGCAAGCTCGACCTGGGGCCCTGGCAGCGAGTTTTCTATGGCGAGTGGGACGGGCAGCGCCGCAAACGGGTCATCATCAAGATCCTGGGGGAATGAGTCAGCGGCGTGTCCCTTCGACACGCCGGCGTCCCTTCCCCGCGTCAGCCCGCAGCGCACGATTTTGCAACGGCGGGCCGACCCTTGCCGCACAACGAGTTGTCACGAACCGCTCCCGGCACGCCCTGTGCGCTTGTCGGCTGCTACCATGCCCAAGTCCTGGTTGCTTCTGTTGGCCGTCGCGCTAGCTGCCTGCGATTCGGCCACCGGCCCCAACGAGCTCGACCAGCTCGCCGGAGCCCGGGCTCGCTGGCAGGCCCAGGGCGGGGACTCCTACACCTATCAGCTGATTCGGGAGTGTCTCTGCGTCCTGTCCGGACGCGAAATCAGCGTAACGGTCGAGAACGGCCAGGTGGTCGCGGCGACGGAGAGCGATTCTCAGCTCGCGGTGGAGTCGGCGCTGTTGAGTTACCTGCAGACCGTGCCCGACCTGTTCGACCTGATCGACGACGCGATCCTCCGCAAGGTCGCAGCGTTCATGGTGAGCTACGATGCCATCTACGGCTATCCTACCCGCATCGAGATCGACTATTCGGCCGCCGTTGCCGACGACGAGATCAGCTTCACCGCGCGCAACCTCAGCTTGAGTCAAACCACGGCAAGGTAACTCCAATGCCCAGGGTGTCCCCGCGCCGATTCGTGCCGCTGCTTTCCCTGCTCGCGGCCTGCTCGATCTTCACGACGGAGTCGAAAGGACCACCCCCGCTGCTCACCGAGCTGCCCCGCAGCCTGAGCGCGCCGGAAGCGCTGCTGATCGGCGCGGGGAATCAGTTCGGCTTCGACCTGCTGCGGGAGGCGCGCGCCGAAGCGGGGGCGCCGGACAGCAATCTGTTCCTCTCCCCGGTCAGCGCCGCCATGGCGCTCGGCATGACCCTCAACGGGGCGGCCGGGACGACCCTGGATTCGATGCGGCTCGCGCTCCGGCTCGAGAGCGCGCCGCTGGCCGACGTCAACGCCGGCTTCAGCAGTCTCATCGCGCTGCTCAAAGGGCTGGACGGCACCAGCGAGTTTCAAATCGCGAATTCGATCTGGGCGGATGCGGGGTTTCCCTTTCTGCCCACGTTTCTCACGGCCGGCCGGGCGAACTTCGACGCAGAAGTCCGCACCCTGGACCTGCAGGCTCCGGCGACGCTCGGGATCGTGAACGACTGGGTGAAGGACAAGACCAACGACAAGATCCCCACGATCCTCGACGAGATCCGTGCCGACGAGGTGATGTTCCTGATCAACGCGCTCTACTTCAAGGGCAAATGGCGGGTGGCGTTCGATCCCAAAGACACCCGTCCGGCCCCGTTCCATGCCGCGGACGGCAGCACTCAGAACGTTCCCACCATGCTGCTGGCGCCCACCACGCAGCGCTACGCTGAAACGGCGGAGTACCGGGCGGTCGAGCTGCTCTACGGCAACGGCGCGTTCGGGATGACGATCGTGCTGCCCGCGCCGGGCCGCACCCTGGCGGACCTGCTGAACGGGCTCGACACGACGCGATGGGCCGAGTGGACCGGGGCCTTGCACGAGCAGAAGATCGGGCTCACCCTGCCGAAGTTTCGCATCGAATACAAGCGCGAGCTCAAGGAGGACCTCTCGAAGCTCGGGATGGGGGTGGCCTTCGACGAGAACCGCGCCGATTTCAGCAACATGGCCGACCTGTCGCAAGCGGGTGCGCGGCTGTTTCTCACCCGGGTGACGCAGAAGACCTTCGTCGACGTGAACGAGGAAGGCACCGAAGCGGCCGCCGCGACGTCGGTCGGCGTCGGGGTCACTTCGGCGCCGCTCACGCTCAGCGTAGACCGGCCCTTCCTCTTCGCGATCCGGGAGCGGCTGAGCGGGACGATCTTCTTTTTAGGGCAGGTGAATCGGATAGGGAACTAGGAATCAAAGGTGGCAGGTGGCAGGTGGCAGGTGGCAGGTGGCAGGTGGCAGGTGGCAGGTGGCAGGTGACCTACCACCTATCTGCGACCTGCCAGCAGCCACCTGCTACTTTTGATTCCCCTAGACACTTGCCGCCGCTACACTCGAGGAGACCACCCGGTTGCGTCCCAGCGCCTTGGCGTGGAACAGCCGGGCATCCGCGATGTGCAGCAGATCGTCGGGATTCTCCGCGTCGGTCGGCCAGCAGGCGACGCCCGCGCTCACGGTCACCCGCACGCGCTCTTCCCGCTTCGGCAACTTGATGGCCTCGGCCGCGACGGCGACGCGAATGGCTTCCATCCGGATGCGGGCCTGATTCAGAGTGGTCTCCGGCATCACCAGCACCATCTCCTCGCCGCCGTAGCGGCCCACCAGATCGCTGCGCCGCACCGAGCCCCGGAGGATCGTGGCCACGGCCTTGAGCGCCTCGTCGCCCGCCGCGTGTCCGTAGCTGTCGTTGAAGACCTTGAAGCGATCGATGTCCACCATGCCCACCGCGAACGACTTGGCGTAGCGCTTGGAGCGGCGGATTTCCGCAGCCAGGAACTCCTCGAAGTAGGCCCGGTTGAACAGCCCGGTCAGCGCATCGCTGCTGGAGCGGCTGCGGTGACGGCGGAGCCGCTGCACGATGGCCGTCGCGAGCACCGTGGCCAGCCCCAGCAGGAAGATCCGGGCGACTTGCTCCCGGGAAGAGAACCGTCCGGAAGTCCAGGGGGCGTAACGGACAGAGTTGAGGTCGTGGAACCAGGCGACCCAGAGCGCGATCATCGCGTACTGCAGCATGGCCGCCCCGCCGGCGATGACCGACAGTCGGACGTCGTAGCGGAGGCAGGTGGCGCCGATCGCCAGGAAGTAGACCTCGAAGATGACCTTGCTGTTCACCGCCTGATGCGGGTCGGCAAGCAGGCCGAAGCCGAGCAGCGCGGCCGACACCAGGGTCACGTCGAGCAGACTGCTGGCCAGCGGCAGCCAGGGTTCGTGGGCTTTCCAATGCACCAGCAGGTAGCCGCCCACCGCTACCAAGACCGTGAAGCAGATCACCACGATGCCGGCCAGCGAGGTGCGTCGCTCTTCCGGCAGCGCAAAGGTCAGCGTGGTGAACGGCAGGACGAGCAGCGCCACGGCGAGCGCGATCCGGACCTTCGCGATTACCGGCTCGGCGCTGTGGCCGATATCGCTCAAGACCCGGTCGGAGGGAGACCAGAATTCGGAGAAGTTCCGGCGGAGCTCCGCCAGCAAGGCGCGCATCACATCAACCGGTATTTGGGGCCGCTGCCGCCCTCGCGGGGAAGCCAGCGAGGCCCCAGCACGTCGGTGGCTTTACAGTCCACGCAATTGGGCGGATTGACCCGGAGGCCCGTGGCGGTGCGCTCGTAGACGCCGGCCGGACACACATGGCTGTAGAACTCGGCGAGCTCGGGCTCGACCTCGGCCGGCACCAGGAGATGCGACGGGATGGTGTCTCGCGTCGCGTTGCCCGACTTGAACACCGCGTCGAGCTTGCTCACAGTCAGCCTGCCGTCAGGCACCAAGGGCTCGGCGGGGGGTGGCTCGGTGCGGCGCGCCATGGCGGCGTCTTCGCGCAGCGGGATGCGCCAGCCGGGAAAGGCGCCGCGGGTCAGGGTGAGAAGGCCGTTCTCCAGCGCCGCGAGCGCAAAACCATGTTTGAAAACAAGCCGCATATTCCTCGTGCGTTTCAAATCCTGGACCAGGTAGCTCTCGCGGACCAGCCGGTCGTAGCCGGACAGCATGGCGGCCGAAGTATCGGCGCGTTGGAGGGCCTGGAAGGCGGTGCGCGCGGCGAAGATCCCCGACTGCATGGCATAGTGGATTCCCTTGAGCGAAGCAACGTCCACCAACCCGGCGCAATCGCCGGTCAGCAGGATCCCGTCGCCGCTCAGCCGCTCCGGCAAGCTCCAGTAGCCGCCCTCGGGGATGGTCTTGGCGCCCCACTCCAGCAGCTCCCCACCCTCGAGCCGGCTGCGAAAGAACGGATGGAGCTTGAGGCGCTGCAGCAGCTCGTGGACGTCGAAGTTGGCGCCCGGCGCGTCGAGGCCGGCCACCATGCCGAGCGCGACCTGGTCCTGCCCCATCGGATAGAGGAACGTCCCGCCGAAGGCGTCCAGCGGCACCGGCCAGCCCAGGGTATGCACAACGGTATCGAGTGGACGGCCGACGCGCCAGACTTCCTTGACGCCGAGGGCGAAGATCTGCGGGTTAGGGCTCTCGACCCCCTGCCAGGAGCGCCAAGCCTGGGCCAGGGCACCCCGGGTCCCCTCGGCCAGCACGGTGACGGCCGCGGTGAGCTCGGTCGGCTCCTGGTAACCCTCCCGCGGGCTGCCGTTCCGGTCCAATCCCGAGGGCGTGGTGCGGACCCCGCGCACCCGGGTTCCTTCGGTCAGCAGCGCCTCGGCCGGAAAGCCGGCAAGCAGGTTCACGCCCAGCGCTTCGGCGCGCGCACCGAGCCAGCGCACCATCTCGGAGAGCGAAGCGACATAGTTGCCGTGGTTCCGCATGGTGGGAGGCGTCGGAATCCGGAGCGCGTGCCGGCGCGTCAAGAAGCAGACTTGCTCCCGCTCGACGGCCCGCCGGAAGGGAAACTCCGAGTCCGCCAGCTCGGGAAAGAGCTCCCGGAAAGCCCGCGGATTCACCACCGCGCCCGAGAGGCTGTGCTCCCCCAGCGCACCGGCCTTCTCCAGCACGCCGATATTGAGCTCGCGACCATCCCGCCGGGCCAGGGTGGCGAGCTCGATCGCGCCCGCCAAGCCGGCCGGACCGGCTCCAACGAACAAGACATCCAGCTCGATCGCCTCGGGTCCGGGTGGGTCGGCGCGAATCAGGCGATCGAGCGGGAGCGGAGGCTGCTGGCGGATCGGGGTGAAGGTCGCCATGCAACGAACTCCGGGAAAGTTGGAGCTGTGGAGCTGTTGGGTCGGGAAGATAACGCCGGTGGCTCGCTGCCAGCGATTGCGCGACTGCAGGGTTTCACGGTGTTCCCGGGGCTTTCCAGCGGCGTCCTAGCAGGGGAGAGGCAACCGAGGAGCGGCCCCATGTCCTTCGCACTCTACGTCTTAGGATTCCTGGTTCTGATCGTCGGCGTCGCCTGGGCGTTGGTCACCTTGGGACTCGCCACGCTGTGGGTCGTCATCATCTCCGTCATCCTGTTCGGCATCGGGGTGGTGACCGGGGTAACCCGCACCCGCTCCAAGGATCTGCCCTCGCCCTAGCCGCCCTCGACGGTGATCGCGAGGTCCAGCGCTCGCACCGAATGCGTCAGGGCGCCGAGCGAAACGAAATCGGCCCCCGCGCCGGCATAGGCGCGAATGTTGTCCAGGGTGATCCGGCCGGTGGCTTCGATCGCGATCCCGGGGGCGAGGGACCGCGCCCGCTGGGCCCAGCTTCGCACGGTCGCGGGCGGCTGATTATCCAGCAGCAGCCGCTCGGCGCCAGCCGCACAGGCCTCCTCGAGCTGCTCGGCCGATTCGACTTCCACCTGGCATTCGAGCGCCCCGCGGCGGCGCGCCTCGGCTAGCGCCTGCGCGAGCGGCCGCCCCGCCTCGCGGAGCGCCCGCCAGTGGTTGTCCTTGATCAATACCGTGTGGGCGAGATCCAGCCGGTGGACCGAGCCGCCTCCCGCGACCACCGCCGCCGCGTCGAAGAGCCGCAGGCCCGGTGCGGTTTTCCGGGTATGCAGCACCCGGCAGCCGGTTCCCGCGATGGCGTCCACACAGGCACGGGTGGCCGTGGCGATGCCCGAGGCCCGCTGCAACAGGTTGAGAAAGGGACGTTCTGCCCGAAGGATGCCGGCCAGGCCGCCGCTCAGCCGGGCAACGATGCAGTTCCCGCCAGTCTCACCCTCGCCCACCAACCAGTCGACGCTAAGGCCCGAAAGCCGGGCGACGGCAGCGGCATAGGTCGCCCCAGCGAAGACGCCCTCGCCGCGGAGCTCGACTCGCGCCCGGGTAGGCCGCTCCGTCGTGAGGGTGACGTCGCTACTCAGGTCCAGCGGTCCGTCTTCTTCGAGCGCCAGTTGCGCCACCCGCTCGGCATCGGCGGCCAGATCCGGCAGCCGCTCGGGAACCATGCGCTCGCTCAATGCTCCGCGCGGGCTTTCCGGACCTCCTCGGTGAGCCGCGGCACGATCTCGAAGAGGTCGCCGACGACCGCGTAGTCCGCGAGCTTCATGATCGGCGCCTCCCGGTCCTGGTTGATCGCGACGATCACCTTCGAGGTCCGCATCCCGGCCAGATGCTGGATCGCGCCCGATATGCCGACCGCGACATAGAGGCTCGGACTCACCAGCCGCCCGGTCTGGCCAATCTGATCGGTGGCCGGCCGCCAGCCATCATCCGTCACGGCGCGGGTTGCGCCGACCGCGGCATTTCCGAAGGCGGCGGCCAGCTCCTCGACCAGCCGGAAGTTCTCCGCACCCTTGAGGCCGCGGCCGCCGCTCACGATCACCGGCGCCTCGCCGAGATCGAGCTTGGCCGCGCTGCGCTCGGCGAGCTCCGTCACGACGACCCGGGACTTGCCGGGATCGAGGGCCGGTTCGGCGCGCTCGACCTGGACCGAGCGCGGCGCCTCGACCGCCGTGACCGCGCCGGGACGCAGCGAGGCCAGCGCGAGCGGTCCTTCCAGGCGGAGCGTGGCGATTGCTTTGCCGATATAGGTCGGGTGCCGCGCGACCAGCGCCTGCTCGGTCAGCTCAAATCCAGTGACATCGGCGGCAAGCCCGGCAGCGAGCGCCGCCGCGACTCGAGGTGCCAGGTCGCGGCCCTGAGCAGAGGCGGAGAAAAAGCCGGCGCGGTAAGGGCTCGCGCGGAGCCGCGCCACCGTCGTCGCCGCGAACACCTCGGGGTTATAACGCGTGAGGTCGGTGTGCTCCACCACGATTACTCGATCGGCGCCGTAGCGGCCCAGCTGCTCCGCGGCCGCCGCGACTCCCGAACCCCCGATGAGAAGCGCATGCACTTCACCCGTTCCGGACGCATCGGCAGCATGCCGGGCGGCGGTCACGGTCTCATAGGCCACCTTGCGGAGCGCGCCAGCGCGGGTCTCCGCGAATGCCAGCACGCTCGCCCCCCCCATCAGAGCACCTTGGCTTCCTGGCGCAGCAGCCGCACCAGCTCGGGCACTGCATCGGCGCCCTCTCCCACGATCCGGCCTCCTCTGCGCTCGGGGGGCAGCTCCAGGCTCTCGAGCCGGAGGCGGATCTCGCCGAGGGCGGCGGGACGCGCATCGATGGGCTTCTTCTTGGCCGCCATGATCCCTTTGAGAGAGGGGAGCCGTGGGCGCGCGATACCCTCATCAATGCTGAGCACCGCCGGCAACGGAAAGGTCACGGTTTCGGTCATGCCTTCCAGCTCGCGATGCGCGATCCCCTTGCCATCCTGCAGCTCCAGGAAGGACACCGCCGTGACACAGGGCAAGCCGAGCAGCTCGGCGGTCATCGGCCCCACACAGGCGTTGCCGCTATCGGTCGCGTTGCGGCCGAACAGGATGAGGTCGCAGCCGGACTCTTTGAGCTCCGCAGCCAGCGCGTACGCTATGGCCAGGCTATCGAACGGAATGGCGTCGGCCACGAGATGCACCGCGCGGTCCACTCCCATGCTGAGCGCCTTGCGGAGAATCTCCTGGGTTCCTTCCGGGCCCAGGCTCACAGCCACGAGCTCGCCGGGCCCGTGCTTTTCGATGAGCCGGAGCGCCACCTCGATGGCGTACCCATCGAAATCGCTGAGGTCGAATTTGAGCCCGGTCGTATCGACGGATTTCTTATCGGGACCAATCGCGAACCGGCCTTCGGTGTCCGGGACGCGCTTGATGCAGACCGCGATCTTCACTGGGGGAACTCCTTGTAAAGGGGCGAGGAGGCTAGGAGGCTAGGAGGCTAGGAGGCTAGGACGTTAGGGGAATGGTCTAGCTTCCTAGCCTCCCAGCCTCCCGCCCTCCTAGAACGCGCTCAAACCCGTCACCGCCTCCCCCAGAATCAGCGAATGCATGTCGTGCGTCCCCTCGTAGGTATACACCGATTCCAGGTTCGCCAGGTGCCGCATGGAGTGATACTCCACCAGGATCCCGTTGGCGCCGAGCAAGCGCCGCGCTTCGCGCGCGATGTCACACGCCATGCTCACGTTGTTGCGCTTGGCGAGCGAAACCTGCTGCGGGGTCACCTTGCCGGCGTCCTTGAGCCGGCCTAGCTGCAGGGTGAGGCACTGCGCTTTGGTGATCTCGGTGAGCATGTCGGCCAGGCGCACCTGCTGGATCTGGGTGCCGCCGATGGGCTTATCGAACATGACGCGTTGCTTGGAGTAACTCAGCGCTTCGTCGTAACACGCCATCGCCGCCCCGATCGCTCCCCACGCGATCCCGTAGCGCGCCTGGGTCAGACAGGACAGCGGACTCTTGATGCCGCCGCTTTCGGGGAGCAACGCGTCTTTGGGCAGCTGGACGTTATCGAGATGGATCTCACTGGTGTCGCTGGCGCGGAGTGACAGCTTGCCCTTCTGGTCCTTGGCGGCATACCCCTTCGTCTTGCTGGGCACGATGAAGCCGCGAATCGACTTGACGTCGTCGACGGCTCCCGTCTTGGCCCAAACGATCGCGACCGTGGCCTGGCTCCCGTTGGTGATCCACATCTTGGTCCCGTTCAGGACCCAGCCGTCCTGGTTCTCCCGCGCCGTGGTGATCATGCCACCCGGGTTGGAGCCGTAGTCCGGCTCGGTCAGCCCGAAGCAACCGATCTCCTTCCCGGCAGCCAGCCGCGGGAGCCAGTATTGCTTTTGCTCAGCCGATCCGAAGGCGTGGATCGGATACATGACCAGGGCGCCCTGTACCGAGGCGAAGGAGCGGATCCCGCTGTCGCCCCGCTCCAGCTCCTGCATGATCAGCCCATAGGCGACGTTGTTGAGGCCGGCGCAGCCATACTCCTCGGGAAGATTGGCTCCCAGCACGCCAAGCTCCGCGAGACCGGGGATCAGCTGCTTGGGGAAACGGCCCTCGATGTAGCAATCGCCGATCACGGGCATGAGGTGCTCGTCCACCCAGGCACGCAGCGTGTCGCGAACGGCGCGCTCCTCCTCGGACAGCGAACCTTCGAGCTGGTAGAAATCCACCCCGGCAAACCCCATCAGCACCTCGAGAGAAAGGGCGTTGGCGAAGGGAAAGTAATGCTAGGAGCTAGGGGCTAGGAGCTAGGAGCTAGGAGGTGAGGGGTGAGGGGTGAGGGGGTAGATCAGGACAGATCGTTCTCCAGGCGGCGCGTGGCCCGGACGTCGATTCCGATCGCGGCGCAGCGGAGGCGGAATTCCGCGTCGTGCCCCAGCTTGCGCCCGGTTTCGTGCTGCCACTGATGCACCAGCTCGTGGGCGAGGGTGTCGCGGACACCCCGCCACCCGTCGCACCGCAAGTGGCGGCGGGAAATGACGATAGCCGGGAGGGCGGGAGGAGGGGAGGCCGGGAGGGCGGGAGGGCGGAACTCGCCGAGCCGGCGGCGCATCCGCGAGGAGAGCGAGAGAGCGGCCTCGCCGAGCGTTCCGCCGAAGTGCTGCTGGTTGAGCTCGCGGTGGAGCTGGTGGAGCCGGGCGAGCAAGCGATCGTCGCCGGGGCGCGCGGGCTCGACCACGCGGCGCGGCTCTCGCGCGGGCGGCACGTGCTCGTGCACCGGGAACGCGATGAGCAGCTTCTGGGCATTCCGGCGCTCTGCCGGGCGGGTGCGCGGCCCGGCCCAGCGCGCGATCGCGCGGAGCACCGCGTCGGGCGCCATGGCGTAGCCGGAATGCACCCGCAGCGCACCGCGCGCGGTAAGCGAGACGAGGACCCGGCGGTTGGCGTGGGTCTCGACGTGGAGGTTCGTGGGCAAGCCGAGGGCGCGCAAGCGGGTTGGCAGGTCAACGAACCCGAGCTCCAGCTGGCTCGCCGTCACGGCCGCCGGATTCGCGCGAAGCGTTCCAGATCGGAGGGGAGGAAGCGCTGCCCGGCAGCCTCCCAGCGGTGATGCTGAATGCCGATCGAGGACTCGTCGATCGACACGAGATTGAAGGCCGACGCGCGGCCGCCGCGGCAGCGATCGGTGTGGGTTCCCGCCGTGCCCACCACGAAGGCGTTCTCGAGCTGGCCGCAGCCTTCCTGGTGATCATGCCCGCAGAGCACGAGATCCGCCCCGGTGGCCAGCAGCTCCGCCTGGGCGCGTCGCCAGCGCGCGAGACCCATCCGCCCGGAGATCGCACCCCGCAGCAGGTTGTGATGCATGACGATGATCCGCGCCACCCCGGGAGGGGCCGTCCGGAGATAGCTGGCCGCGCGCGCGATCTCCGCGCGGGGCAGGTGCCCTTTCACGGCGATGTCATTGAGGTTCCAGGTCAATGAGCCGAGCGAGACGCCATGACTGGTGAGCACGCTCGCGAAGTACGCGCCGGGAACTTCGAGGCGGGGGGACAGCTCGGGCCCGAAGTAGAGCCGATATTTCCGATAGCGGCGCTCCCGGCCCAGGATCCCAAACGGACTGCGCCACCATTCGACGTCGTGGTTGCCGGGGATGACCAGCGTGGGGGCGGCATGGCGCATGGTCTTGGTGAAACGCAACGCCGCCTGGAGCTCGCCGTGGCGGGCGCGCTGACTCAGATCGCCGGTGAGCACGATGGCGTCGGGGCGCAGCGCCGGGATCGCGACCTCGAGCGCATCGATCTGCTCGAGATCGGCGTCCCGGCCGAAGTGCAAATCGGAGAGGTGCGCGATGGTGACCGGCGTCACCACACCGCCCTGATTCGATAGGTCAGCACCGCCTCGCCTCTGGCGGGAACCCTAACCCGGAACCTGGTGCGGGTGCTGGAGAGCTTTTCGGCCGGAACCGAGCTCGCGAGCACCGACCACTCGCCACCCCGCTCTTCCAGCACCTCGACGGTCACCGCCGTATCCTTGGCACTCTTGACGGTCACTCGATAATCCGCCGTCGCAATCGTGCGGAGAGAGTCGCGGCGGGTCGCGTAGGTCATTTGCACCCGGGTGGCGGTCAAATCGAAGGCCGAACCCGCGGGGAGCCGGACATCGTTGCCCGACGCGGTATGGCCGGCCGATGCTTCCCCGATGAGCTGGAGCCGGCCCCCGTCGTCGGCCTCGTAGAGGCGATAGCTCCCCTGCGGGAGCGGCAGGTCGCCGAAGGGGGTCCTGGCCTGTCGCTTGAGGGTATACCACACCTCGACGGGGACCTGATTGGGTTCGTTGCCGTACTGCTGCAGCGGCCCATAGTAGTTGAGCTGGCCGCGCACCACATAGGCACGCTCCCACGGCGCCGTCGCCGGGTCGAAGAGGGCGACGCTGCTGGTCACGCCGGGTTCGAGCGTCACCCGGCCTGGAATGGTGTAGAGGTGCGCCTCACCGACTTGCTGCTCCTCCGCCGCGCTCTGAGCGAGGTCGGCCATGGCGACTCTCCCCATCGCCTCCATTGCCCTCGGCGTGGGCGGCCGCTTGGCCGTCCCGACATTGCCGGCCAGGAGCTGCAGCTCCGCGTCGGCGACTCGCAGCGATTGAGAGGGGATCGCCGCCTGCCCGCTCACGCGCGCGGTTCCCTTCCCCAGAATCACGCTGTAATCCGCGTTCCAGGAGGCGCCCTGGGTGAAGTACCCGAGCCGAAGCGAAGGGCGGGCCGCTGCCGCCCGGACCGCGAGCGCGAGCGTGGGGTCGGACAACACGAGCTCAGCGGGGTAGAGTGGCGTTCCTGGACGCTGGAACACGATGCGGCCGTCGGCCAGCTTGAAGCGCTCCGGGTTGACGCCGACCACGGTGGCGGTAAGGGTATCGGTGGCGGGGCTGCCAAGGATTCCACCGCGACCGGTCCAGAACTTGATGGTCTGCCCGACGGCCCGCCGCATGGTATTCTGCTCGTCGACCGACTCGTCATAGCTGCCGCCGGTCACCGCGACGCCGGAGTCCAGCGCGAAGACACTGGCAGGATCGAGCACGCCGAGCGAGAGCCGATGCGTGCTCATCCCCGTCGCGAGCGGTGTGGGCAGCGTGCGCCGGACCAGGACCCGCCCGTCGTTGTAGATCGTGAGACTGATTTGGGCATCTAGAAGAACGGGCGCGATGAGCTGGGACAGCACTCCCAGCGCAATGAGTCTGAGACAACGCTGAGAACACGGCATAGCTCGCTCCACGAACTGCGTGGCGGGTTAGTTGACCGGGATGCGCAAGCGGTACGTGAGCACCGCATCGCTGCGAGGAGGCACGCTGACGCGAAACCGCATGCCGTCCGGGACAACGCGCTCGGTCGGAACCGAGCTTGTGATCACGCTCCACGGCCCGGTGCGCCGCTCGACCACCTCGACGACCTCGGCACTGTCCGATCGGTTGGTGAAGGTCACCTTGTACGCGCGGATTGCAGCGACCGTCCTGATGTTCACTCCGCCATCGGCTCGCTGCACGGAATCCTGGGCCATGCCCACTTCGGTTTCCTCTCGCACTGCGCTGAGGTCGAGCGAGCTTCCGCCCAGCAAATCGAGGTCTGCACCGGCTGGAGTGTGGAGCACCACGGCCTCCCCGATGAGCAGGCGGCTGCCCTCGGGCGAATCCTTGTAGAGTCGGGCTACCCCTCCTGGCAGGGGAAGGTCCCCGAAGGGAGTGCCCCGGCCCCGGTGGACGCGATAGTGCAGCCCCACGGTCGGAGCTTGCCGCCCAAAAGCCTGTGGATTCCCGGTCAAGGGAAGCGCTCCGGGAATGGAATGAATCCGCTCGATGGGCAGCACGGCCGGCCGGAAGAGCTGCGCGACGGTAACCATGCCCGGAACGAGACCGTAGTGGCCGCTCAAGCTGTAGAGGTGGACGCCTCCCACACCCAGCATTACCGCCGGCGCGGCTTCGGCCGCCCCCGTGACGACCACCTCCTCGAGCCTGAGCTGGTCGAGCCTGCTCATCCTTTGCGCGACTCCCGCTTCGCGGGTAAACGAGCTCACGCGATTGACCACTCCATCGAGCAGGATGATCTCCGCGCTGTCGGTCAGTACCGCGCTCGAGCGCAGCGACGCCGCACCGCTGATCCCCGCCGTCCCGTCCCGGATGACCAGAGAATAGCCGGCCGACCACGCAGCCCCCGTGGTGACATAGCTCACCCGCAATCGCTCCAGGGCCCGCTGGGCTTCGACCGTCGCCTCGACGGTCCTGCCCGAGCCGAGCAGCTGCGGAGGAAACAGCGGGTCCCCTGGTGGGCTCAGGCTGATGCCGCCCGCCATTTCGAATCGAAAGGGAGTCCCGTCGAGCACCACCGCGCTCACCGTGTCTCCGTTCGCGTTCCGGAATACCACCCGGCTACCGACCGAACGGCGATAGAGCTTCGCGTCGTCCGTCGGCCCCTGGTAGTGCACCTCGCTGAGCACAACGCCGGGATCGAGCGCAACGAGCGAGCTGGCATCGTGCTCATCGAGCGGGAATCGTTGCACCGACCGGCCTGCGGGGATTCGGAGCGGAATGCTGGTGTTGACGAGGACGCGCCCATCCTTGAAGAGCAGGAGCGAGGTCTGGGCGGAGAGAACCGACGCCCCCGTGCCGAGGCCCAGGAGTAGGAGGCCAACCCTGCGGGCCGTGGTTCTCATGGCTTACCCTCCGAAGGTTTTCGCATGATCTCCATCGCGATCTGGGTCACGATCCGGCGGACCAGGAACATGGTCGCGATCGCGATCGCCGCAACCCAGATGCGGCTGACCGGCCCCAGGGGAATCCGGAGCCAAGCATATCCGATAACCAGCAGCGCTGCGACGAAGGAGATGATCCTGGCCAGCGGCCTTGCACGCCGCTTGAGCTCGGCCTGACAATCGGGACAGAGATCGCCCCACTTGATTCCGGCCACCCGTTGCTCGCAGCGGGCACAGGGCACCGGCGGTGGAGTCGGCTCAAGCGAGTTGCGCAACAACCGCATCGCCGAACTCCCGCGTGCTCGCCGTGCCGCCGAGGTCGCTGGTCTTGATCCCGGCGTCGCGGATGGTCGTGGTAATGCCCTCCCGGACGCGCCGCGCCGCGGCAGCGTCGCCCAGATGATCGAGCAGCATGGCAGCGGCCAGCATATGCGCGGCCGGATTGGCGACGCCCTTCCCCGCGATATCGGGCGCGCTGCCATGCACCGCTTCAAAGATCGCGACCGATGCCCCGAGGTTGCCGCCCGGCGTCAGTCCCAAGCCGCCCACCAGTCCGGAGATCTCGTCGCTCAGGATGTCGCCGAAGAGATTGGTCGTGACGATGACGTCGAACTGCTCCGGCTTGAGCACGAGCTGCATGGCACAGTTGTCCACGATGTATTCGTTGGCGGCCACCTTGCCCTCGTACTCCTTCGCGATCAGCCGCCCTACTTCGAGAAAGAGCCCGCTCGCCATGCGGAGAATATTGGCCTTGTGGACGATACTCACCCGCTTGCGGCCGTGGCGCGCCGCGTAGTCGAAGGCAAAGCGAATCACCCGCTCGCAGGCGTAGCGGGTGACGATGGCCTGCGAGACGCCCACCGCATGGGGATCGTCCGCGACCTTGATGAAATGCTCCACACCCGAGTAGAGCCCTTCCACGTTCTCGCGCACCAGCACGATATCGACGCCGTCGTAGCGCCCCGGCTGAATGGTGAGCGCGGGGCGCAGATTGGCGTAGAGATCGAAGGCCTTGCGGAGCTCGACATTGACCGAGCGGAAACCCGCGCCGACCGGCGTCGTCAACGGACCCTTGAGGGCGACCTGATGGCGCCGGATGCTCTCCAGCGTGGCTTCCGGCAGCGGATCCCCGCCGGCGGAGACGGCCGCCATCCCCGCCTGCTGGGTATCCCAGCGCAGCCGGGCGCCCGCGGCTTCCACAACCCTCAATGTCTGTTCGGTGATTTCGGGCCCGATCCCATCTCCCGGGATCAGGGTCACGGCTCGCGTCATGGCGCGGCAGGATCGGGCGGGAACATGGTGGCGAGGGCGGCGCGGTACGCCTCGTCAGCGGTCGCTCCGCTCCCGGTGGCGAGCGTACGCCACACCACTCTGCCGAGGCGGCCGTCGGCCAGCACCGCGGCGAGCTGCACGGTGAGACTGTCGCCGGTGGCAGGACTCAGGTGTAGCGAGGCGGGGATCAGCGCGTACCGCGCGCCGTCGGAAAGCGCGAGCAGTTGCCGTACGTAGCTCCGCAGCGGATCCGGCAGCTCCTTGAGATTCGGCGAGCGCATGACGGACTGGCCCATCCGGTCGGGGCTCGGGAGCAGGCCCGCCGCGCGCTGTCCGGTCCGGCGCAGCGCCGGCGGCAGTACCCAGCTGACCTCGGGCGCCCGCTCCGCCAGGGCATCCGCCAGGAGCGAATCGCCCCACTGCAACAGGACCGCGCGCGCTTTGGCACCCGAGGTGCCGGGGACCCGCGGATCGCCTACCACCATGGTGAGAGGCAACACGGCTACGCCCTGGCCCGCCAAGCCGGCAGTGGCGAGGGGAATGGCCGGAACCTTGGGTTTGGGCGGCTGCTGCGCAGCCAGTGGGACGGTGAGGACAGTGAGGACGGTGAGGACGGCGAGGACGGTGCGCATGAAGGCTCAAAGTTAATCAGGTAAGCCGAGAAGCCAGTGCAGGTTCCGGGCCGGGACAGGGTTATTCGAGCGACAGGCCTCCGTCCACCACAATGGTCTGCCCGGTGATGTGGCGGGCTTCGTCCGAGCAGAGGAACGTGATGACGCGAGCGACATCCTCGGGCTCGGCGATGCGGCCGAGCACCGAGCTCTTGCGCGCCTTGTCGATCACCTCGGGGGGGAGCAGCTGCAGGCGCTCGGTGCGGATGAAGCCCGGCGCCACCGCATTCACGTTCACGTTACAGGGACCGAGCTCCACCGCGATGGCGCGGGTGAGTCCCTCGAGACCCGATTTGCTCGCGGCATAACTGGCCACGCCGAAGCCAGGGTGGCCGGCCAGGTGGGAGCTCACGTTCACGATTTTGCCGAAGCGCTGGCCCCGGAAGATGGGAGCGACCGCGCTGCTGCAGTGGAACGCGCCGGTGAGGTTGGTGTCGATCACCTCCGACCATTCGGCCGGGGTGAGCCGCCAGTGGGCGCCGTCGTTGGCGACTCCGGCGTTATTGACCAGGAAATGAATAGTCTCGAATTTCCCGCGCACCCGCTCGACGAATTTGTCGACCTGGGCGCGATCCCGCACGTCGCAGCAGTCGGCGTAGACCCCGACCCCCATGGACGCCAGCGTGGTCTCGGTGAGCAGCGCCGTCTCCCGCACGTCACGCCCGGGGAGATCCACAAAGCAGAACGCGACGTTGCAGCCGAGCTTGCCGAATTCGATGGCGGTGCTGCGGCCGAGGCCCGTGGCGCCGCCCGTGACCATGGCGACCTTGCCCTTGAAGCTGGCCACGGCCTCCTCGAGAGGCTGCGGCCGCTCGAGCACCGCGCCGGCGCTCGAGGGCTGCCGAGCAGGGCTCCGCCACGAAGGCGGATCGTAACCGGCTGGCGGGGGCGACATAGGGTCGGCCGAAGCTACGGATGCCCGGAGAGGCTGGCAAGGCAGCGGGCATGGAGCAAGGAGCGGGTGCACCGTACATTCAGGGAATGAAACGACTCTTCTGGATCGCGCTCAGTCTGCTGGGGGCGTTGGCGTGGGGAGTGATCGCGCTCAAGCGGGGCGAAAGCGTCAGCGCCGCGTGGCTGGTGCTCGCCGCGGTCGGGACCTACCTGGTGGCCTATCGCTTCTATGCCCGCTTTCTGGCGCGCAAGGTGCTCGGGATCGATCCGCGGAGAGCGACCCCAGCGGAGCGGCTCAACAACGGCCGGGATTTCGTTCCGACGACAAAGTACGTGCTGTTCGGGCACCACTTCGCGGCGATAGCGGGCGCGGGTCCGCTGGTGGGCCCGGTGCTGGCGGCGCAGTTCGGCTATCTGCCGAGCACGCTCTGGATCGTGTTCGGGGTGGTGCTGGGCGGCGCGGTCCAGGACTTCGTGATCCTCTTCGGCTCGATGCGGCGGAACGGAAAATCGCTGGGCCAGATGGCGAAAGAGGAGATCGGCCCGGTGACCGGGATGCTCGCGATGATCGCGATCCTGGCCATCATGATCATTCTGCTCGCGGTACTCGCGCTGGTCGTCACCAACGCGCTCAAGGACAGTCCCTGGGGCATCTTCTCCATCCTGTGCACCATTCCCATCGCGCTCGGCATGGGCGTCTGGATGCGGGTGATCCGCCCCGGCAAGACCGTGGAAGCGACGGTGGCGGGCATCGCCTTGCTGATTCTCGCGCTGGTGGGCGGCCGCTACGTGGCGCAGTCGGCGGCGCTGGCGCCGCTCTTCACCCACGGGGGGATCCCGATCGCGTGGGGGCTCATGCTCTACGGCTTCGTCGCGAGCGTGTTGCCGGTCTGGCTGCTGCTGGCACCACGCGACTACCTCTCCACCTTCATGAAGATCGGCACGGTGGTCCTGCTCGCGATCGGCATCCTGATCGTGCTGCCGCCGCTCCGGATGCCCGCGCTCACGCGCTTCGTGGACGGCAGCGGCCCGGTCTTCGCCGGCAAGCTCTTTCCCTTCGCCTTCATCACGATCGCCTGCGGAGCGATCAGCGGCTTTCACGCGCTGGTCTCGAGCGGCACGACCCCCAAGATGATCCGCCGCGAGGCCGACGCACCGCTGATCGGCTATGGCGGCATGCTGATGGAATCGTTCGTCGCCATCATGGCGCTCTGCGCCGCCACCGCACTCGATCCCGGGGTGTACTTCTCCATCAACGCCCCGCTCGGTGCGCTGGGCGGGACGGTCGAGTCGGCCGCGCAGGCCATCCGGCAATGGGGCTTTACCGTGACGCCGGAGCAGCTCAGCGCGCTCTCCGCCTCGGTGGGCGAGGCCTCCCTGCTGGGCAGGGTCGGCGGCGCGCCATCGCTTGCGGTCGGGATGGCGCACATCTTCAGCGGCGCCTTCGGCCAGCAGCTGATGGGCCTCTGGTACCACTTCGCGATCATGTTCGAGGCCCTCTTCATTCTGACGACCCTCGATGCGGGCACTCGAGTCGGGCGCTTCATGCTGCAGGAATTCCTGGGCCACCTGTGGGAGCCGCTCGGGCGCACCTCGTGGTATCCGAGCAATCTGCTCGCGTCGGGTCTGATCGTGGTGGCCTGGGGCTACTTCCTGATCCAGGGCGTGCTGGATCCGCTGGGCGGGATCAACTCGCTCTGGCCGCTCTTCGGGATCAGCAATCAGCTGCTCGCGGCAGTGGCGCTCTGCGTGGGCACCACCATCATCATCAAGGCCGGCAAGCCGCGGTACGCCTGGGTGACGCTGGCTCCCCTGGCCTGGCTCCTCGCGGTGACGCTCACCGCCGGATGGCAGAAGGTCTTCGCCAGCGATCCGCGGCTGGGCTTCCTGGCGCACGCGCGCGACACGGCAGCCAAGATTGCCGCGGGCGCACTCGACCCCGCGAAGGGCGCGCGGATGATCTTCAACGACCGGGTGGACGCCGCATTGGCCGGCATCTTCATGGCGGTGGTGGTGGCCCTGCTGCTGGCCTCGATCAAGGAATGGGTCGCGGTGGCACGGGGGAGGAAAGTGCCGGTGCTCAAAGAGGCGCCCTATGTGGAGACGGCGTATGCATGACGGCGGTCGGACGGTGAGGTCGGTGAGGTCGGTGGGGACGGGTGAACCGCCCGCACTGTCCTCCCCGTCCCCACCGTCCGTCCTTTCCCTGTTGCGCTCTGCGTTCAAGCAGATCACGGGCATGCCCGACTACGCGCGCTATCTCGAGCACGCGTACCTCGAGCATCCCAACTGTGCGCTGCTCAGCGAGCGGGAGTTCTACGACCAGTTCATTGCCCAGCGCTACGGCGGGGGGGCGACCCGCTGCTGCTGAAGAGGGACAGAGGGGACAGGTGGCCTAGGAGGTTCGTCCCATTCCGCGGCCAACCCAGATCCATAAGAGCGCCGCTCCTGTCAAAACCGCCGCTGAGAGCAGGAGGGCGGCCGGACCGCCGGCAGTCGCGTAGAGGCCGCCGAACGCGATCCCCGCTGGGAGCGCCGCCATGCCGGCCACCGCCTGATAATCTCCGAAGCCGCGTCCCGTGCGGACCGGCGCGAGCTTGCCAACCACGACCCGCTCCGCCGGTTCAGTCAGCCCCGCGACGAGGCCGAAGCTCAGGAAGACAACGAGCGCGGCGACCATGCCCAGCGCGGTCGCCAGGAGCAGCGCCGTACCGACATAGACGGCGATCCCCAGGGCGAGCGTCCAGCGGGGGCCCAACCGGTCGGTAAGCCAGCCGCCGGGATACGAGGAGCTGCTGCGCACCACGTGCAGCCCGGCCCAGGCGAGCGGCACGAGGGGAACCGGTACGCCGAGCTGCTGCAGCCGGAACAGCAGGAGCGTCTCGGGGAGGCGCGCGACGGTGAGCAGTACAAGGACGCCGACCGGAAACCAATAGGCGCGGCCCACCGCGTCAACGGCATCAACACCGTGAACTGTGAACGGTGAACTGTGAACAGGCCCCGCCTCCCCCCCGCCAGGGTCTTTCCGGTTCACGGTTGACGGTTCACGGTTCACGCCTTTAAGCGCCACAGCCAGCACGATCACCGCGACTATTCCGGGGACCGCGCTCCACCCGATGACCTCGCGCACTCCGACACTCGCCTGCAGGAGTGCCCAGGCCGTCAGCGAGCCTAACACGGCGCCCAGGTGGTCCATCGCGCGGTTGAAGCCGAAGGCGCGCCCCCGCTGCCGCGCGTCAGTCAGGGAGGCGAGCACCGCGTCGCGCGGCGGGGTCCGCAGCCCCTTCCCTACCCGGTCCACGACCCGGAAGCCGATCACCTGCCAGGCGGAGGACGCCAGCGAGATGATCGGCCGGATCAGCACGGCGAGGCCGTACCCGATCAGGATGAGCGGCTTGGTCCAGCCCTTCCGGTCGGAGAGCCGGCCGCTCGTCCATTTGAGGGCGGCGGCGGTGAGGTCCGCCGCTCCATCCAGGGAGCCGAGCGCCAGCGCGCTGCCGCCCAGCGGCCCGGTGATGAAGGCCGGCAGCACCGGGTACACCATCTCACTGGCGAAATCGTTGAACAGGGAGACCAGCGATAGCCCTTTGACGGGCGCGGGCAGCGCCGGCTTCCGCTCAGGCATCGAGGCCCATGCCCCAGCGGATCAGCGGCACCGGCAAGCCGCCATAGCCAAACACCTCGAGCTGGAAATCTTCGAGGGTCCCCGCATCACCTCGCGCCGCCAGGAAATCCTCCCGCAGGCGCCGGAGCTCCTGGCGCCCGAGGATAGCGGCGCAGCCCGAGGTGGGACGACAGGCCAGCCGGCGCACGTCGGCCAGCGCGGCGGCAGGGTCTCCCGGGACCTGCGCAGTCAGTTGCCCCACCGCCTCGTCGGGCGTGAGCTGCTTGGTGTGCAACCCGAGATCCACGAGGCCCAGCTGTACGTCGCGCAGGAAGAGCACCCGCTCGATCAGGCGCGACTCGGGCTCGCTCATGAAGCCGAGCTCGGGCAGGAGCTCCTGCGCGTAGAGGCACCAGCCCAGCGAGGTGCTGGTGGCGGTGACGTGCCGGCGGACCAGGCCGGGAAGCGCGTCACGCCGCGAGCGCTGCAAGTGCAGCCCGGGAATGCCGAGCCGGGCCGCGAGCCAGGGCAGCGCGGCGCGGTCGGGATCTCCCACCAGCAACGCGGCCGGGACGAGTCCGGCGGGCTGGTAACAGGCGAGCGGCTCGAGCACGCGCGCCGCCGGGCTCAGCTCCGCCAGCTCGAGCGGCGGAGCGACGGCGCTGATCCCGCGCGACTCCAGCAAGCGGGTGTTCTGCTCGAGGGCTTCGCGCAGCTCGGCTTCGAGCTGGCTCCAGACCGGGCTCTCCTCCCGCGCCTGCTCGTACAGCTCGCGCCAGGTCCGCGCGGGATCGATCGCGGCGGCGAGCGCGCTGACCTCGCTCTCCACCTCCGCGGCAAGCCGCAACGCTCCGCGCCAGACCTCCGCGGCGTTGTGAATGCTGGCGTGCTCGTAATGCAGCCGGCGGTCGACCTCGTCCTCCCCGATCGCCGCGGCATGCGGGTCCGGGTCGACCGCGAGCCCGCGCAGCGCCGTGCTCAGCTGCTCGAGGGAGGTCTTCGCCTCGGTCATGACTCCAGCGCCGTCACCCCCCTCGCGAGACCAGTCGGCTCCGAAGCGCCGCGCCGTTTCGTCGAGCAGTGCCGGCGTCTCGGCGAGCAGCGCCAGTGCCGTCTCCACGAAGAGCACGGGCGGTTTGCGGAGCGAGGCCCGGGCGGTACGCAGAAAGGCGGGCACCTCGCGCAGGCGGTCCAGCGCCGCCGCGGCCAGCTCGGCATCCCCGGCCCCCCGCGCCAGCAGCCCCTCGAACGCCGAGTCGAGGTGCTCGATCCAGAGCGCGGGGTTTTTCTGGTAGGGGTGCTCGTGCTCGAAGCGAAACAGCAGGACCCGGAGATGATCGAGCAGCGCGGTCCGATCGATCTCGTCGGCGGTGTCCTCGACCTCGAGGTCCTCGACCGCGCCGGCGATCGAACGGAATGCCGCAGCGTGCTGCCGGATGCTGTCAGGATCGAAGGCGCCCAGGCGTCCGTCGTGCGCGGTGATGCCCGCCCACGTCGCGGCGGCGGGATCGAAGTGCCACCAGAGATCGAGAAAGGAGCGGCACAGCGAGTCGGTGATGGCCACTACCGACTGCCGACGAGCTCGCTATGGTCGGCCAGGCTCGCGCTGCCCGTGAAGTCACGCAGCTCGATGTTGTTGCCGAGCATGCTCTGCGAGAGCTCGACGCCGCTCAGGGTACAATCCGCGCCGACGATCGTGTGGGCCAGCTTCGAGTCGCGCACCACGCTGCCCGTCTCGATCACCACATTGGGCCCGATGGTCGAGCGCTCGAGCGTCACGCCGTCCTCGATCAGCACCGGGTCGTGGAGCGTCACGCCGGGAAAGTCCCGCCCCCCCCGACGGGCTGCGCCCTTCTTCAGCAGGATCTCGTTGGTCTCGAGCAGGGTGTCCAGCTTGCCGCAGTCGTACCAGCCGGTCACCGCCGCGGTAAGAATCCGGCGGCCGTGTTCGATCATCCACTGAAACGCATCGGTCAGGAAGTATTCGCCCTGATTCTTGGGCGCGGTGAGGACGTGGTCGATCCCCTGCCAAAGGGCGGCGGTGTCCTTGATGTAGTAGAGCCCGATATTGGCGAGCTTGCTGACCGGCTCCTTCGGCTTCTCGACGATTCGGGTCATGTATCCCTGCGCGTCCGTCACCACGACGCCGAAGCGCTGATAGTCCTCGACCTCCTTGGCCCAGATGATCCCGTCGGCAGCGGTCCGGTTGATCAGGGTGAGGTCGGCCTCGAAGACGGTATCCACGAACACGATGAGCACCGGACCAGTGACGTGCGGTCGCGCGAGATTGATCGCGCCGGCGGTGCCGTCCTGCACCTGCTGCTCGATGTAGCGGCAGGGAATGCCATAGCGACCGGTAGCGTACTCCTCGACCTGCTCCTTGAGGTGCCCGGTGATGAAGATGAGCTCGCTGAGCTCGAGCCCGGCGAGGGTATCCATCACCCAGTCCATCACCGGCCGCCCGGCGACCTTGAGCATGGGCTTGGGCACGAGGTGGGTGTGGGGACGGAGCCGGGTGCCCTTGCCGGCGAGCGGAATGATGACCTGCATCAGACCCTTCCGTAGCGGTCGGAGAGCCGCACCAGGTCGTCCAGCTCGGGGGTCGAGGCCTCGAGCACATCGGTGTCGACGACCGCCTCGATCTGGTGGATAAGCCCGGGCGGAATGTGCACCGATTCGCCGGGGCGGAAGCGGCGCTCCACCAGGTCGGCATCTCGCCCGAGCCGGAGAATCAGCTCGCCAGTGAGGACGTGCATCGTCTCGTCCTTCAGGTTGTGGTACTGGCAGCTCAGGACGTGGCCGGCGTTGACGTGCAGAAGCTTCGCGGCATACCGCTCGGTGCGCGCCCAGACCAGCTCGTAACCCCACGGCTTCTCGACCCGATAGGGAGGGGACGGCTGCGGGGGGGGGGCCATTACTCCTCCGCGATATTCAGTTGGAACGACGAGGGGGAGGTGATGCACTCCCGCACGCAGACGCCGCACCCCACGCAGCCTTCGATCCGCAGCACCGGATGGCCCGTCTCATCAATGGAGAGCGCCCGCTCGCCGACGGGGCACGCATCGGCGCAGACTCGGCAGGCCGTGCCTTGATAGGTCACGCAGCGCTCCGGGATGAACTCGAGCACGCCCATCCGGTAACCCTCCCAGCCGTGCTCCGGCGCGGTGAGCGCACCAGTCGGGCAGGCCCGCACGCAGGGCATGTCCTCGCAGACGATGCAGGGCTGGCTCGCCGGGTCGATCCAGGGCGTCCCCGCCGCGAGGCCGCTGCTCGCGGGCAAGTACTGGATGGCGTGCGGCGGGCAGACCGGCTCGCAGGCGCCGCACCGGGTGCAGGCGGCGAGAAAGGCGACTTCGGGAAGCGCGCCCGGCGGCCGGGAATACTTCTGCTGCACCAGCCGCTTCTCGGTCTGCTCCAGCAATCGCTCGCCCCACTGGCCGATGCTCTGCCGGAAAAAATCCCGGCGGTCGCCGCTGGGAAGGCCTAGCAGATTTCGGAGATCGACGTTCAAGGTTGGGCTATTGGCTATGAGCTATGGGCTATGGGCTATGGGCTATGGGCTATGAGCTATTGGTTATTGGCTATTGGCTATTGGCTACCGCTCACCTGCCACCTGCCACCTATCACCTAAACATAGGCCATAGCTCGCGCTCCAGCGCGGCGAGGATACCCGCGCGGATGGCCGCGATGTCCGGATGTACGCCGGGTCGTTCGTTCTGCGGCGCCGTATTAAAGGCCGCGACGACCGCGGTCCCTGTCTCGCGCTGCAGGTAGAAGAAGGCGCGAAAGCCGCGCTGGCTGCCGGTATGCCCGATCAGCCGGTAAGGGCCCTGGTGCGCAATGAAGAAGCTGAGCGCCACCGAGTCCCCGGATGCCTCACCCGAGGTCGGCAGCAGCGGCCGCCACATCTCTTCTAATGACTCCCGCTTGAGCACCGGCAGCGGACCACTCGCGCCGGGGCCCTTGCCGAGCAGGAAGGCGAAGTACTTCACCATATCGGTGAGCGGGGCGTTGAGCCCGCCGTTCGAGGTCGTGATGCCGGTATCGAAGTCGAGCCCGTTGGCGACCGGCTCGGCATCGCGGACTTCGTAGTTGTTGGAGCGGTACGCCAGCAGGTGATAGGGCGTGATGTCGTAGTAGCTGTGGGTCATCCCGAGCGGCTTCAGGATGTTCTTGTCGATGTAAACCTCGTAGTCGTCGCCGCTCAGCTGCTCGATCACCCGGCCCAGGAAAATCAGCCCCGGGTTGGAGTAGCTGTACTTCGAGCCCGGCGGGAAGAGGATCTCGGTATAGGGCAGCATGGCGACGAGCTGCGCCCACTGGGTCGGCTCGTACGGGTGCCACGGCTTGTCGCCGCCCCAGGGCCAGGTCGGATTGCGGAAGCCCGCCGAATGGCTGAGCAGGTGGCGGATCGTGATGGCCTCCATGGGTCCATGGCCGTTGTGGACCGCCCGGAGCTCCGGCACGTATTTGACGATGGGGTCGTCGAGCGACAGCCGGCCGCGATCGCGCAGCTGCAGGATGCCGATCGCGGTGAAGGTCTTGGTGATCGAGGCCCAGTGGAAGATGGTGTTCGCGTCCACCTTGCGGCCGCTTTCCCGATCCGCCAGCCCGTGGAATTCCCGTGCGAGCGCCGAGTCTCCCTTCAGGAACCAGAGGCTGCCGCCGAGCACGCCTTCCCGGGTCAGCGCCGCATGGAATTCCTGGGCGACGGGAGCCCAGGCGCGGGGGAAGCCGGGCGGGACCTGGGCCCAGGCGGTGGCGGGCCCGGCAAGCAACAGGAGAAGGCTCCGAAGGGACGGATGCATGGGAAGGAATCTACAGCAGCCGACCGCGCTCGCCTCACCCAAGCGTTGACATTTTAATGTCAAGATTGGACATTTCTATGCATGCGGACCACGATCCGATTAGATGACGGCTTGCTCCGGCGGGCCAAGGCCCAGGCCGCAGCGAGCGGGCGGTCGCTCAATGATTTCATCGCGGATGCGGTGCGGGCGGCGCTGGCGTTGCGGGCGAGCCGAGGGGGTGCGGTCGAGCTGCCGACGTTTCGTGGGCTGGGGTTCCAGCCTGGCATCGACCTGGACGACAGCGCTGCGCTGCTTGACGTCATGGAGTCGGAGTACAGGGGAGCCGAGCGCAAGCGACTGGCGCGGGTAGCGGCGCGGTCGAAACCGAAGCGGCGGCGGTGATCCTCCCCGACGTCAATGTGCTGGTCTATGCCTTCCGCGAGGAAGCCGCTCACCATACCCGCTACCGGGAATGGCTGCTCGCCCGCGTCGCCGGGCGGGAAGCCTTCGCGCTTTCCGAGCTGGTGTTGAGCGGGGCCTTGCGGATCCTCACCCACCCGAGAGTCCTCGATCCGCCCACCCCCTTGGATCGCGCTCTAGAGTTCGTCGAAGCGCTTCGCTTGCAGCCGAACGCAGTGCTGCTCTCACCGGGCCCGCGACACTGGGACATCTTCACGAACCTCTGCAAGGCTGCCGGCGCGAGGGGCAACCTGGTGGCAGATGCCTATCACGCCGCATTGGCTATCGAGCACGGCTGCGAGTGGATCAGCACCGACCGCGATTACACGCGGTTTCCGGGGCTTAAGTGGCGGCATCCGTTGGATTGACACCCTCCCGCCCCCGCGGGATACTTGAGCCCTCTTCCACAGCTACAGCACCAGCCATGAAGACCGCAAAGCGACAACTCGTACTCCTGCTCTTCTTGACAGGACTCCTCGCACCCTCGATCACCGCTCAGCAACCCTCGATCGAGGCCCGGCTCCAGGGCTTCGATGCGTACTTGGCCCAAGTCCTCAAAGACTGGAACGTCCCCGGCATCGGCGTGGGCGTCGTCGTCAAAGACAAGCTGGTCCTCGCCAAAGGGTACGGCTATCGCGACTACGGCAAGAAGATTCCCTACACGCCGACCACGACCCAGCCGATCGCCTCCAACACCAAGCTGTTCACCGCGGTCGCGGCGGGGCTGCTGGTCGAGGAGGGCAAGCTCGACTGGGACAAGCCGATCCGGCAATTCGTGCCGAGCATCCAGTTCTACAACGACGAGCTGAACCGCACGGTGACGATCCGCGACATGCTCTCGCACCGGAGCGGGATCACCCGGCACGATCTGATCTGGTACAAATCGGATTTCACCCAGAAGGAGCTCTTCGAGCGGCTCAAGTACCTGGAGCCCTCGGAGAACGCACGCTCGGTCTTTCTCTACAACAACATGATGTACTCGGGCGCGGGCTACGCGATCGAGCTCTTGAGCGGCAAGCCGTGGGAGCAGTTTGTCCGCGACCGCATCCTCACCCCGCTCGGCATGAGCCAGACGACCTTCACGATCGAGGAGATGGTCAAGGGACCGGAGCCCGGGGTGCCCTTTACCGAGCGGCGCGACAACACCGAGCTGTACGCCATCCCGTACTACAGCGACGCGATCGGCGTCGCCCCGGCGGGCGCAATCAACTCGAGCATCGTGGACATGTCGAAGTGGCTCATCGCGCTGCTCAACGAGGGGAAGCTCGAGGGGAAACAGGTCATCCCGCGCAACGTGATCAAGCAGACGCTCGCGCCCTCCATCGCGCTGCCCAATACGGGCCTCGAGGTGCGCGGCTGGCGGGAGATCATCAACGCCTACTACGGCATGGGACGCTGGAGCGCGTCCTACCGGGGGCACCTGCTGGCCTACCACGGCGGCGATCTGCCCGGCTTCCACTCCCAGGTCTCGCTGATGCCCTACGACTCGATCGGGGTGCTGGTATTCGTGATCGGGAACCACGCCGCCCCGCTCTACAACATCGTGTCGTACAATGTGTACGAGCGGCTGCTGGGCCTGTCGCTCACCCCGTGGTCCGAGCGACAGAACACCATCCGGCTCAAGAACAAGGAGGCGGACAAGACGGCGCGCACCAAGGCGGGCGCCGGCCGCGTGGCGAACACGCGGCCGTCGCACCCGCTCGGCGATTACCTGGGCGAGTTCGAGCATCCCGCGTACGGGGTCCTCACGATCTCGCAGGGCGATACCTCGCTGATGTTCGACTTCCACAAGATCAAGCTGCCGCTCAGCCACTTCCACTACGATCGCTTCGACACGCCCGACGACGAGCAGAACGGCAAGTGGTCGGTGAACTTCCTCACGAACCCGCAGGGGGAGATCGACAAGGCGGAGCTGTCCCTCGATGAGGCGGCGGTGCACTTCACCCGCCGGGTGCCGGCCGCGCTCAGCAGCGCCGCGACGCTGAACCAGTATCTCGGCACCTACGAGACCGCGAACGGCGGCAAGTTCGACGTGGTGCTCCGGCCCGACGGCACCCTCGCCATTCAGTACGCGAGCGGCACCTTCCAGAACCTGATCCCCTGGCAGCCCCGCCGGTTCCGCATCAAGGAATTCCCCGATGTGGTATTCGAATTCGTGCTGGCCAACGGCCGGGTCACCGAGCTGCGCCAGACCGATCCGGGAGGGGAGTACAAGTTCGTACGGCGTGAACGGTGAACAGCGAACGGTGAGGGGAACTGCCTTGCGTGCCACCGTCCCCTGCCCCTTTTGCAGCCAGCTCAACCGGGTAGACCTGGCCCGGCTGGCCGCGGGTCCGCGCTGCGGCTCCTGCAAGCGACCGCTGCATCTCGACCGCCCGGTACCGGTCTCGGCGGATTCGTTCGACGCGGCGCTGGCAGGGACGGATGCGCCGGTTCTGGTGGACTTCTACGCGGACTGGTGCGGGCCCTGCAAGGCGCTGGGGCCGATCGTGGACGACCTCGCCCACGACCGGGCGGGATCGCTGCTGGTGCTCAAGCTGGATACGGACCGGAGCCCCGCCATCTCGGAGCGCTACGGCATCCGGGGCATTCCGACCCTGATCGCGTTCCGGGGCGGCAAGGAGAGCGGCCGGCACGTAGGGCTCGCCCAGCGGGCTCAGCTGGACGCCCTGGTGCGGTTGAGCGATTAGAAGTCATTGACAGCACGGTGCGGGCTTTCGAGATTCGCACTTCTCATCGATCCAGGGAGGGTGACATGAAATCAGTCCGTTACGCGCTCCTCGTTATGGCCCCTTCGCTCGTGCTGGCGACCGCGGCCCTCGGCCAGGATGAGCCCCCCACTCATGCCGTGGTCATGTCCAATGCTGTCGCTTTTCAGCCCTTCGAGGTCCCCGGCTTTCCCACCGGCCTGAAGCTGGCCGTGCTTCACGGGGACCCCAACGCCGCAGCGGGTGATTACACCGTGCGACTGTGGTTTCCCGATGGCTACAAGTTCCCGGCGCACTGGCACCCCAAGGCGGAGCATGTGACCGTGCTCGAGGGGACCATCATGCTGGGTATGGGGGACACCCCGGACGACACCAAGCTGCAGTCCTTCCCCGTTGGGACCTTTGCGTACATCCCCGCGAAGATGTCCCATTTCGGCGGCGCGAAGGGGGCGACGGTGATCCAGCTCCACGGCATGGCGCCGTTCAAGATCGAGCTGACGAAGAAGATGTGATCAGAGCAGAGCCCTGATCCAGCCCCCGTCGACCGGGATCGACTGTCCGGTGATGTAGCTCGCGCGCT
>DASYTT010000069.1:0-3656 GCA_036002045.1 Gemmatimonadales bacterium
ACGGCGAGAGGCGTCGCCGGCGCGATCGACCGACCCTACGCCTTCACCTTCGTCTGGGCCCTCCTCTGCCTCGGCGTCACGGGGCTCTTCTCCTTGTTTCTCTCGGTGCAGGGACTGGTCCGCCTGCAACGGGGTCAGAAAGGGTGAGACCGGAGCCGCGTGGCTAGAGGCGACAAGAGACTCTTGGCCGCAGCGAGGGGGCCAGTTGCACTTACGGTGTGAATCCGCGCACCCTAACAAGCATTTGCTGCTGGCCCCGCGCGCAATATCGCGGCTCCGCCGCGAGCGCGCGGCAGCAGAAATGCAGGGCGTTAGGGCGCCTGCCGTCGGTCCGCGCGACAGTGCGATCGCTTGCCTTCCTGTACATACAATAGTATCTTACCTCGGTGCGCTTCTCCTGGGATCCGAAAAAGAGCGCCGCCAATCTTCGGACCCGTGGCTTCGACTTTGGGTTTGCCACGGCCATCTTCGATGGACCCACGGTAGAGCGGATCGATAACCGTCGCTCGTACGGAGAAGTGCGCGTCATTGCCATTGGCGTCGTCGAGGGTCTTCGCTTGACGGTGGTCTACACCGATCGAGGTGGGCCCGAGCCGGGACGCCGCATCATCGCTGCTTGGAGGAGCAATCGCCGTGAGCGCCAAACGTACGCGCAAGGTATCGAAGGTCGCGGAGGCGCCAGCCCGGGGAAGGGCTGATCTCCCTCGGCTGCGGGCCATGACCGCGGAGGAAATCGAGCGCAGCGTGCCGCCGGAGTTTGCCGACCTCCCGGCCGGGTTTTGGGCCGATGCGAAGCTGGTTGTACCACCTCCAAAGCAGGCGGTCTCCTTGCGTGTCGATCAAGACGTCCTGGAATGGTTTAAGGATCGAGGGCCCAGGTATCAGACTCGCATGAATGCGGTCCTGCGGAGTTATATGACCCAATCGCGGGAAGGCTCCCGGCGTGTTCGACGATCACGGGCCAGACGCTCGGCATAGGTGGTCGAGGCAGCGCCCTAACCCGCGCTTGCTGCTGCCAGCGCCGCCGTCCTTCAGGTGGCAGATTAGATCCCAATGGCGCTGCAGCAGAAGCGCAGCTCGTTAGGGCGTATGCACCTCAGTACGTCAAAGTCATGATCACTAGCGCCATTCCTTGATCGCGTTTCCGATTCTCCACCAAGGATTATCATGATGCTTCGCCATCTCGGATTCCCGCTCGCTGCCCTCCTGTCGCTCGCTCCGTCGAGCCCCCTTTCGGCTCAATACATCATCGGAGCGCGCGACAGTCAGTCCGTGCGCGTCGACAGTGTCTTCCGGACATTCGACCGCACGGACTCCCCCGGATGCGCCCTCGGCGTCTACCAGGACGGCGCCCTCCGCTACGCGCGCGGCTACGGCATGGCCAGCCTCGAACACGGGGTGGCCCTCTCGCCCCGCTCGGTGCTCGACGTCGGCTCCATCTCGAAGCAATTCACCGCCATGGCCATGCTGCTCCTCGAGAAGGACGGCAAACTTTCGCTCAATGACCCGATCCGGAAGTACTTCCCGGAAATGCCGGCCTATGCGGACCGGGTGACCTGGCGCCGGGCCCTCAGCCAGACCAGCGGATTGCGGGATCTCTGGACGCTCTGGGGCCAGACCGGGCGGACCTTCGCGGGCGACACCCTCGACGCGGTCCACGTCATCGTCAGCTCGGCGGAACCCAACTACGAGCCGGGTGAGCGCTACCTCTACACCAACTCCGGATGGATCCTCGCCGCCCAGCTGGTCTACCGGCTCACCGGGAAATCGCTCGCCCAGTTCGCCGAAGAGCGGATCTTTGCCCCCCTCGGAATGCGAGATACCCGCTACCTCGCCGACCGCAACGCGGTCATCCCGAACCTCGCCGAGAGCTACGCCCCCCGCGAACGGAGCTACCGCATCCAGCGCTCCAGCTACGACGGCGCGATCCAGGCCGGGCGGAGTGCACACGACCGTGGAGGACTTCGGCCGCTGGCTCGGCAATTACGACGCGGCCACCGTCGGCAGCCGCGACATCATCGCCACCATGACGACCGCGACCACCCTGAACAACGGCTCGCCCGCAACGTCGGGCCCGGGACAGGCGTATGCGATCGGCCTGAGCGTCGGGACGCTGCGGGGACTGCGCATCGTCTCGCACGGCGGCAGCTGGGCGGGGTTCCGGAGCCACTTCCTGCGCTTCCCCGATCAGCGGTTTGCGGTCGCGACTTTCTGCAACCTGACCACCTCGGGACCCGATTCGCTGGCCCGGAAAGTGGCCGCGATCTACCTCGGAGACCGGATGCAGCCCGACACCGTGGCGGCCTGGACCGACGCCCTGGCGAAGCTGGCGCGGGTCGAGCTGCCCGCGGCAGCGCTCCGGACGCTCGCGGGAGTCTGGCGCAACGATTCGCTCGGCGAGGTGCGCCGCACCCGGATTAAGGGTGATTCCCTCATCACCGATGAGACCACGCCGGCGCTATACGTGCCGCTGGGCGAAGGGCGCTTCCGGGTCGGACGGGGGACCGAAGTCCGCTTCGAGCTGGACTCCGCGCCGCCGCGGATGATCGTCCGGACGCCGGCCGGGGCGGTGACGTTCATCCGGGCCGACACGGTCGCGCTCGATTCCACGAGACTCGCCGAGTATGCGGGCGACTATCGGAGCGACGAAATCGAGGTGACCCACACCTGGAAGGTCGAGAAGGGGAAACTGGTCGTGTACGCAGGCTACCGAAGGCTCGGCGTACTGGAGCCGAGCTACCAGGACGGCTTTACGCGGGGCGGAAGTGTGATCAACATGACGCGGGACAAGAAGGGACGCATCACGGGTTTCGTGATCGAGTCAGGAAGGGTGCGACACCTGCGATTCACTCGCCTGGCTCGACCTCCTCACGGTTGACTCGGGCAGGCGAACCCGCGGACTCCGACTTCCTCACCCCGGAATGGGCGATCGGGGTGCCCGAGGATGATCGCGCCTTTGCCCTCCGGCTGGCCCGCTATTGCGCCCGCAATCCCGTCGCGCTGGAGCGGATGACTTACGATCCGGCGAGCGAGCAGGTCACCTACCGCTCCGACAAAGCCGACGGGCCCACGGCCGGCACCGCCACCGTGGACCCGCTCGAGTTCCTGGCCCGCCTAGTCACCCACATCCCCGATCCCGGCCAGGTGATGCAGCGCTACTACGGCTGGTACGCCAGCCGGACCCGGGGCACGCGGCAGCGCCAGGCGAGTGACGCGGCCGAGGCGGCCGTTGCCATCGTGGAGCCCGTCGACTGGTCCCTCCGCGCGGTCCGGTTCCGCTGGGCGGAGCTGCTCCGCCGGATTTTCGAGGTGGACCCGCTCCGCTGCCCCCAGTGCCAGGGACCGATGCGGATCGTCGCCGTGATCACCGATCCCGCCGTCATCACCCGGATCCTCGCCATCGGGCCCGGGACTCACCCCAGCGCTCGCGGAGCCCACCGCCGCGCCGACGACGGTCCCCCACCTCGACCGTGGCCGGTCATCCCCACCAGTAACCCCCGATCCGGAGGCGCGGGGTGCCGCTGGCGTGCCGGGTGTCCTGGAGGTGGCGGCCCACCGACCCCCAACGGCCCTAGCCGACCTGCGCGCGGAGTGACCTGCGCGCGGACCCCCAACTGCGCGAGCGACGCCGAGATCGCGCCCGGGGAGGCGAGTTG
>DASYTT010000070.1:0-31280 GCA_036002045.1 Gemmatimonadales bacterium
ATAGCCCATAGCCCATAGCCCATAGCCCATAGCCCATAGCCCATAGCCCGCGCCGATGCCCGTCTCCCCCTCCTATCGCCAGTTCGTGGTCGATTCGCTCGAGCGAGTCGCGCAAGGCATCCGGGCGAAGTCGATGTTCGGTGGAGTGGGTCTCTACGCGGGCGAGCTCTTCTTTGCGCTGATCGACGGCGATACTCTGTATCTCAAGGTCGATGCGACGACCCGGGGCGATTTCGAGACGCGTGGAATGGGCCCCTTCCGTCCCTTCGGTGAGGAAGGCGAAGTCATGCAGTACTACGAGCTGCCGGCCGAGCTGCTGGAAGAGCCGGAGGAGCTCCGAGCATGGGTCGAGAAAGCCATTGAGGTTGCCCGTCGCGCCAAACACCCGGCCAAGCGCCGCAAACGCTGAACTCACTTCGGGGAAAATCGGATGCTCGCGTTCACGCTGCTCCTCCTGTTGCAACAGCCGGCTCCCGGCTTGCCGCCCAGCCCGGTCGCCCGGATCACCGTTACTCCCCAAGCGCCCACGGTCGAGGCCGGGGATTCGTTGCGCCTGCGGGCCGAGGCGACCGACGCGGCTGGACGCGCGGTGCCGGGCGCGCGAGTCGTCTGGTTCCCCGGGCACTTCGGCTTCGAGGGGGCAATCGATTCCTCGGGATTGCTTCGTGCGGGGTATCCCGGACGCCTCATCGTGAACGCGATCGCGATCGTGCCTGGTGCGCGTCCCAGCCAGCCGACGGAAGTCCAGGTCACTATCGTGGCTCCGCCTGCAGCACGGATCGCCATCGCGCCGGTCGGCTCGCTCGTCGCCGGCCAGCGGGTCAGGCTCGCGGCGGACGTGTTTGCGGCTACCGGCGATCGGCGGGAAGATCCCGTGCGCTGGTCGTCTTCTGCGCCGGCGGTCGCCGAGGTCGGCGCGGGGGGCATCCTGCTCGCCCACGCGCCCGGAAGCGCGCGTTTGACCGCGAGGGCCGGCGCCGCCACGGCCACGCTTGCGGTGAGTGTTCTCCCGAATACGGTACGTCGGCTGGAGATCACCGGGGGAGCTCGGCAGGCGCGCACGGGGGATGTGCTCCGTTTCAGCGCCGTGGCGCGCGATGCCAGCGGGAAGCCGGTCTCCGGAGTCTCCCCCAGCTGGTCCCTCGCGCCGGGGGACGGACAGGTTGGATCCGATGGCAGCTTCGTGGCCTACGTCCCGGGAACCTTTGTGGTGACCGCGACGCTGGGAAACAGCAGCGCCGAGCTGACGGTCCAGGTGGTGGATCGCGACGTGCGCCGGGAGGCGACGACCGTCGGCCGACTTCCGCTGACGCAACTCATGACCACGGAATTCTGGCCTCATCCCGACGGTCGGCATGCCTATCTCGCCACGATGGCGGACCGGGTCTACGCGCTCGACATCACGGACCCCGCGGCCCCGCGCATCACCGATTCCGTGATGGTGGACGCGCGGCTCATCAACGATGTCATGACCACCGCGGATGGACGCCACGCGGTGCTGACCCGCGAGGGCGCCTCGAGTCGGCGCAACGGCATCGTGATTCTGTCGCTCGCCGACCCCGCTCATCCCAAGGTGCTCTCCGAATACACCGAGACGGTCACCGGCGGGGTGCATTCCGCCTACGTCTACACCCAGGCCCGTCACGGCACCCACGTCTACCTGACCGATGATGCCACGGGGAGCCTGCGGGTCATCGATCTCAACGACCCCGCGAATCCTCGCGAAGTGGCGCGTTGGCAGACCCGCGAAGCGGGCGGCCGGACGCTGCACGATGTGGATGTGCGAGACGGCTTGGCGTACTTGTCGTACTGGAACGAAGGGCTGGTCGTGCTCGACGTCGGGAAGGGCATCCGAGGCGGCTCACCCGCCAATCCGCAGCTGGTTTCGCAGTTCAAATACGATCTCGACGCGCTCTACCGCAAAGTGGAGCGCGAAGGCGGGCCCGGGTTCGTGCGCGGCGCCCACACGGCGTGGAGGAAGGGGAATTATGTGTTCGTGGGCGACGAGGTCTTCAGCGCGCGCCCCCAGGGCATCCAGATGCCGGGGTTGCCGCTCGGCAAGGCGAACGGGCGGCTGCACGTGATCGAGGTGAGCGATTACGCTAACCCGCGCGAAGTCGCCTGGTACGAGCCGGAGGACGGCGGGGTGCACAACATCTGGTTCGCAGGAGACACCCTCTATCTCGGCGATTACCAGGGCGGACTCCGGGTCGTCGATGTCTCAGGAGAGCTGCGGGGTGATCTGCTGGCCCAGGGACGCGAGATGGCCAAGGTGCATACCGGAGACGCGCGCGGCACGCTGCCCAACGCCGCGATGACCTGGGGCGCCTTCTATCACAACGGGTTGGTCTGGGCGAACGACGTCTTCAGCGGGCTCTGGGCGGTGCGGCTGGCGCCGAGGGAGAAAGCGAAGGCGCCAATTCCATAGCGCGCATCAGGGGCCTTTCCAGACGGCAATCCCAGTGGGCTGGCGGGGCAGCGGGAGCGAGGCAACCCGCTTGAGAGTCGCGAGGTCGATCGCGTCCACCGCTCCCAGGTCGTTCCCGACGGATTCCTGCGTCACGAACGCGTAGCGTCCGTCGGGGGAGAAGGCGATCCCGTGCGGGACTCGTTTGCTGGTGGGGACTCTTGCCGCTTCGGTCCAGCTCTGGGTATCGAAGACGCTCACACTCTGGGCCTTTTTGTTGGTGACCAGCACCCAGCGGCCATCGGGCGAGGGCTCCACGTTGTACGCTCCCGCGCCCGTCGGGAGCCGGTGCACCAGCGCGAGCTTCGCCGCATCTCTCACCTGGAGCTCGTTGCCGTGATTGCAGGCAAGGTAGACCAGCCGGTCGTCGGGAGAGACGCTCACATAGGTCGTCAGGCAATCGGGATTCTGTCCCGGCAGCGTGCTGCTGGCGGCGCCGGGCACCCGTTTGCTCGCGGCGGAATCCGAGCGCGCCTCCATCCGGGCGTGTTCGGCCGCCGTCATCGGATGCCCGCTGCCCAGCGGTACCCTCCGGGTTAGCTCCAGGCTCGAGGGATCGAGCACCAGGAGTTCGTCGGACATCATACAGGCCACGTAGATCGCCGTCCCCGCATGATTCGCCCGGGAGCCGTGCGGCATGTCGCACGCCGCGATTTCCGTGACCTGGCGCAGGGCGGGCGTGTAGATCACCGAGACCGTATTACGCCCCCCGCGGTCGCCGTGAAAATCGGAATTCGGTACGAAGGCCCATTCGCCGTCGGGAGAGAGTCCCACGGTGGTCGGAAACATCCCGACCTGCACCCGGCCCAGTAGCGAATCGCTGCCGGTCGAGTACTTCCAGACGGAGCCCCAGGGCGTCCCGTGCGCGATCGAGACGTACCAGAAACGCTGGTCAGGGGAAACCGCGATGTGATGCGGCCCATCGGGGTCCGCAGGCAGAATACCGACCCCGATCTCCCGCACCTTGCGCCAGCCCTGAGGGCCGACTTCGATCCGGGTCACGAGGTCAGCCGATTCGCTGGCGATGTAGAGCGAATACGGCCTTGCCGAGGTGGGCGCGCTATCCTGCGCGGCGAGCAGCAGCGCTGCGAGCAACGGAGTCACAGCGCGGAAAATAGGGATGGACTGGGTGGGCTGCTAGCGCCGGCGCGGACGCCACCGGTAGCGAGCCAGCGGGATCCGGCCTCCCGGCCCGAACTCCACGCCTTCCCGCTCGAGCAGCATGCGCTGAGTGAGCTCCGCCCCAGGCACCCGGCGGCGGCTCACTTTTCCCTGGGCGTTCACCACGCGATGCCAGGGCACGGTGCTGCCGGAGGGCAGCGCGTGCATCGCGTAACCCACCTGGCGCGCTCGGCCGGGGAGCCCCGCAACTTTCGCGAGCTGGCCGTAGGTGGCAACCTGGCCGGGCGGGATGAGACGCGCGGCGGCATAGATCCTCGGGTAGGCCGTGCTGGTTCGGCGGAGCTGCTTCCTCACCACGGGCGGCGTATTAGGGAGCGCCGTTACTGGTGACTGCCTTGCCCTTGAGCCGCGCCTTCTCCTGCTCCACGTACCATTCGGCCTCGCGCAAGAGCGCCTGGGCGTCGAACAGGATCCCGTCCTTGATGGTCCAGGCCACACCGCCATGCTTCCACTGCTCGGCGCGGGGGACCAGGCCGTAGAATCCGTAGCCCCGGCCGTACATCACCTTGAAATTGTCGATAGGGTTTCCGTTGACTACTGCGAGGTCCGCCTTGCACCCGACGCGGACCCCGCAGAAATCCTTGAGACCGATGGTCTGATAGGCGTTGGTCGTCGCCACCTTGATGACATCGATCGGATGGATGCCGGTTTCCTGCAGGAGCTCGAGCTCTCGGATCAGGGCAATCCCGCCGATGCCTCCCTCGTCGCTTCCGGCCGTGAGCAATCCGCCCCGTTCGTGGAAGGTCTTCACCCAGCGCATCCAGATGCCGAAGTTGCGCTTCCAGTTGATCTCGTCGCTCGTCTTCCACTCGGTCTTGAAGGCGCCATGACTGCTGGAGTCGGGACCGGCCGCGATCTCACTGGGATGCATGAGCGTTTCTTTGACCGGGATGCCCGCGGCCCGCCAGAGGTCCCGGTTGTCCTCATAGACCGTCATGGTGGGATCCCAGTTGGTTCCGTTCTTGATCAGGAGATCGATGACCCCGCTCAGGCGTTCGGGGTCCTTGTCGGCCTCGCTCCACAGCATGCCGGCGTACCGGAAGCGATCCAGCTCCTTCCAGTAGTTGTAATCGGTAGGGAAGTTCTGGGATCCGGTCAGCGCGGCGTCGGGAATGCCGTACCAGTGCTCGATGCTCTTGACGCCGGCATTCGAGGCGACCCGCGCATCGGTTTCCGAGACCTTGAGATCCACCATCGTGAACATGCCCAGCTTCTTCCCTTCATCGACCGCCGCTTCCATGACGTCGGGATAGTGACCGGGGCTCTTGCTGATCTTGAGGCAGTCCGCTCCCAGCGCCTTGAACTCGCGCACCATGACGCGCGCCTTCTCGGGGGTGTTTCCGACGTCCCACTCGCGCAGCGGCAGCGGCCAGCGCTGGCAGAGCACGAGCCGGGGCGCCGGCAGGGCATTCGCCTCGGAGAGCCTGCGCTGCTCCGCCAGCAGCTTGATACCCGCGCCGCTGCCCGCATCCCGCACGATGGTGACGCCATGGCCGAGATAGAGGCGATAGGCGTACTCGAGCCCGCGAGGGCCGCGACTCTGTCCGGGCGGAAGGTGCGCATGCATCTCCACCAGTCCCGGCATGACGTACATCCCCCGCGCGTCGACGATCTTGTCGCCGGTGGGGCGCTGGAAGCTCTGGCCATATCCCGCTGCGTTGACGGGATCCATGGGGACCATGTCGACGATCATTCCGTTCTCGATCACGATGTCGACCGGCCCCTCCGGGGGCATGGCACGATTGGTCCCGGGCGAGCCCCGGCCGGACAGCACCGTAGCGCCGCGAATGATGAGGCGATGGTACCGCTCGCCTTTCGTGGTTCCCATGGCCAGCGGGGTCGGGCCGTTGTTCGCCACGGCGAATGACTCGACCGGCCGCTGGGCCGCGGCGCTGCTGGGCAGGAACGGGCACAACGTGAGTGCCACCAGCGGACCGAAGCGGAGCTGTCTCATAGGGTCTCCTGCGATGAATGCTGGCGCTCGCCGAATCGGCTTCGAAGCATAGAGTCAAAGGCCCGGCGCGTCGAGATGGAGTCCCCCCGGTGGGAGGGCGGTCCGTAGCTCACGAACCCGCCAGCGCATGCTCGATCCGGCGATCGGGGATGAGCCACATCACCGCGACGAGCGCGTACAGCGCGCCGGCGGCCCAGGGAACGCCGAAGGCCAGCGGAATCGCGACCGCATAGATGACGATCGACAGCTTTCCCTTGCGATCGCTGCCGATTGCCGTGGCGATGGGCGAGTGCGGCCCGTGGTGCGCCACCAGGGCGCGCACCAGCACATAGTACGCGCAGGCGGCGCAGAACAGCACCCCGCCGTACAAGGCCACGGGCAGCGCGGCGAAATGGGTCTCGCCCATCCACTTGGTGACGAAGGGGGTCAAAGAAAGCCAGAACAAGAGGTGCAGATTTGCCCAGAGGATGCGACCGTTCACCTGGTGCACGGCCTGGAGCAGATGGTGATGGTTGCTCCAGTAGATTCCCAGAAAGACATAGCTCAGCACGTAGCTCAGCGCCACCGGACCGAGTGCCTTGAGCGCCCCCAGGCTGGCTCCCTCCGGTGCGCGCATTTCCAGCACCATGATGGTGATGATGATGGCGATGACCCCATCACTGAAGGCTTCCATCCGTGCTGGCTTCACGGCATGACGCTCTCGTAGATCCCGTTGAACAAGAGCTTAAAGGTTCCGTGCGGCTGGGCACGCTGCAGGATCTCCGGCGCGAAGAGCAGTGCCTTGCCTTTGCCGACCCGGGCCTCGAGCGCGACCAGCCCATTCTCGAGATAGTGTTGGCCCCATGCCCAACCGCTCCGCAGGGGCTGCTTGCTGTCATACCATGCGATGGGCGTGATGCCGGCGGCCCTGGCATTCGCCCCCAGCTTCCATACCGGGCTGTCGTCGAAGAACACGTCGGTATGCTCGCTCATACCGAACGCAGCCGGTTGGGTGAGGTCGATGCGCGCGGAAAGCACCGAGCCGGGAATGTAGAGCTTGGTGCGCGGCAGCGGCGTACCGTTCTCCACGAGCTGGTTTTCCAGGGGTAATCCCAGAAAGGCGGCGAGGTTGGTGGCCGAGCTCCCGATGGCGATGACGCTGCCGCCTTGCTCGAGGAATTCCCGCAGCCTGGGCAAGGTCTTCTCGACCGAGGTCCTGCCGAATTGCCCGCGGTACTCCTCCGGAAGATTCGAGGGCTCCGGCGTCGCCGCCGTCGCTCCACCTCCACTTCCACCGACCCCAGGAATACCACCCGCAACGAACACGAGCACGTCGTACTTCGCGTTGAGCTTCCCGGCGTCGAGCTGGGGAGCGAACACCCGCTGAAAGGGGAACTCGAATTGCTCCAGAATCCAGCGCGCCCACCCGGCGTCGATCGACCCGCCGTATTGGTCCCAGAGTCCGATCCTGGGCATGCGCAGTCGCTGCAGCTTCGCGGTCCGCGCCGGCCGCGTGCCCTCGAAGCTCACACCCAGCGTTTGCGCCGCGCGGGCGACCTGAGCGCGGGTCACCGCGTTGACAGGGAGGTAGAAGCTGCCGGTCGCCCAGCTGGTGGCGTGCGTGGAAAGCGGGGCTCGCAGCACCATAACCTCCCCACCGGCCAAGAGCAGGCGATTCACCGCAATGACCGAATTGAGTACTCGGCGATCGGCGAGAAACCCTGACGCATCCGCCGCACCACTCACCCGGCCCGGTGGCGGAGCGAGGTTCCACACCGCAAGCGTTTCGAACGGGCCGCTTACGGCCTCGAGCGGGCGGTCGAACTGTACGCCCATCTGGTAGGCCAGCGTCCAGCCTGCGATGTCGTACGGAGGCGTGGGCGGAGCGCCGGGGTACGGGAATACATCGGGATGCACCTGCGGCTCGAACATATCCATCACGTGCGGACGGAAGGCCTGGGCTGTCGTCACCACGAGCGAATTGGCGGGATACCGCTTCGCACCAACGCTGAAGGGCTGGGTGGCCTGCTTCACCGTGATGCCGGTCTCCAGCAGCGCATTGACGAACTTGATCGCCGTCGGGAAATCGGGTTGATCCGACGGGATGATGAAAGCGCGGGGGTCGCGGAGCTCCGGCGTATGGAGCGCGGCCCAGAGCGCGGAGTCCGCGGCCGCCGTGCGCCCTGCGCCGGCCGCCGGAGCGTTCGCCATTACGGCCGCGATCCGCCGGGGATTAGCGGTCCAGGTATCGCGGCTCCCGCGCTCGATCGACGCCTTGCCCATGGCGTAGATGTTGTACAGCAGGTTCTCCCGCATCCTGGAGGCGTAGTCGAGCACGGCGCGGTCGAGCGTGATCGAGTACTCGATCGATTGGCGGAAGTGCCACTCCTGGGGTGCGACGGGGAGTGCGAGGTCGCCTCCGGGGATCTGGCGCTGGGCGATGAAGGGAATCCGGGATGGGGTCGGGCTTCCGATCATCTCGGTAAGCAGCGCGATGGTGTTGTGAAAGGTGGCCGTATTGCGAATGCCCCCGTTCCACCACCCGTCGTACGGCCCCCCCGAGCGCATCGTGGCGCCGCCTTTGCCCTCGAGGGCAAGCCGGGTGTGCATCGCAGCGCCGACCGACTGCAGCCCGAGAATGAGCATGGGGTGGAGGTTGAAGTTGTAGGGATCCCGCAGCGGCGGAGAGTACACGACCGTTCCCGCCGGCCCGCTCTGATGGTGGTTGTAGAGGATCTGGGGGAACCACTCATGGTACAGCACGCGATTGATGTTCTCGGTCTCCGCCTGGGTCGAAGCGAAGAAGTCGCGGTTGTTGTCGTGCCCGATGTACTTCTGATAGAGCCGCGGCAGGCCGCTCAGCGACCGTTGGGTTGGTACCGGATTTCGCATGTACCAGTCCGCGACGAGATCGTTGCCGTCCGGGTTGGCATGGACCAGCAGTACGATCACCTCGTCGAGAAAGCGGCGGGTTTCCTCGTCCCTCCGGCTCACCAGCTGGTACACCATTTCGGCGAGCTGCTGGGCGCCCAGCACTTCCGTCGCGTGGAGACCGCCATCGATCCAGACCACGGCCTTGCCTTCCCTGGCGAGGGCGCGTGCCTGCTCGTCGCTCAGGTCCTCCGCGCGAGCCAAGTGCCGGGAAATCTCCTGATAGCGAGCGAGCCGAGCGTGATTCTGCGGCGCCGTCACGATCGCCATCAGGTGGGGGCGTCCCTCCGCGGTCTTTCCGATTTCCCTGAGCACGATGCGATCTGATTCGCGCGCAAGCTTCCGCCAGTAGTCGCTGATCTGCTGGTAGTTCGCGAGGAAGTAGTCGTCGCCCAGCTCGGCGCCGAATTGTTCCTTGGGCGACGTGATGTGAGGCTGGGCGTGGAGCGGCTGGGCAACGAGGCTGAGCGCCGCGCTCAGGAGCAGCGCCGGGCGGCGGAATGTGGGCATGCGGGCGAACTTATCAGCGGCGTCGCGGCGCCGCCAACTGCAGCAAAGCGCGCCGGCTACCGGTACTGGCTGCTCGTCGTACCCGGCTACGTGCCGGGGGTCGCCTTCGGCTTGGAGGGTGCCGCCTTGGGAGGCGCGGCGCGCACGATCGGCTGGCGCACTTCCCGGCGTCGAATCACGCCCTTGTCGACGGTCTCCCCCTTGCGACTAACCGTCTGGAAGTACATCTCATTGCCGGCGATTTCCACCAGCATGAAGCTGCGGTCCTTCGCAAAGCCCGCCTCGGCGAGCGGCCCAACCCGGACGTCACCGCTCCGCAGCTTTGCGGCGCCGCCCACGGTGAAGTAATAGATGCCGTGCTGCGGCCGGATCCGCTCGTAGACGTGCTCGTGGCCGGAGAGGACGACGTCCACGCCGTACTTAATGAAGAGCGGCTCCAGCACTTTGCGCAGCTCGACTTCCGGGCCCCGCTTTGCGGTGGTATAGAGTGGATGGTGAAAGTAGGGAATCTTCCATTCCGAGCGCGACGCGGCCAACTCCCGTTCGAGCCATTTCACCTGGTCCGGATCCATGTAATTGCTGTCCAGGACGTAGAATCGCACGTTCCCTTTCTTGAACGTCAGGTAACGGTTGCCTCCCATGTTGAAGGGCTTGTAGAACCGCTGGTTCGGGTCGTCGTGATTGCCGAGGGTGGCGCGGAACTCTACGTTCGCATCCAGGAGCGGTTTGTAGGGTTTGATGAACTTCCGGTCGAAATCCTGGGGGCGTTCGGAGCCGTAGATATTGTCGCCCAGCATCAGGGTGAAGGTGAATGGGAACTTCTGGCGGTAGAGGGCCAGCTCCTTCGCGAGCCCATTCTGGGCGTCATCGCCGGTGCCAGTGTCCCCGATGACCGCGAACCGCACCGAGCCGTTTTTCAACGGAAGGGTGAGCGCCTGGGCCGAGAGCGGCACCGTCAAGCATGCGGCCAGCACCGCGGCAAGGTAGCGAGACGATAAGGTCACCACGAGCGCCTCCTACGGGACCGCGTTAGGTATAAAGTCGATGATGAGGTTGGCCTCGATGTCGCGCAGGACGAGGTAGTGCGACGTGGTACGGTATTCGATTTCCGGAGGCAGCTTCGGGAGCAGCGGGAGCAGCGTCGGCGGAAAGGTCGGGAGGGGATAGGTGGTGGGCCACAGCGAGTCCACCTGCGGCGCGAAGTCCGGCAGGCCCTCGGTGCGATGCTCCTCCTCCTGATCTTCCCGGGTCTCTTGGACCGGCGGCGGTCGGCCGCTATGCTCTCGCTGAATAATCGCGGTCAGCAATGCCGCAACGTCGGGGGTGAAGATGTCGCCCTGCTTGGCGTTCGCCCGCTCCGTCTGGATGAGATGACCCAGCGTTGTGGCGCGCGCGGCGATTTCGGCCTGGCTCTTGGTCTCGTCGATCGGCCCCACCTTCTCGGCGAGCCGATTGCGAAGCGCGACATACTCGTCGACGCGTTTGCTGAATTCGACCAGCGGCTCCGGAGGGGGCACTGCGGGCTCCTGCTTGCCGCACCCTGTGGCCAGGGCGATGAGCAAACCGCCAAGGCAAGCGAGCCCGCCGGCACGGGACGAGAGTTGCATGGGTTCCTCCTCCACGACTCCAGGTCGGCGAGAGCTGGCTCCCGCCGAGGTATGCCCCTGAGACGACCAGCCGAAGCCCGACCCACACGGCGCATGTCGCCGCCCCCAGTGGGGCATTCGTCTCCTCCACGGCGGAGGCCCGAATGAAAGCTGGTCGGGTACGTACCTGGATCCTGCTTATCCTGGGTCCCCTTCTGGTGGGCGCAGTCGTGCTGCTGCTCCCCGTGCTGCCCCGGCTGGATATGGTCCGCCAGAAGGTGTCGCCCACCGAGGACAGCGTGCTGGTGCGGGCCGGGGAGCGCTATGCCGCTGGACCGGTTCAGCGGATCTTCCTCGGCCGGCACTGGCGCGACCTGTGGACCCAGCCCGTTCGCATCGAAGTGCTCAAACTGCGCGAGTTCGCAGGCGGGCTCCTGCCTTTGCGAGAGGGTGGAGGCTTGGAAACCCGCAGCCTGCACTTCATCTCGCGATCTGGCCGCCGTTTCATCTTTCGCTCGACCGACAAGGAGCTGGTTCGGCTCATCCATTATGGTCTGGGCAGGAGTCTGCTCTCCCGCCTGGTGCAGGATCAGACCTCCGCCTCGCATCCCGCGAGCCCGCTCGTGGCGGCTCCCTTGCAAGCCGCTGTGGGGCTCCCCTTCCCCCACCCACGGCTCGTCGTGCTTCCCCCCGATCCGGGGCTCGGCGTCTACCAGGAGCGCTTCGCGGGATTGCTCGGCACGCTGCAGGAAGGTCCGGCGGAGATGATAGCGGTTCCCGCGGGAGGAGGGCTTCCGGATGTCGAGGATACCGACGAGGTATTGCCGCGGCTGGATAGTCTCGCGATCCACCAGGTCGATGCCTGCGGCTTTCTAACCGCGCGGCTGCTGGACTTGTGGCTGAACGACTGGGACCGACACGCACGCCAGTGGCGCTGGGTGGCGGTTCCCCAGAGCTGGGGCACGCTATGGCGACCGATTCCCGTCGATCGGGACCAGGCCTTCGCGCGCTATGACGGCCTGCTGCTGGCCCTGGCGCGACTGCGCACGACGAAGCTCTCGGTGTTCGGTCCGCACTACCCACACCTGCAGGGCCTGACCCGGAACAGTGGCTGGCTGGATCGAAGGCTGCTGGCCGGTCTGTCCCGGGCGACGTGGGATTCCGTTACCGGTTTTCTCGTCTCACGCCTCAGCGATTCCGTCATTGACGCCGCGGTGCGCCAGATGCCGGACGCGTACTGGCAGTTGTCGGGTCCGCCGATCGCCTCCGCCTTGAAGCAACGCCGTGAAGGGCTGCGCCCGATTGCGAACGACTTCTATGCGGAACTTGCGCGGCGGCCCGAGGTGCACCTCGCCGCGGCGGGGACGCTGGCCCGGCTGACCTATTTGCCGGACGGATCAGTCGAGCTCGTGCTCGGACCCGACACCGAGGGGATCGAACCTACTTCCTGGTTGGTGCGGCGGTTCCTCCCCGGCGAGACCGAGCGCATTGATCTCCACGCGCACGGAGCAATTCCTCGCATCATCGTGAGCGGAAGCCAGCCAGGCGAACCGCGCATCGAGGTCCGTCTGTTCGACGCTGCCGGAAACGAGCTCCCCCTGCCGCGGCCCGGACCCGCATACGTGTCGAAATGACACCGCAGCCCTGCTCCACCGAAGCCTGGTGCGGTACGCCAACCTAGGCGACACCCACCAGCCTAAATCCACGTCTGTGTGGTGACTGCGGCTGCAGCACCGTCCAAATACTTGAAAAAGTTCTTCCGCGGTGGGCTACGGGCCTTCCGGCCCAGCTGTTGCCTCTGTGGGTGGGCAGCCTTTTGAGGAGATACCATGTTTGGGAACTGGGGTGACGAAATCGTCGAAAGTCGCACCTGGAGCAGCGGGGTGGAGATCGTTACGCACGTGAATTGGAGCCACATCGCTCGGGTTCGTCGGGCGCTCGGCGTGGCGGGTGAGGAATTCAGCCTTCGAGATTTTGGACAGCCCTCGGAGACCAAGCGTCGAACTCAACGTCCTCGCGTAGCTTGGCGGCGCGCAATCGTGCGCGCAGCGTAGTAATCATAGTCACCCGGCGATTCCCGCGGCCAAGGCCCGCGGGCGAAGAATCAGGTGGCCGGGAATCGGAATCCGCAAGCACCTGCAGGGGCTTGCGCCGGTGAGCGCAAAGAGCTCTGTGGACCCAGCACGACACCTGTGGCGGCTGCGACGGAGGGGAGCGGAGCTCCCCTTTTTGTGCGCCAGCGGGTTAGGACTGCTCGTAGACGGCGAAGGCCCAGTAGCGGCGCGGGCGCAGCCAGGGCCCGCGCCAACCCGCCCGCCGCAGCCGCTTGCCGATGAGCCCGTTCAGCTGCCCGTGTCCAATGAGGAGGAGCTGCCCTCGGGTGCGCGCGAGCTCGGTCAGCCGGGTCGCGGCGGCCGTCGCTCGCCGGCGCGCCTCGGCGAAGCTCTCCACGCCGGGCGCCCAGCCGCAATACCACGCGATGCGCGCGAGCAGCGTCCACACCCTGGGGCGCAGCCGGAGTCCGGAGCGAATCGCGGTTGGCAGGTACACTTCGCGGAAGAGCGGCTCGACGTAGGGCGGTTCGCCGGGATGGAGGATCTCGGCGGACTCGAGCGACCGACGCAAAGTGCTGGCGGCGATGCAGCGGCTCGCGTGGGCCAGCTCCAGCAGGGTGGGTGATGGGCGCAGCGACCGGTCGATCGGCGCGCCATCGATACCGCGAATCCACTCGGCCAGGGCATGCCCTGGAATCGGAGTGGCAAAGTCCCAGACGGGCCTGCCGTGGCGGGCGAGGACGATGGTGGACACCTCTCGCCCGTCAGCGACTGGTCAGGCTCTGACCGATCTGCGCCGCTCCGGCGTGAAGACCTCTACCGCCAGGGTGAACGTTCGCTGCTCCTCGGGGTGCAGCGCCCCGACCCCCACGACCTGACGCGCGATCTCCTCGCCCCGGTCGTTCCGGATCGAGAGGAGCACGGAGTACTCCCAGGACTCTCCGACCGCGGGATGGCGAATCGTCCCTTCGACACGCAGCGGTGAAAAGCTCGGCGCGGCGCGCTCCGCCACCCCATGAGCGAAGCGGAGGTGGTGCTGACAGGCCGGACAGACGGTCGCGCTCTCGAGGATCGTCGCCCGGCAATGGGGGCAGGTGCGGGTCGCGCCCACAGCGCCCGGCCGGGTGGAGGTCATGCCGCGGAGCCGGTCTCCATCTTCACCGCGGATTTCAGCGCGCCCTTGTCTTCCCAGCCGAACTCAACCTGTCCGCGCATCCGCGATCCTGCGGCGACGGTCAGCGAACCGGCCTTGAGATCGCCGATCAGCACTCCCGAGTCGAGCAGCTCGACGCGCGAGGCGGCATCGATGTTCCCCTGCAGCTCACCGCCGATGATCACGGCGCTGGCCCGCACCCCTCCGGTCAACTTGGCGCCGGATTCGATGGTGAGGTTGCCCTGCACGTGCACGTCGCCGTTGAAGCGCCCGGCGATACGAACGTGACCCGCTCCCTCGATTTTCCCCTCGATGGTGAGGTCCGCCGAGATCAGGGACTCCTTCGCTTCGCGCTCCGGAGTCCGGCGTGGCAGATCATAACTCGGGCTCGCCGCGAAGTCGGCTCGGGGCTCGGCTTCCTTCTTGGGGGCGGGATCCGTTGCAACCGGCGCTGCCTTCTTGGTGGTCTGCTCGTTCCAGATGGCCATGGCTCGTGCTTCCTATCGTAGTGGCTGACCAGTGCTGCGGGAATCTCCGAAGATAGCCCTGTCCCTCGTCTCCGCGAAACCGGTGTTCAAGAATCGAACAGGACGGGCTCTCGGAGCAGCCGAAAAAACGCCGGGCGGCACTCGCGAGGAGAGCCACCCGGCATAAACCCACTGGGCCTTGGATCAGCCGGTGCGGAACCGCTTGAAGGCGGTGGCGGCGATATACAGAGCTGCCGCAATCGTGAGATAGAATCCGATGCCGTAGCTGAACAGCTCCGCCATTGGTCCCATCGCCCGGCGGACCGACCAGAATCCCCACAGCACGGACAACAACGGCAGCAGGAGCAAGAGCCACGCGCGCTTGTCGGGCCAGAACAACGGCACGGCGATGCTCAGGTACCCGAGCAGCACCAGCAGCTTGACTCCGCCGCCCCCACCGGCCTGGCTCAACTGGCTGCCGAGGTCGAAGAGGGGCTTGCCCTGCTTCATGCCGAACATTTCCATCGAGATGAAATTGAAGAAGAGACTGCCGATCACGAAAACGCCGTAGGCAATCAAGAGCGGCTTTCCATAACGCGCGAGGATCGAGCCGCCGGTACCCCCACTCCCGCCTTTCGCCAACCCCCCGACCAGGCCGCCCAGCTTGCCGGTGAGTTCCGCGGTCTTCTCGCGAAGCAGCACGTCATCGCCCACGAGGGTCACGCTCTGCACCGCGTCACCAGCGAGGACGACGTCGACCGTTTTCCCCACGGCGGGCGCGACGTCCCCCTTCCAGGTCGCGATGGTGAATTTGTGCTGCTGCCCCTCGACGACGACAATGCCCGAGCCGTCGCTGCCGTTGTACTGCAGGATCTTGCCGCGCATTGCTGGCTCCCTTTCTCGGGGGAGAGAGAATACCACTCATGCAGGGGAAATTGCGGCGGCGCGCCAACTGGGGCTCAAGCATCCATAATGCGCGCGCCGCAAGAGCTCTGCTGCTCATTGCGTAAGGAGCGCGGAAAAAACGTCACGGGAGGAGAATCCGGGTTCGAGCAGTTGAGGAGTTGGCCAGGGGGGCGGAGAACCGCTCGAGGTGAGGGCGGGTTAGGTGACGCGCTTTCTCCCGCCGGTCGGCTGCGACAACACGTAGCCTCCCCGGACCGTGGACCCGACCACCAGGGCAGCCGCCATCAGCACGAGATTCTTGATGATGTACTGGCCTTCCAGGGTCGGAGAGAGCGGGAAGCGCTGAAACGTCTCCGAAGGATAGAAGAACAGGGGCAACAGCGTCCCGGCCATCTGGATGAAGAGCAACAGCAGCGTGATGCGGAGGAAGCGGCCCAGCAAGAGGCCCACCCCGATGAGCACTTCCCAGCCTGCCAGAATAAACAGGCCCGTGGGCGGGGACAGCTGCCCAAACGACACCCGCTCGATCGTGCGGGAAGCAAGCTCGCCGGCGGGGCTCGCCCCCGGGAAGAACTTCAGAACGCCGAACCATACGAAGATGAGACCCAAGGAAAGGCGGGTCAGGGTGATGCCGAAGTGCGCCATCCAGGCGGTGATGCGGCGGTCGAGCCGGTCGAACTGTTGTCGCAACGTCATGGCGGCGCCGGCTACGAGCGGGGTACTTCGTGGTCGGTCAAGACCGGCAGATAGGGAACCCAGGGACCGACCTCCTCACGGTACTGCTTGGCCATAACCCGCGCCACTTGCGCGACGTGCCCGAGGTCGTGCACCACCCAGGCGGCCAGCAGTTGCCGGAGCGTGACCGGGCCCAGGCCCGGATGCTGCCCCGGCAAATCGAGCTCCGCCTGCGTCAGCCCCCAGGACCGGAGCAGCGTCAGATTGGCGGCGCGGAGCTCGGCGAACTCGGTGAGGAGGGAGGCGAGCGAGCGGGAGGCATTGCGCGCCCGATGCCGGAAGCGGTCATAGGGCTCAAAGCGAGGCTCGGGCCCCCGCGCCAGGATGATGCGTGCCCGGGGAATCCAGTCGGTCTCCTCCCCGTCGATGAGGTGACCCACCACGTCGAAAGGGCTGAAGGTCTCCGGGCCCTCGGTACCGCGCGCCCAGGCCGAGTCCACGCCTTCGAGCAACGCGGTCAGCGCGGCAGGCGAGCGGCGCAAGACATCCATCGACAGCTCGAGATCGAAGCGCATCGTGAGCGGGTCGGGCATCGGGAATGTCGGCCGAGGCAGAGCTCGGCACCCCACTAGGGACGGCGGCTGGACGGCGGAATGCTTCCCTGCATGCGCAGGTACGTGACGATGTTGCCGTAGTGCTCGCCGTTGTGGGTGGCATTGAGGCCCAGCGCGTACAGCCGCGTCCGTTCCTGGCCAAAGAGTTGCGCGGGCCGGGCGGCGTCGGCATCGGACTGTGCATAGGCCTTGCCGCAGTATTCGGTCGAGGCGCGCAGCGCCGCGACGAGCTCGGCCTTGCTGGTCTTGGTCCGCTCGATCTCGTCTTCCTCGCGAGCCGGGTCGCCCAGCGCGGCGGCACACATCAGGTATTGCGCTCCGGCGATATGCGCGATGAGCTGACCAAAGCTGCGCACGGTCGCCACGGGCCGATAGCCGTACTGGGCTTCTGGAGCCTCGGCCGCCGCCGTGGTGATATAGTCGGTGACGCTCTTCCAGAGCTCCCGCATGGTGCCAACGGCAGCGTTCGGGGCAGGACTCGCCGTCTGCGCCGCCAGCGCTCCGGGTAAGCCGACCGCGAGCAGAAAGGCCAGGGATCCGGTTTTCATCTCCTCACCTCCGAAACACGCTGCTGGTTGTGGGCGCGCGCTACCAGCCCAGGAGCCCGCGATCGTCCAGGAACGCCGCGACGCCGACGAGAGAGGTCAGACTGGGGCCCCGCTTGAACGCCTGGACCGCGTCTCGCAGCTCGGGTACTGCGGGCCTGCCGGTTTCCCGGCGGTATCGCTGGTAGGTCGTCTTCATCTCGTGATAGACCCTCCGCAGCGATCTGGTTTGCCGCTCGGCCTCTGACGTCCCCGGAAGGTCCGAAGCAGGGCGCGGTGCTGGTTTGCGGCGAGGTCGCCTGGGCTTCGCGCCGGCACCTGTCGCGGGGTGATCGAGCGCCAGGCGAGCCTCGGTGACTCGAGTTTTTACCCGGTCGGTGAGCGTGCGTCGGGAATACGCTGGAGTCAAGTCGGAAGGGAGCGATGAATTGTTCGACATCTGGTCCTGCCCAGTAAGAGAGTCAGCAGTGCCTAGCCATGCCCGGCACGCCTGAAATCTAATCGCATGGGCGACGATCTCCCTGGTCGGCGGGACTTTACCTCAGAATGTGATGTCCCCGCAGGGGCAGCGCAGCGTGAGGTTCACTCAGGCATCTCGCTGCACCTGCCTCCCGGCCACGCGCAGGAAATGGGGTTTCTCGACCAGCTGATGAAACACCAGGATGGCGGCTTGATCGAAGGCCGCCGCCAGCAAGCCAAGCCACGAGCTGGTTACCAGCGCAAACCCGTAGGCGTGCAGGTATCCCACCGTGTACATCGGATTGCGGAGCAGGCGGTAAGGGCCGCGAGGGTTGCCCGGCGGCGCGGCATTGGGATCGAAGACGTCCTGCCAATGATAAGCGCCCGCGCCCAGCGAAGCCGCAGCCCAGAGCTTGGTGCCGGCCCCCAGGACGATGCAGGCCAGCCCGAGCGCGATGAGGGCGCCCTGGGGAACCGAGCTGTCCAGGGTGTCGCGCGTCAGCAGGCACAAGGCGATGAAGCTCAGGGCGTCGTTGGTCATCACGACCGCCGCCAGGCGGCGAAAGCGGCGAAACCCTGCCGCGATGCCCGCGTGCCGCGTGAAGCGCTGGTGGCGCGCTTGCTGGCTGAGGGCGACGCCAACGCCCACGACATACGCCAAGCGACTCGCGACATGGTAACCGAGCGCAAGCATGCCCCACATACCGACTCCCGGGTTAGGGGCGCGCTATCGCAACCGTACGAGGGTCGCCAGCTCGGCCGGCCGCAGCTGCAGCAGGCTGAAAACGGTGGCGTCGGTGCTGCCGGGCGCGAAGGGGTTCGATTGGGGCAACGCCACGACGTACACGCGGCCATTGCGTGCCGCGACGGAGTCTCCGGGCGGCGGCCCGGCCTCCGCGCGCACCGACTGCCAGATCGCAGAATCGTAGACCGCTACCACCAGCAGCGCCTGCGGCCGCAGCGTGGAGTCGCTGGGAAGGTACTGGAAGACGAGCGCCCCGGGCTGCGCCCGACCGCGTTCCGCCGTGGAGAGGGAATCGACCCGGAAGTGTCCCTTCCATCGCGACGGCAGGTCGAGTTCGTACATGCCGGCGGAGTCTGCCACGACCGCGGCGACGGAGCTGTCGCCCGCGGCGGCCCGTGAATCGGGTGTCGAATCACGGCAACCGGCGATCAGGATGAGCAGAATCGGGAATGCGCGCATGGCTCCCTCAGGTGGGTCGCAGCCGTGGATCCGTCTTGGCGGCCGCGGCTCGCCAGAGCGACAGCTGCCCCAGGTGATAGCCGAGATGGCCGGTCAACAGGTAGGTGGCAAAGGCTCCTGCCGTCGGAAAGGCGGCGCGAGCCGGCTCGAACGGATTCGGCAGCTCGAGCACCTCGGAGGGCGCTGCGGGAGCGTTGGCGGCCAGGTCCGCATACACCGCGCGACAGGCATCGATCAGCGCCTGCATGGGTGGATAGCTGCCAGGTTCGCGACTCGGAACGGTGCCCGGAGCGAACAGGGGCCGCCATTCCTTTGGGGCGATCGGTGATAACCCGCATAGCTTTCGCGCAAAATCGCCGGTGATCACCAGGTGACCGAGCAGCCACCCGGCCGTCTTGGCGCCGGGTGCGGGCTCCTGGGCGCGGTGTTGATCTTCGAGATCCACAAACCAGCGCTCGTATTGGCGCAGGAGAAAAGCGCTCTGCACGGCAGCCGCCTTCATCTTTTCCTCCTCGATCCGTGGACCAGCAGTCCGCAGAGAAGATAGCGAGCGGATCCGGGGGGCGAAGCAGGCTCAGGCACGCCGCCCGGAGTCCTTCGAGCGGCGCAGCGTCTCGGCGTCCAATTCGGCCCGGATGGCGGCGAGCAGAGGATGCAGATCGGTGTACTGACGTCCGTACTCGAGATTGAAGGCGTAATCGAAGTCGGCAGGATTGGCGCCTTGGTTGTGCTGGATGATCGTCTCGAGCTTGTCGAGCGCCTTGGCCAGTCGTGCTTCCGGCGTTGCGGCGGCCTCGTACTCATCCCAGAGGGCGACGAGCTCGGTCCGCAACCGCTCCGGCAAAGGCGCCAGCAGGCGAAGCAGATCGCCGCGCTCCGCCGCGCTCTTGCTTCCCGAGGCAAGCTGCGCCGGCGCGGGGATATCGCCACCAAGGGCCTCGCCGAGGTCGTGCAGGATGCAGATCTTGAGAAGCTTCCCGAGGTCAGCTTCGGGAAACCCGGGGTGGAAAACCACGGCCATCAGACAGAGACGCCAAGTGTGCCCCGCGACGCTGTCACGCTGTCCGGAGGAAGTCCAGCCGCTTCGAAGCGTGTCCTTGAGGCGCTCCGAGTCCCGAATGAAAGCCAGCAAGCCCTCGAGCTCTTCCCGCGAAGGGAATTCAGGACTTTCGCTCATGCCTCAAAGACCAAACTGCAACAGGTCACTCCCCCCTCGGCCTTCGCGAGCTCGCTGCAATCTATCGGCGCAACCTCGAGACCCCGCTGGAGCAACCGCTCGCACGTTCTTGGAAAATTCGTCGGATATACTACCGCATCCGCAACTCGGAGCGCGTTGGCGGCAAAGGGCTCCCGCGCGTCGATCGGGAGGACCTCGAGGGCGGGGAAGCTCGCCTCAGCTACCCAGGCGGGATTCAGCAGGAGGAGACCATCGACAATACAGGACACCGCGCTCTTCAGATGCAGGCACCCGGCGAACTCGACCGGGACCACGCGGTAATCGAAAGCTGCCAGGAGGTGCTCCAGCTGTGCGATGCCTTCCTGGTTGGTACGGCTCGACCTGCCGGCATACAGGGTGCGGCCGACCAGCAAGACATCGCCACCATCCAGCGTCGCGGGAGGAGTCATTGCCAGGACAGGTCGGTAGCTGGACAGCACTGCACCGACAGCCGGGGGTTCGGCCTGACGGGTCGGCGCACCCGGCCGGGTGATGACAGCGGTTTCCGCCAGCACGATGGCGGTATCCTCGATGAACACCGCGTCCGGGAGCTCGGGCGCGGGCGGCACGCGGATGACCGTGGCACCCAGGGCGCTCAACAGCTGCTCGTAGGCGGCGTGCTGGGTGCCGGCCCGGGCGACATCGATCGGCTCGCGGGCGAGATGAGTCAGCTCGCATTGCGCCAGGGTCGGGCTCACCGGTCGGGTGACCGCGATCAACATCGCGGGAAGGGTCCCGCCGGGCAGTGCCCGGGTTTCCTGACGATCAACCGCGCCCGGGCCCCAGGGAAGCTGCGAGGCGCTCGGCGATGGCGCGCAGCTCTCTGGCATGGGGCGCCTGGCGGTCGAGATCGCCCCGCTCCAGGTGCTGAACCAGGCTCAGACACACCTCGGCCGCGCGATGCATCCAGAACTCCTGTACCCAGGTTGGGTCGCCGCTCTGGGCCGCCTCCATCGCGGCCCAGAGCCGCATGCGCGTCTCGTCGAGGACTTTCTTGAGGTCGGCCATGCTGTCGGCAGGAAGCTCACCCCGTGCGAGCGCCGCCTTGACGTCCTCGCAGAGCAGGCGAATGGCACGCGCACTCGCATCGGGTATGCCCGACATCCTGCTACTGGCTTCGGATCGCCACGGCCGGATCGACCCGTGCCGCGCGAATCGCGGGAACCCAGCAGGCCCCGATCCCGATCGCGATCATCGTAACCGCCACGCCCAAAAGCGTGACCGGATCGTGTGGCGCCACCCCGAACAACAGTCCGCGAATCAGCCGGCTGGCGAAGAGCGAGCCGCCCACGCCGAGCAATAGCCCCATCGCGAGCAGGATACCGCCCTCGGCCAGCACCATCCGCTGGACCTTGCCGCTATCCGCCCCGAGGCTCATCCGGATGCCGATCTCATTGGTGCGGGCGCTCACCGAGAACGCCAGGACGCCGGCAATGCCGACCGCCGCGATGATCAGCGCGAGAATGCCGAACGAAGAGACCAACGCGGCGTTGAGCCGCCGGGGCGCCACACTCTCGTCCCGGATCTGCGCCACGGTGAGCACGTTTTCAATCGGATCTTGTGGGACGATGCTCCGGACCAGCCGGGTTGCAGCGGGTACCAGCGAGGTGGCATCGCTGCGGGCCCGGATCACCAGGCCCCCCTCGCCGAAGCTCAGCTCCTGGGCAAAAGGCTGAAACATCACCGGCCGCAGCTCGGCATCGAGCCCGCCGTCCCTGGTGTCTCCTACGACGCCGACAACGGTTCGCCAATCACCACTCACCGGAATGAAGCGCAACACGTCGCCGGTCCACGCAACCCGCTGCCCGATGGGGTCCTTATCGGGGAACAGTCGCTCGGCGAGGGTCTTGTTGAGGATGACGACCCGCGGAGCGTCCTTAGAATCCGTGGTGAGGAACTCCCGGCCGCGCAGGAGCGGAATACCCGCGGCACGAAAGTACTCGGGGTTCGCCGTGCGATACTCGGCGCGCGGCTGCGACTCACCGGCGGCGACCGGCCTCCCTTCGGCCTTGATATCGAGCTGAAACTGCGTGCTGCGGAGCGGCGCCGTGGAGCCGAGCCCCACCTCACCTACACCGGGGATCGCCCCGATTTCTAGCCGCATGCGGTCGTAGAGCGCTTTCGCTTCCACGTCGCTGCGCCCGCTGCCATGGGGTACCTGCATGGTGAGCACCTCGTCGGCGGTGAGCCCGGTGTCCACCTCGGAGAGCCGTTGCATGGTGCGGGTCAGCAACCCGGCGGCGGTGAGCAGCATCACCGAGACCGCGATCTGCGCCACAACCAGGGCGCGCTGCAGCCGCTGCCGCCGGAGGCTCGCGCTGGCTCGAGTGACTCCCGCGGCCACCCAGGCGCCGAGGCTGCCTTCCTTGGCGAGCCTGGGCGCAAAGGAGAGTATGAGGGCCACCACCAGGGTGAGGAGCAGGGTGAACCCGAGAACCACGCCATCGAGGCGGATCTCATTGGCACGGGGAGAGTACCGCTCCGCGAGCGAGATCAGCAGTTTGAGGCCCCCGGTCGCCAGAACGAGACCCAGCGTCGCACCGAGGAATGCCAGCAGCAGGTTTTCCGCGAGCAGGAGTCGCCGCAGCCGCGCCACTCCGGCACCGAGCGCGGCTCGCACCACGAGCTCGTGCTCTCTGCGGATACCGCGCATCAGCGTGAGGTTGGCGACGTTGGCGCAGGAGATGATCAGCACGAACGCAGCCGCACCCATCAGGAGCCAGAGGGTAAGCCGGGCCTTTTCGCCCAGCACTTCACGGAAGGGAGTGAGGGCGACGCGATACCCTGAGGCCGGGTCATACGCGTCGGGATGGTCCGCCTGGACCCGCGCACGGATGGTCGCCACTTCAGACCGGGCCTGCGCCACGGTGGCCCCCGGGGCGAGCCGGGCGATCATCTCGGTCATCCGGTGAGTGCGACCCTGCACCATCATGGCGCTAGTGTGGTGCTCGCTGATCACCATGTTGAGCAGGGCATCCATGCGATTCGGGAAATACGGCGCGGGCTGCACCACGCCCACGACCGTCACGGCCCGATTGTCGACCCGGACTTGCTTGCCGATGATGGTGCTGTCCCCGTGAAAGCGCTTCAGCCAGTACTCGTGGGTCAATACCATCACCGGCGGCACCTTGGTACCGTCGTCCCCCTCGTTCAGCAGCCGGCCGAGCACCGGAGAGAGTCCCATGATCTGGAAGAAGTTGCCGGTGACCAGGCCGACATTGATGCGCACCGCGTCGCTCTCGCCCTGGAGCGTGTAAATCATGCCGGAGTATTCCGCGATACCGCGCAGCGTCTTGGCGCTGGTGCGGAAGTCGGTGATCTCTGGAACGGAAAAGAGGACGTTCTCTCCACCCGGACCGCTGACCGACTGGCGGAGATACACCAGCCGATCGCCGTCGCGATGGGGAAGCGGGCGGAGCAGCACGCCGCGGACTACGCTGAAGATGGCGGTATTGGCGCCGATGCCGAGTCCGAGGGTGAGCACGACGGCGAGGGCGAAGCCGGGGGAGCGGGAGAGGCTACGCAAGGCGTAGCGGAGGTCGGGGATCAGCATGCGTGAAAGATACTGCGGCGTTTTTGGGCGCGCCCCGCCCCTGCTACCGTCTCGCGCGCAGCTCTTCCAGCCCTTCAGCCAATTCCTGGAGGAACCGCGAAGCGCGGCGCTTCAGCTCATCATGCCACTCGCCCCGCCATTCCCAGGAGGGGATCTCGAACTTGAAACAGCCGCTTCCCGAAGGCTCCGTTCCTGCGAGAAAGAATTCGCGCGAGCCACAGGTCGGTAGCCAGCCGCCTTGCGCGAGGGCGACGTACCCCTCAGTGATGCCGTCGGGAACCTCGAACTGTTCCCGCTCAACCTCTCCCGTCGCGGCCTCGAGGAAGCGGGCGACCACCGGCAACGCGGCACTGGCGCCGCTCATTCCAAGACTCCGGCCATCGTCGAAGCCGACCCATGCGCCGACCACGAGCGACGGTGAATAGGCAATGAACCAGGCATCCCGCCAGTCGTTCGAAGTGCCCGTCTTGCCGGCGATTGCTTCGAAGCGCCCGTCGCCATTCAGTGCGCGCCCGGTGCCCCGGGTCACCACACCTTCGAGGGTGGAGGTGACGAGATAGGCGACCGCGGGCTCGACCACGCGGGTAACCTGGACCTGGCCGGTCTCGGTGACCGGGTCGCCATAGCGGGCCTGGCCGATGAGCGAACGCGGCGTTGCGAGATCGCCGCCGGCCGCGAGGACGCCATAGGCCCGCACGAGCTCGAGCAGAGTGACTTCGGAGCTGCCGAGTGCCAGGCTGGGGACGGCATGGAGCGGACTGGTGATGCCGAGTCGTTTGGCGGTCGCCGCGATCCGCTCGGGGCCCACGCTCAGACCGATCCGCGCGAAGGGTACGTTGAGCGATTGCTCCATGGCTTCCCGCACCGTCACACTCCCGCGAAACTGCCGATCATAGTTGGTTGGCTGCCAGAGACCGCTGGGTGTCCTGACGCTCAGGGGCTCGTCCTCGATGGTGGAAGCGAGGGTGAAGGCCGGTTCATGCCCCCCCGAGCGTTCGAGCGCGGCGATCGCCACGACGGGCTTGAACGCGCTCCCCGGCTGGCGGCGCGCGTCAACCGCGCGGTTGAACTGAGAGCTGCCGTAGTCCCGCCCACCCACCAGGGCGAGCACCTCGCCGGTCCGCGGATCGAACGCGACCAACGCGGCTTCGACGCCGGGCGCTCGTAACCTCCCGACGCCATAGCGGACCGCGCGCTCGGCGGCGCGCTGCAGCGTCGCGTCGAGCGTGGTGTAGATCGCGACCCCGCGGGCCGGCAGGCGGAAATCGACCTGCCGCGCCGCGAAATCGCGGAAGTAGCGCCCGTCGACCACCTGGGCCGGATATGCGCGGGTGGGGATCCCGACCCGTAGCGCGCGCGCGGCCGCCGTTCGACTGATGCGCTGTTGCTGCAACATCAGCCGGAGCACCAGATCCCTGCGCTGGCGGGCGGACTCGGGATTCCGCGTCGGAGCAGTGCGGTTGGGTGCGCGAATCATTCCGGCCAGCAGCGCGGACTCCGCCAGCCCGAGCCCGCGAGCTTCCTTACCGAAGTAGTAGCGCGCCGCCGCCCCGACTCCGTGGATCGCTCTGCCGCCGTCCTGGCCGAGGTAGATCTCGTTCAGATAGGCTTCGAGGATTCTCGCCTTGGAATAGCGGGCCTCGAGCGCCAGGGCGAGTGCCGCCTCCCGCAGCTTCCGCACGGGCGAGCGGCCCGCGCTGAGGAACAGATTCTTCGCCAGCTGCTGCGTGACGGTGCTACCCCCTTGCGTGATCTCGCCGGCCCGGAGATTGGCCAGCAACGCCCCCCCGATCCGGTAGACGTCCACGCCATGATGCCCGTAAAACCTCTGATCCTCGACCGCGAGCACGGCGGCAACCAGATGGTCGGGCAGCTCGCCCAACCTGACGGGGATGCGCAGCTCCAAGGCCGCTCCGTTCGGTGTTCCGATGGGAAGCGGGGCCCGCCGCTCCCCCGTGCCGCCCCACGGCCGCGGTCGGGTGTAGAACGCCGTCGGCATCCGCGCGGCTGGACTGGAGAGGCGGCCGCGCATGACGGCTTCGGTGGCCAGCGCGAGGAAGCTTAGGGCGGTAACGGCGAGCGTGAGGCGAACCAGCCGGCGAGCGGAGACCCGGGCGCGGAGCGAGGCGAGGGCTCCACGCCAAGGCGGTACGAGCTCCTGCCGGGTCATCGTGCGGCGCTCCAATGTGCGGCTACTTCCTATCAGACGCGCGGGAAAGCCAAACGGTTTCGGCCTGCGGCCGCGCGGGAGGGGGTTACCTGCGTTTGCGCCCGGTCTGGGGTGCACCGCCGCCTTGTAGCTTGCCCAGCAGGCGCTCCAGCACCGCAGGCAAATCGGGAGCGACCTCGAGCACCGGCCTTACCGGATCGGAGCCCAGCTTCTCCATGCGCTTCGGTGCGGTGAAGATGGTGTACGCGGACATGGTGAGCTTGCGGGTGACTTCGCGCCACTCGAGCGGCATCGACACCGGCGCACCCGGCAAGGGCCGCACACTGAACGGAGCCACGATGAGCTGTCCGGTCCGGTTCTGCAGATAGTCCAGATACACCTTGCCCTCGCGGCCCTTGATGGGCCGAACCAGCGTGGAGATGGCGGGGAGCTCCGCCACGACCACGCGAGCCAGCAGCTCACCCAGCGTGCGAGACTGGTCGAAGGTGCACTGCTGCGCCAGAGGAATGAGCACGTGCAGGCCGGTCGAGCCGCTGGTCTTCACGAAATGCGGCAGCTCCAGCTCATCGCATAAACGATGGAGCGACAGCGCGACCTCCACCACGTCCGTGAACGGCGCGCCCTTGGGGTCGAGATCGATGATGCACCAGTCCGGCAGCTCGAGCGAATCGGCCCGGCTCGCCCAGATGTGCAGCGGGATCGAGCCCATGTTCGCGACGTAGAGCAAGGTCTCCAGGTTGTCGCAAACGATGTAGTTGAGCGCCTTCTGCGTATCCTCGCTCCAGATGGGGACGGTCCGGATCCAGTCGGGAGTGAAATCCGGGGCGTCCTTCTGATAGAAGGACTTCCCTGCGATGCCGTCGGGAAAGCGGGTGAGGACCAGGGGGCGGTCTTTGAGGTACGGCAGCAGCCAGGGTGAGATCGTGCGGTAGTACTCGATGAGATCACCTTTGGTGTAGCCCTCCTCCGGCCAGAACAATTTGGAGAGGTTGCTGAGCGGGACCTCAGGAGCCGGGGCTACGCGCGACAGAGCGGGCGGCGGATCATCGGCGGATTCGGGGGCGCCCTGATCCAGCGTTTCCTGGCGCAGGCACTCCTCCGGGGGCTTGTCATCGCGGAAGCGGATAAAGACCGGCTGCCGCAGCAGGCCTTCCTCGGTCCATTCCTTGAACCGCACCTCGCAGACCAGCGTCGGCTCAACCCAGGTCGTCCCTTTGGCATCGGGAATGGGCCGCTGCGCGGGCAGCTCGACCTCCAGCGGCCACGGTCGCGGGCCGTTGCAGGGCGGGGACTTGCGTGCGGTTGCTTCCAGAGAGGTGCGCAGCTCGGCGAGCTGCTTCTCACTGAAGCCGCTGCCGGCGCGTCCGGCGTAGGTCAATTCGCCCTCGACCCAATCCGCCAGCTGCAGCGCGCCGAAGCCACCCCGGCTGCCCTTCGGCGCCGTGAACCCCACCACCACGAAGTCGGCAGTCTGCTCGGCCCGGATCTTCACCCACCGCGGAGAGCGACCGCCCTTGTAGGGCGCCTCGGCTTGCTTGCCGACGATGCCCTCGAGCCCCAGCGCCGTCACGTGCTGCATCAAGGCCCTCCCGTCGCCCTCGAAATGTTCGACGTAGCGAAGCGGGCCGAGCGGGGGCAGCAGCATCCGCAGGATCCGCTTTCGCTCGGTGGTGGGGAGGCCCCGGAGGTCTCGGTCCTCGAAGCCAAGCAGATCGAAGGCGTAGAACACGGCGGGTGACTCCGCGGCCGCGCGGCGTACATCGATCGCCCGCGAAAGCCGGGCGCGCTTCTGGAGCGCCTGGAAGCTCGGTCGCCCTTCCGCATCGAGAATCACCAGCTCACCATCGATCAGGGCGCGCGGCACCGGCAAGGCGCGCACCGCGCGGGCCACATCGGGAAACGCGGCGGTGAGGTCGTTCCCGTTTCTGCTCTTGAGGACGGCGCTGCTTCCCTCGTGGATGGCAAGCGCGCGATAGCCGTCGAGCTTGGGCTCGAAGATCCAGCCCGGCTTGCTGAATGGCGCGTCGCGAGGCTCCGCCAGCATGAACTCTGCCTTGTCGGGATCGACCCGGCGCAGCGGAACCCCGAGCCGGTCCAACTCCGCGCGGATGCGGTCGGCCGGGGTATGGCCCGACGCGAGCTCTTCCACGGTCAGCCCGGAGAGCACGGAGGTTTCAGGCAGCGGCTCGGGATCCGCCTGGGCCCACTCGTCGCGCTCCTTGATGAGCAGCCAATCCTTCTCGGACTTCTTGATCTTCACCAGGGTCCAGCGGCCTCGCAGCTTGTAACCCTTGAGGTTGAATAGCAGCTTCCCTTTACGGAGTCCTTCGAGCGGATCTTCGAGGGGAATCCATTCACCCCGGTCCCAGACGATCACTGCGCCGGCACCGTAGTTTCCTTCGGGGATCAGCCCCTCGAAATCGCCGTACTCAAGCGGGTGATCTTCGACGTGGACGGCGAGCCGCTTTTCCCGGGTATCATAGGAGGGACCCTTGGGCACGGCCCAGGAGCGCAGCACGCCCTCCATTTCGAGGCGGAGATCGTAGTGGAGCCTGCGGGCGGCGTGCTTGTGCACCACGAAGAGTTGGCCCGGGCCCGAGTCGGCCCCGCCGAACGGCTCCGGCGTGCGGTCGGGTGAACGCTTGGCGCGGTAAGCACTTAGCAGGTCGGATTTGGCGTCTTTGCTTGCGTCCATGCGCGATTCGTCTTAGCGTTGCTGTCCCTTGGGAGATCCGCTTATGCCTGCTCGCTCAATCGGTACCGCCACTATTTCCTTCGGCCTCGTGTCCGTTCCGATCCACATCTATTCGACCGGCGAGCCCGCGGGGTCCGTGTCCTTCAACATGGTGCACAAGGACTGCGGAACGAAGCTCAAACAGTACTACAAGTGTCCCAAGCATGACGTCACCGTGGAGCGCAGCGATACGGTCAAGGGCTATGCCATCGGCAAGGATCAGTTCGTGATCTTCACGCCCGAGGAACTGAAGGCCCTGGAAGAGAAAGGCAACAATTCGATTGAGATCAAGGAGTTCATTCCGCTGGCCAAAGTCGATCGCATCTACCTCGAGAAAGCCTACTACCTGGGTCCGGACAAGGGCGGCGACCGGCCTTACCGGCTCCTCGCGGAGGCGCTCGAGAAGACCGGGCGCGCCGCCCTCGGGCAGTACGCGGCCCGAGGACACCAGAATCTGGTCTTGGTACGCCCGATGAACGGCGTGCTCGTCATGGAGCAGCTGCACTATTCCGACGAGCTGCGGTCCTCCTCGGAAGTGCCCTTGGGCGAGGGCGAGGTCAAGCCGGCGGAGCTCAATCTGGCGGTGCAGATCGTCGAGCAGAGCGCCGTGGAAGACTTCAAGCCGGAGAAGTACCACGATACCGTACGCGAGCGGGTGCAGGAAGAGATCAACAAGAAGATCGAGGGGCAGGAGATTACCGCCGAAGAGGTGCCCCAGAAGACCGGGGCCAAGGTCCTCGACCTCATGGAAGCGCTCAAGGCGAGCCTGGCGAAGGGGGCCCCTAAGAAGGAGAGCGCCGAGAAGCCCGAACGGCCGGCGAAAAAGAAGGCAGCCGGCGGTCGCTGATGCGCGTTCTGGCCGGCACCAGCGGCTGGTCATTCAAGGAGTGGAAGGGCTCGTTCTATCCGAAAGACCTGCCGGATGATGGCATGCTGGGCTACTACGCCGGCAGGTTCCCGACGGTCGAGATCAACAACACGTTTTATCGGATGCCCAGGGAGACCGTGCTCATCGATTGGGCAGCGAAGGTCCCTGCCTCGTTCCGCTTTGCGATCAAGGCATCCCAGCGCATCACCCACCACGGCCGGCTCAAGCGGGAGGAGGTGGCTGACTCAGTGGAGTATTTCACCCGGGTGATCAACGAGCTGGGTGAGCGGCGCGGTCCCACGCTGTTTCAGCTGCCGCCCAACCTGAAGAAGGACGTGCCGAGGCTGGCGGAGTTCCTGGAGCTGCTGCCGCAGGGCTGGCGTTCGACCTTCGAGTTCCGGCACTCGAGCTGGTTCGACGACGAGGTGTACGAGACGCTGCGGGCCAAGGACGCGGCGCTGTGCATCGCAGACCATGATGATTTCGAAACGCCGGCGGTGCGAACCGCGAGCTGGGGATATGCGCGGCTGCATCGGCTGACCTATGACGACGCCGCCCTCGCGTCGTGGCACGAGCGGCTGGCCGGGCTCGGGGCGGAGGAGTTCTACGTCTTCTTCAAGCACGACGAGACGGCGGGCTCGGGGCCGACCGCGGCGGAAGCGTTTATTCGGGGGGCCGCGGCGTAGCGTCTCGCGTCCGGGACTGCTGCGCGCTTAGGGAACCAGCCTGGACGAAGCGGACCTGGTGACGCCCGAGGGCGTGACGATCGAGGTAAAGTCGAGCGGGTACCTGCATGCGTGGGAGTGGCACAAACGGAAAGAGATCCGGTTCCGGCGCTTGCGCACCTTTCTGCGTGGTGTCCGGCCAGGAGGATGAGGAGTACGATCCGCTGAACCGAAACGACACCTATTTCGCTTAGAGTTTGGTGAGCGCGATCAGAAGCCCAGAAAGCGGAACCACTGTGCCGACCCAGAAGATGAACATCCACTTCATGAGATCGGCGTGTTGCCTGGCGAGCTCGATACGGAACTCGGCCCGTACCTCCGCCAGGCCCTTTTCCAGGCGGGCATCGAACCGCTCGTAGTAGAGATCCGCCACTTCCCGGACTGCGGCACGATTCACTGTCGCTGCCTCGTCCCACCAGGCGAACAGGTCGTTGGTGGCCTCGTCGCCCAGGGTGTCATGGAGCCGTTGGAGCAATCTCGCGGTTACCGGCATGAGGTCTCAGGGTGGAAGCCGGTACCAATATGGAAGCTACGCTCGGCGGCGAGGCAAGCAAAGCTGCGCAGTACTCAGCCGGAAAGCGCGAGTCGGCCGGCTGGATCACATGGGCGCGCGGGCCGGGCTTAACGAGATCGTGGCCGGGGGATGGTGAAGGTGCGGATCCTCGACGGCATCAACCGCTAACGCTTCGGGAACCAGCTGGAGAGCTCTTGGCGGAGTGGCGGGCAAGCGGATCCTGGGATCGCCGACCGCGGATCCCGCCTGCGGTGAACCTGAGTCCTGAGCCAAGCGAAAATGGGCCACATCTGTTGCGTATGTTTCGTCCCCCGTGGTCACTCGCTCTCCGGATCGCAGGCTAACGGTTCACCCCGGCGATTCCGGCCTGAACCCCATCTCGGTTAGAAACCGGTGCGCTCCCGTCGGTAGCTCGTTGCGCCGCTCGACCCGAGTTAAGACCAGGCGGTCTTTCGCTCGCGTCATCCCTACATACAACAGGCGCCGGGCCTCTTGGAGTTCCTCGTCGGGCGGCTCCCGACCATCGCGCGGCACCCCGGGGAGCTGGGCATCCTCCGCGCCCACGATGTAGACCCTCGAAAACTCCAGCCCCTTGGTGGAATGCAGCGTCAGCAGGTTCACCCGGAAGGGCAGCTCCGCATCCTGCTCCGCCGTGTCCGAGCGGGAAAGCGCGACCCGGGTCAGGAACTCGCGCAGCTGGTCCGCCAGGGCCTCACCCGGCAATCCCTCCAACAACCGCCGTAACCGGGTCATCGCCTCCGGGTACCGCTCGGCTGCCGCCTTCACTCTCTTGTATTCCTCGGGATTCCGCTTG
>DASYTT010000071.1:0-5706 GCA_036002045.1 Gemmatimonadales bacterium
GCTGGTGAGCATCAACAGCGAGGTGGGGCTGCTGATGGCCGGTGTACGTGCCGCGGTAGTTGCGATACGAGAGAAGAGGGAATAGCGAAGAGAGAAGCGAGAAGAGTTTTTCCCTCTTCACTCTTCCCTCTTCTCTCTTCCCTCTTCTCTCGTCACTCTTCTCTCGTCACTCTTCTCTAAACTCCAGGAAGTCGTCCAGCTAGATTCCAATAGCACGGGGCGTAGCTCAGTCCGGTAGAGCGCCTGCTTTGGGAGCAGGAAGTCGTCGGTTCAAATCCGGCCGCCCCGATTCGCCGCTGGATTCAATGCTCAGCTGTCCCAGTCGGACCACCAGCTCGGCCGCCTGGCCTTCCAGCCACTCCGCTCTCAGCTGCTCGAATCGGCTCTCCCCATGCCGGCGCAACCGGCGCGCCAGCGCAAGCAGCCCCACGCGCGCACCGGGAGGAGCGGCCCGCTCGGTGGTTCCGCCTGCGCCAGGCCAGGGAAGCAGCTTCTCATTCACCATCCGGGCGCGCTGCTCGCCGGTTTCCGCCAGGGCGGCCCGCAGCTGGTCGGCGAAGACATGGGCATCATGCACCTCGCCCAGGATGCCTTGCAGCTTCTCCAGCTTGATCAGGATTCCCCCTGCCTCGGGCAGTTCTTCGGCGAACTCTTCCAGCAGGTAGCGCAATCGCTTCGCCGCGATGCGCGCGGCGTGAATGGGTTCTCGATCCCGCATCGAGCTGACCTGCCCCAGTTGTCGGGACAGTACCAAAGCCCCAGTCCGCACAGCCCGCCGGACGCTGGCGGCGGCCTTTTGCGGGCCGGCCTTGGGGCCGCCGCCGGCGCTGATCTGGCGGAGCCCATCCCGCGCTCTGCCGAACCACTTGGTGATTTGGCGGCGCGTGCGCGCGTCAGCGCTCCTCCGCCGGTTTCTCAGGCGGGCTTGCAGCCAGCTCACCCCTTCGCGTTGCCGCGCGGTGAGCTGGTTGGCCTCGGCGATCCAGGCCTGCCAGGTCTCCAGATTGCGGCTCTCGTCGGTCGCTCGCGCCAGCCGGCGCAGTCGGCGCCGGAGGCCTTTGGGGAGCGGCAGCGCGGTCCGGAACGCACGCAGGATGCTGCGCACTCTGCGCAGCGCGACCCGGAAGTCATGCACCGAATCGGCGTTCTTCCGCTGTGTCAACCCGCGGCGGGCCCGTACCAGATCGGCCAGGAGGCCCCGGATTATCGTCCGAGCCGCGCCGGCAGCCGAACCCTGGAGGAGCTTCTTCCGAACCGCCATCTTTACCTCTAGCTCCTAGTTTCCTAGCCTCCTAGCCTCCTAGCCTCCTAGCCTCCTGGCCTTCTATGCTCCGCTCGCTCACCGTATCCGCGGTCGCGCTCCTCCTGCTGGCCCAGCCGGCCCTCGCCCAGCAGCTGATCGATTCCGCCTACACCGCCCGGATTCGCGAGCTGACGCCTACCGATCCGGTCTGGAAGTTCTCGACCGAGCTGGTCGATCATCTCCCGGCCTCTGCCACGGTCCCTTCGCCCCTCAAGATTCTCGGCTACGTCCCCGGCACCATCGGACGCCTGAGCGATACCGCCGACGTGAACCGCTACTTCCGGGCGCTGGCCGCAGCCTCACCCCGGGTACGAGTCTACGTTATGGGACAGAGCGACGAGGGCCGCGACATGCTCGTCGCCGCCATCGCGGACGAAGCCACCCTCGGCCGCCTGGACGAGCACCGCGCCATGCTCGCCCGCTTAGCCGATCCGCGCGGTCTCGCGGCTGCAGAGCGGGCCCGGCTGCTGCAGAGCGCCAAGCCGGTGTACTGGCTCACCGGCAGCATCCACTCCCCCGAAACCGGCTCGCCCGAAATGCTCATGGAGCTCGCCTACCGGCTGGCGGTGGAAGAATCGGAGTACATCCGGGCGATCCGTGCCAACGTCATCACCCTCATCACTCCGGTGCTGGAGGTGGATGGTCGCGACAAGATGGTCGACGTTTTCCGGCAGACCCGCGAGCTCAAGCTGGCGCCGGGTTCTATGAACTTGATCTGGTGGGGCAAGTATACCGCGCATGACAACAATCGGGATGCGATCGTCCTTTCGCAGAAGCTCACCCAGAACGTCATGAAGACCTTCCTCGAGTGGCATCCCACCGTCGCGCACGACTTGCACGAATCGGTGCCCTTCCTGTACACCAGCACCGGAACCGGGCCGTACAATGACGAATACGACCCCATTCAGGTGGACGAGTGGCACACCCTCGCCTACCAGGAGATCACCGAGCTTACCCGGCGCGGCCTCCCGGGGGTCTGGACCCACGGCTTCTACGACGGCTGGGCGCCCAATTACACGATCCTCTCCGTGGCCAACCTGCACAACTCGATCGGACGCTTCTATGAGACCTACACCTCACGCGGCGCCGACTGCCACACCGTGAACCTTCCCAGCTCGGCCACGGAGCGGCTGTGGTACCGCTCTAACCCGCCGGTCAACGGGGTCAAATGGTGCATCCGCAGCAATCTCAACTATCAGCAGAGCGGGGTGCTGATCGCGCTCAAGTATGTCGGCGACCACCGGCAAACGTTTCTGGAGAACTTCGTCGCCAAGGGTGAGCGGGCCATCCGGAAGGGCACCATCGCGGCGCCCTACGCGTACCTGATTCCCCGTACCCAGCGTCACGCGGCGGAGGCCGCCGAGCTGGTGAATCTCTTCCGCGCCAACGGTACCGAGGTGCACGCGGCCACGGCGAGCTTCTCGCTCGCTAAGAGCCCTGCCGCGCCCGCCGACAGCTCGCGCGGCGGCTCGCTGCAGGTCAAGCCCGGCGACTGGCTGGTGCGCATGGATCAGCCCTATACCGCGACCGTCCGCACTCTGCTGGGGATCCAGCGCTACAAGCCGGATGATCCCCAGCCCTACGACGATACGGGCTGGACCCTCGACGCCTTGCGCCACATCGAGACCGTCGCCGTGCGCGACTCCGCCGTCCTCGGCAAGCCGATGGCCCTGCTGGCAAGCGACGCGCGTGTCGAGGGGACTCTCAGCGGCAGCGGCAACGTCTATCTCATCCGCCACTCCGGCGACTGGCGCTCCGCCACGTTCCCCTGGAAGCTGACCGGCGCCCGTGTCTCGGTGGCGGAACGCGCCTTCGCGGTCGCCGGCGAGCAGTATCCCGCCGGTACCTTCATCGCGACGGGTCCGGGCGTGCCGGAGGCGGTCCGCTCTCTGGGCCTCTCGGGAGCCGCGGTCGCCGCCGCGCCGAGCGTCGCCCAGCATCCGATTGTCCTGCCGCGCATCGCGCTGGTCCACACCTGGCGGGAGACCCAGAACGAAGGCTGGGTGCGCTTCGCGCTCGATCAGTTCGGGGTTCCCTACACCTATGTCGCCGATCAGGAGCTGCGGAAGCCGGAGGTGCTGCAGCGGTTCGACGTGGTGGTCTTTCCGCACGTGAGCGCGTTCGGAAGCACCCTGCTCAACGGCGCGCCCATGGTGGGGCCGCCGATCCCCTGGAAGAAATCCGCCCTCACCCCCAACCTCGGCGTGTGGGATCAGACGGATGACATGCGCCCCGGGTTAGGGCTGGACGGCGCCGCCGCCTTACGAAGCTTCGTCCAGCGCGGCGGCCTGCTGCTCGTCGAGGGTGCTACCACGGAGCTACCGCTCAGTCTCGGCTTCACGCCGGGGGTGAACCTGGTTCCCGCCCGCGCCTTGCGCGCTCGCGGGGCGGTGTTCCGGGCGCAGACCATTGCGGCGAACGCGGCAAGCCCGATGCTCTACGGCTATGAGCCCGGCACCCACGTCGTCTACTTCAATCAGGCGCCCCTGCTCACCGTGACGCCCCGGGACACCAGCATCTCGACGCGCGAGAACGAAGCCCAGACGGATTCGGCGACCGTGCGCGAGCTCGACCGGCTCCGTCCGCGCGTTATCCTCCAGTTTCACGACCGCGCGGATTCCTTGCTGGTTTCGGGGCTGCTGGTCGGGGGCGACGAGCTCACCCGCAAGGCTGCGGTGGTGGATGCCCCCCTCGGCCGCGGCCACGTGGTGTACTTTGCGATCCGGCCCATGTGGCGCTGGCAGAGTCAGGGCAGCTTCGCACTGGCGCTCAACGCGATCGCCAACTGGAACGCGCTGAAGTAAGAGGGGCAGTTGGGCAGAGGGACTGTGGGAGGGTCTGTCCCTCCGTCCCTCCGTCCCCCTGTCCCACCGTCCTTTGACCTCTGCCGCCCTAGCGTCCTCCCGTCTAGTTTCAGTAAGTCGCGCCCGTAGCTCAGTTGGATAGAGCATCAGCCTTCTAAGCTGAGGGTCGTGCGTTCGAATCGCACCGGGCGCATAGAGTTAGCTCCGCGTGGGACAATTTGGTGGGGTAATTTGGCAAGGAAACCTGACGGTTCTCCCTAGAAAATGAAGCTCGAGCTGCGGCCAAGATCCAAAGCCATTGTCGCCAAGACCAAGGAGAAGGGCATCCCGCTAAGCGCTCGCGATATCCTTGGGAAGCCGCTGCCTCACCCCAAATGGTGGGGGATTGTATCCCGAAGCGCGAAGTCGAGCGAGCCCTACTACAGTGCAACCCCGGAACTCGCTGCGCTCAACGCGGCCGACCCTGGCTACCCGCCGTGGCCTGAAGGGCTCTACGAGGAGGAGGACTCCCTACCTGGGATCACACAGTCCGAAGCTCTTGGGTTACTCGATCGCTTTCTAAGAGCTGAGAGGGGAAAACTTGTTGCGGGGGTCCAAATGTATCCTCTCCACTGGGACCTTCTCGCAGCCCACTATTGCCCGCTGCGAGCACGCTTCACGGTCATCAAGGAGCTGGTAGCCTTGGGTTTGCTGGTCGAGTCAGCAGGCACCGAACTCCATCAGCAATCCGGACTTCGGTGGCCTCTAACAATCACGGAGGATGGCCGGCGCGCAGTCACACGTGCCGGCTTCGATGCGCGTCTCCCAACGCTGAGGAGAATCGAAGACTGGCTGCAGCAACTAAGTCTGTCATATCCCCTAGTCACCAAAGCAATCTTCTGGGTCATCATCGGCGGTGGTGGTGCGATGATCATCGACTGGCTGATCCAGCTCTTGACCAACGGCGGCGGGCCTTAGAAGGGTGACGGGGGGGTCGAGACCTCAACGGATGCGCGATGACGAGGAGCAATGCCTGACGCCCTGGTAATGAGACGCAGTGACCTACTGCATCGCGGGCTCGTGAAGCAGATGAGTCTGTTCTTCGACACCTTTCTTCTGTGGCCGCTCGATGTCGATATCACCAATGATGACCAGCCGGTCTTTCGGATCGCCGACGATGAGGAGAGGGATGCGCTGAAGGCGGACGAGGAGTACCTCCGCCAAAACGGGGTCGCGCTTCTCGGCGGTATCCCGCGGCTGCCATTTGATTTTGTGTCGAGCGACGGCAGTCGGTTCAGCGACATGATCCCGGATTCTGACTTCACGATCGGAGCTGAATCGCCAGAGATAGCACGGGAGTTATCCGGGCTCAATTTGCCGCAAGACTCGCGCATGCTCCGCTCGGTTGCCGTCGCCGCTCGGATTGGTGGGGGCTTCAATACCTCCGTCCTCGAAACTTCCCACCACGGACTTTTTCCTCCTGCCGGAACTCGAAACCCCATCCTCGAGGTTGTCCTAAACGAGTTTCCCTATGTAGACCCCGATACCCCTTGGGAGGCACTTCTCGACTTCCGGCGCGACGACCAAGCTACGGCGAGCCGCCTTCGGTTCAAGCAGTGG
>DASYTT010000072.1:0-13360 GCA_036002045.1 Gemmatimonadales bacterium
GCCAAGGCGAAGGAGGTGATGACCAACCTCAACGAGATCGCCAACAAGCAGCTCGCCGAGGACATCTCCCGGACGTTGCTCGCGGTGCAGCGGATGGCCGATCTCTACGCGAATCCCAAAGTAGGCCCGAGCGCCGAGCTCCAGCGCACCCTGGTGGAGGTGCAGCGAATGGGAGCGCGGCTCGATTCCACGCTCAACGAATTCAAGGTGAGCGGCACTTTGGCCCAGGCCGACACGCTGATGAGCAGTCTCGCGAAGCTTTCGAGCGACGCGCGGGCCAGTGCACTCCGACTCGACACGCTGCTGGCGCGGGTCAATCGCGGCGAAGGCACGCTGGGCAAGTTCGCGAGCGATACTGCGTTCTACGCCAACGCGCAGCGCGCGCTCAAGTCGATTCAGGAGCTCGCGGACGACATCCGGAAACATCCGGGGAAAATCGGGCTGACCTTCCGGGTCTTCTAGCCCGCCGGGTTGCGCCACGCCGCCCCGGCCTCGGCGATGAGCCGGTCCGCCGCGGCGGGACCCCAGCTGCCTGCGGGGTAATTGGGAAAGCCGGAGGGCGGCTCGCGCTCCCATTGCGCGATGATCGGGTCCACGACGCGCCAGGCAGCCTCGGTGGCGTCGCTGCGCAGAAACAGCATCGAATCCCCCGCCATGCAGTCGAGCAGCAGCGTCTCATAGGCGTCGTGCTCGGTCGGGCCGAAAGCCTCAGCGTACCCGAAGTCCATCCTCGCCGAGCAGATCCGAACGCCGGCCCCGGGGAGCTTGATCTCGAAGCTCAAGGACAGGCCTTCATCCGGTTGCACCCGGAAGACCAGCACATTCGGCGCGAGGCGCTCGCCGGATTCGAGCGGGAAGATCAGGTGCGGCGGCGAGTGAAATTGCACCGCGATTTCGCTGCTCCGCTGCGCCAGGCGTTTGCCTGAGCGCAGGAAGAACGGCACGCCCTTCCAGCGCCAGTTGTCGATCTGACAGCGGATGGCGGCGTAGGTCGGCGTCACCGAGCTTGGCGCCACGTCCGCTTCCTCGCGATAGCCGGGAACCTTGTCGCCGCCGACCATTCCGGGTCCGTACTGCCCCCGCACCGCGCCATCGGCATGCACCGCGTTCAAGACCTGGTTCTTCTCATCGCGCACCGTCTCCGAGCGGAACGTCGCAGGCGGCTCCATGGCGGTGAGTGACAGCAGGGAAAGCAGATGGTTCTGGAACATGTCGCGCACCACGCCTGCCTCTTCGTAATACCGTGCGCGATGCTCCACCCCGATCGATTCGGCGGCGGTGATCTGCACGTGATGGACGTGCTGCCGGTTCCACACCGGCTCGAAGATCGAATTGGCGAAGCGGAACACGAGCAGATTCTGCACCGTCTCCTTGCCCAGATAGTGATCGATGCGATACACCTGGTGCTCGTTGACGGCCGCCTTGACGACCCGGTTCAAGGCTCTTGCAGTGGCAAGGCTCGAGCCGAAGGGCTTCTCGATGATGACCCGAGCCCAGCGCGGATCCGTACGGTCGCGCCGAGGCAGGGCTCCATGGCGGGAAAGCCCTTCGATGGTCTCGGCGTACACACTGGGCGGCAAGGCGAGATAGAAGAGGCGGCCCCGCTCCGCACCACGCTCCGCTTCGAGGTGCTCCAGCCGGTCGGCAATCGCTCCATAGCTGTCGGGAACGTCCAGGTCGAGCGCCAGATAGAAGAGCTGGGGGGCGAACCGGCGCCACAGCGTTGCGTCGGCTTGCGTCCCGGCGCGCTGCTCTTCGCGAAACGCTTCGTCATCCAGCGGCTTCCGGCCTACGCCAAGCACCGTGAAATCTTCGGGAAGCAGGCCGTCGGCCAGCAAGTGAAGCAGCGCGGGGATCAGCTTCCGGCGGGTCAGGTCTCCGCTCGCGCCCAGGATCACGATCGTGCATGGTCCGGTGCGCCGGCGGCCCGGCGCACTTGACGGGGAGCGCTGCTCGACGTGCATGGGGAGGGTGATGGTGTCGCTCACGCCGATTTCACCGCGTGGCCGCCGAACTCGCGGCGAAGAGCAGCGATCACCTTGGCTCCGAAGGATTCCTGCTGGCGGGAACGGAAGCGCGCAAACAGGGCGAGCGTAATCGCCGGTATGGGCACATCGAGATCGATGGCCTCCTGAATCGTCCAGCGGCCCTCACCCGAGTCGTCGACCCAGCCCTGCAACGCCGCGAGGGACGGATCCCGGGCGAAGGCTCTCTCGGCAAGCTCGTTGATCCAGGAGCGCACCACGCTGCCGCGATTCCAGAGCGCCGCGATCTGCGGCAAATCCAGAGTGAACTGCTTGGAGGAGTGGAGGATCTCGTACCCTTCGGCATAGGCCTCCAGCAGCGCGTACTCGATCCCGTTATGCACCATCTTGACATAGTGGCCCGCGCCGCTCGGACCGACGTGTGCGTACCCCTCGGGTGGGGCGAGTGTCCGCAGCACCGGGTCGAGCCGGCGCACAGGCTCAGCGGCTCCGCCCACCATGAGGCAATAGCCGTTCTCGAGGCCCCAGATCCCACCACTGGTGCCGCAATCGACGAGCTCGATTCCCCGCTCGCGCAGGAGTGCGGCGCGACGCAGCGTGTCCTTAAAGTTGGAGTTGCCGCCATCGATCAGAATTGCGCCGGGCTGGAGCAGCGGCAGCAGCTGGTTGATGGTCTCGTCCACCGGAGCCCCGGAGGGCACCATCAGCCAGATCGCGACAGGAGCGGCGAGCTTTCCCGTCAGATCCCCCAGGCCGGAAGCGCCGACCGCGCGCTTGCCGACAGCGGCCTGCACCGCCTCCGGGTCGCGGTCGTATACCACGATTTGGTGCCCGCCGCGAAGCAGTCGCTCGGTCATGTTGCCGCCCATCCGGCCGAGGCCGATCATTCCGAGCTGCATGCGGGGTTCCTTTGGCTAGGGGCTATCAGCTATCAGCAAGCGTCCCGGCTACCACTGCCGCGCCAAGCTCCACCGGTAGCCAGGACCGTGAGCGCCAAGTCGGGCTCCCACGAAACGTGACGATAGCGCGCCAGGCGGAAGTTGAACAAGGCCCCGTCGCGGATGTCACCGGCAAGCACGATCAGCGCGGGGCGCCGGCGAGCTTCGCAGCGGCCGCGCGATCGAGGATCCAGGTTCCCCGCCGTGCGAGCTGGGCCGGCAGCGCCGCGAAGTCCTCCGGGCCCTCGAGCGCTCTGGCGACCTGCGCTGCTTTCGCTTCGCCCGTCACCAGCATGAGCAGGCTTCTCGCGCTCCGGATGACCGGCGGCGTGATCGTGAGCCGGGGCAGGGGCGGAGCTCCGCCCTTCACCGGGACCACCCGGCGCCTCGTTTCGGCGAGGGCGGGCGAGTAGGGAAACAGAGAAGCGGTGTGACCATCGACGCCCATGCCGAGCAGCAGGACGTCGATGGCCTCGGGCAGGACCGCCGCATAGTCCGCTGCCGCCTGCTCGCGATCGGGGCGCTCGGCCTGCATCCGGTGGATCGCTGTCGGCGGCACGTCAACGTGTGAGAACAGCGTATCCGCCGCGCGCCGGTAATTGCTTTCGGGATGCTCGGGTGGTACTGCACGCTCGTCCGTAAAGAAAAGCTCCGTCTGGCGCCAAGGGATTCCCTTCAGCTCGGCGACCCGGCGGTAAACCGGAAGGGGAGTCTCCCCGCCGGCCAAAGCGAGGGCGCAGCTGCCTTGTCGCCCGACGCTCGCGCGGACAGAATCCGCGATCCATTCCGCGGCTCGGTCGACAAATGCCGCGGGGCCAGCGGTGACGATCCGCTCGGGGCTCATCCCCACAATCATACTACTTTTGGGCCCATGCTCAGCCTGACCTTCCTCGGCACCGGTGCCGCGTGTCCCACAGTGGACCGCAACGTTTCCGCCCTCGCGCTCCAGCGCGAGGGCGAAATGCTGCTCTTCGATTGCGGTGAGGGCACCCAGCGTCAGATGATGCGCTACGGGGTCGGGTTCTCCTTCAAGGAAATCTTCCTGAGCCACTACCACTCCGATCATTTCCTCGGCATCATCGGTCTGTTCCGAACCATGGGCCTGATGGACCGCAAGGAAGGCGTGACGCTCTACGGGCCAAGGGGTGCGCAGCGGATTCTCTCCGGCGCGCTCAGCATCGGAATCGAGCGTACGAAGTTTCCGGTGGAGATCGTCGAGGTGAAGCCGGGTGACCGGTTGGGCCGCGGCGACTACGAGCTCGCCGTCTTCGAGACCGATCACCGTGCCGACACCGTGGGCTATGCGCTGGTCGAGCAAGATCGGCTCGGCCGTTTCGATCCGGACAAAGCGCGTGAACTCGGAATTCCCGAGGGGCCGCTCTGGGGCCAGCTCCACAAAGGAAGCCCGGTGAGTCTGGCCGACGGGCGGACGATCTCGCCGGCGATGCTGGTCGGGCCAGCGCGACCAGGACGGACGATCGTCTACTCCGGCGATACCAGGCCGCATGCAGCGGTCATCGCTGCCTCGAGGGGTGCCGATTTGCTGGTCCACGAAGCCACCTTCGGCGAGGATGAGCGGGCCCGTGCGATCGAGACCGGTCACTCGACCGCCAAAGAGGCAGCGGAAGTGGCGCGGGAGGCAGGCGTGCGACGGCTTGCCCTCACCCACATCAGCCCGCGCTACACCCGTGACGCGCCGGAGCTCCTCGCGGAAGCGCAAGCGGTTTTCGCCGAGACCGTCATAGCGCGGGACGGCCTCGCGCTCGACGTGCCCTTCCCCGATCGTGCTTGACAGCCGAGCTTCGCCCCACCCTATTCCTTTGGCCTCCCTGGTCCGGATCCGCCATGCATACCCGTGCAATGCTGCTCGCCGTCGTCGCCGCTGCGCTCACTGTCATCGCCGCCGCCAATGCGCAGGCTCCCCGGCATCCGCTCGATGGGCTCTCCGCGCGAGAGCACTGGGTTCTCTACGACGCGATCCTCGCTTCAGGCAAGACCGACAGCACCTTGCGTTATCTGTATGTGGCCCTGCACGAGCCGCCCAAAGCGGAGGTGCTCGCCTGGAAACCGGGAGAGCCGTTCCGGCGCGAGGCGTTCGTGCACCTGTTCCAAGCCGGCAGGGGGTATGAGGCCGTCGTGGACCTTACTGCCAAGAAGGTGCTTTCCTGGCGCCAGGTTCCCGGCCGCCAGTACATGGTGATGCGGGAGGAAGAGGAAGCCATCAACGAGCTCTCGCTCAAGGATTCGCGGGTACGCGAAGCGATCCGCCGACGCGGCGTCACCGATTTCACCCACGTGAGCTGCTATCCTCAGAACGAGGGTTATTTCGATCTGCCCGAAGAACGGGACCATCGAGTGGCCCGAGTCAGCTGCGGGACGGAGCGCGGCCGCTTCAGCGGCTATGGGGAGAGCTTCGAAGGGCTCGTGTTGGTCGTGGATCTGACGGACAAGAAGATCCTGCGGGTGATCGATACCGGCGTGCGGCCGCTCAGTGGTCCGGCCGGTGACTACGACGCCGAGGCGATCGGGCCGGCCCGCGAGATCAAGACGCCGATTGCGGTGAGCCAGCCGCTGGGACCGTCCTTCACCCTCGACGGGCAGCAGGTGAGCTGGCAGAACTGGAAATTCCATTTTCGAGTGGATGCGCGACGCGGCGTCGTGCTATCCCTGGTCCGCTACGCCGATGGCGGACGGGACCGCTCGGTGCTCTACCAGGGCTCGCTCTCGGAGCTGTTCGTCCCCTACATGGATCCCGAGGAGCCCTGGGGCTACCAGAGCTACTTCGACCTCGGCAGCTATCCGTCGGTCTTCGGCGGCGTCGCGAGCACGCTTGAGCCGGGACTCGATTGCCCGAGCAACGCCACGTACTTCGATGCGGTAGTGGCCTCGGAGAAGGGGATTCCGCGCCAGCGAGTGCGCGCAGCCTGTCTGTTCGAGCGGCTCACCGGGGATCCCTCGTGGCGCCACGCCCGCGAGCAGCACCGCGTGGTCGAGAGCCGGGCGCAGCGGCAGCTGGTGCTGCGCATGTTCATGACCGCGGGCAACTACGACTATCTGTTCGACTGGGTCTTCGAGCAGAACGGCTCTCTCAAGCTGAACGCGGGAGCCACCGGCATGGATCAAACGAAGGGGGCCAAGTCCCGCGACGCCACTGGCGAAACTGACGACGATAAGTACGGCCGCTTCATCGCCCCGTTTCTGATCGGCCTGAATCACAGTCACTTCTTTTCGTTCCGGCTCGATCTCGACGTCGACGGCACTGCGAACACCCTGATGGTGGATCGGCTCGCGACCGAGCGGCTTCCCGAAGCGAGCGCGCGGCGCAGTCTCTGGAAGGTGGTGTCCCAGCCGGCACGCACCGAGAGCGAGGCGATGCGTCACTCGACGATGACCGAGCCCGAGCTCTGGCGCGTGGTGAATCCCGCCGTCAAGGGAGCCTACGGCGATCCGGTCGGCTATGAGATCGGAGGCGGTCACGGTGCGCTCACGCTGCTCTCGCCGGACGACTATATGCAGCGGCGGGCCGGGTTTACCAACCACACGCTCTGGGTGACGCCGCTGAATGCCGACGAGCTGTTCGCGGCGGGAGACTACCCCAGCGTGAGCACGGCCGGCGAAGGGCTTCCCAAATGGACCGCCGCCAACCGCGCCATCGCCAATACCGATCTGGTGGTTTGGCTCACGCTCGGGTTTCATCATGTGCCGCGACCGGAGGACTGGCCGGTCATGCCAGTGGCATGGCACGGGTTTGAGCTTCGCCCAGTGGGGTTCTTCGCGCGAAATCCGGCGATCGATCTGCCGAAGGTGCCTTAGTGCGGCTATGGGTTATTGGCCATGGGCTATTGGTTAAACCCTTACAAGAAAATGACTTAAATCAGTCTCGCTCGGATAGGTCGGGCGGGGAGAATCGGTGGGACTAGTCGGCGCGGTATATGCAGCATTATATTGCACGCAGTTCAGAGCGGTGGTAGCTGAGTTGGGAGGGGCATAGGTCTACGACCCCCCGCCCGGTCAGTTGCAACCGCTCGATGCGTTTCTGGGAGCGAGTTTTCCTCTGGCCCGCGGTCGGGGCGCCGATTACTTTACCGCGCCGAGTGAGGGGGCTGTAGCTCAGCTGGGAGAGCGCCGCGTTCGCAATGCGGAGGTCAGGGGTTCGATCCCCCTCAGCTCCACTGACAATTCGGGATACTGCCCCTTGGTGTAACTGGCAACACGCCTGACTCTGGATCAGGAGAGTCCTGGTTCGAGCCCAGGAGGGGCAACTCGAGCGACAGGCGAGAGCCTGCCGCTCTTCGTTTCCCCTCTTGTCTCGTTCCCTTGCTGGCGCTGCGGGGTCGAGCCCAGGAGGGGCAACTCGAGCGACAGGCGAGAGCCTGCCGCTCTTCGTTTCCCCACCGGTCCCGGTCCTCTGCTGGCGCAGTGGCGTCGGGCCCAGGCGGCCGAGTTCGCTTGTTACGCGCGCAACTCAGCGAAGGACCGCGGAGGTACCTGAGTGTGTGCTCCAGCACCTCATCTCGCCCCGCGCGAATCCATCTCAGGCCTCTCCCCCAATTAGCCCGGTGTCAGCCCCTTGCGCTCCGCATCGGATTGATTATGATGCTCATCATATGAACGCGTCCACCGCCGGGCGGACCGCCCCAAGCCGCAAGGAAGTCACCCACGAACGGATCGTTGGGGCCGCCGCGCGCGCCATGCGGCGAAGCGGGTACGACGGCACGGGCGTCGCCGACATCATGAAAGAGGTCGGCCTGACCCATGGCGGCTTCTACGCCCATTTTGCCTCACGCGAGGCGATGCTGGCGGAGGCGGCCGACCGCGCAGGAGCTGAAAGCGTGGCCACACTGACGCGCGTCGCCGCGGCCGCGCCGCCGCAGGAGGCGCTTCGGTCGATGATCCGCGTCTATCTCTCGAAAGAACACGTCAAGGACGCCGAGACCGGCTGCCCGGTGGCTGCCCTCGGCTCGGAGATGCCGCGCCAAGCCTCAAAGGTGCGCCGAGCCGCGACGCGCCGCATCAAGGAAGTGATCGACCTCGTCACCCAGTACTCTCCAGACCGGGGGGAACGGGGAGCCCACGCGCGCGCGCTCGTCACCGTGGCAACGATGGTCGGCGCCCTAGTTCTGGCCCGCGCGGTCGACGACCCCAAGCTCTCGGATGCCCTGCGCGAAGCGTCCCTGAAACACTTCGACCCTACTGCCACCTAAGGCGACGCGCACCGGTCATATCCGGTGCCTTTTTCTGCGTCGAATATGATGGTCATCATATAACGAATGTACGATGATCACCGGCCACGTTCTGGAGGGGAGCCGTCGGAAAAGTGGTTATTCGCATCGCGGACTAGGGGCGCCGCGCTGTCAGGTAACTCTGTCTCTCTCGTGGAGAGCAAAATGAGCACGCACCAGCAGTCGCATCCTCGATCGAGCATAGCGTGGAGGAATGCGCCGACGAAAGGCGTCGATGTCGGCGGGACGAGATTCGTCTACCGAGAACTAGGGCCAGATACCGGAGTGCCGGTGATCTTCCTCAATCATCTGGCCGCAGAACTCGATAGGTGGGATCCCCGGGTCGTCGAGGGCATTGCCGCGAGACGCCGCGTCATCGTCTTCGACAACCGGGGGATTGGCGCGTCGGGAGGTAAGACTCCGACGTCAGTGGAGGCGATGGCGCGGGACGCCGTGACCTTCTTCCAGGCGCTCGGTGCTGCCCAGGTCGATCTCCTTGGCTTCTCCCTTGGCGGTTTTATCTCACAGGTCATCGCGCAAGAAGAACCGCAACTGGTCCGGAAGATCATCCTCGCGGGCACCGGGCCAGCCGGGGGCACGGGCATCGACGCGGTGACGTCGGTGACCATCCGTAACATGGTGAAGGGCGCGCTGACCTTCAGGCACCCGGAGTACTATCTCTTCTTCACCGAGACCCCCAACGGCCGCAATGCGGCGCGCGAATTCCTGGCACGGCTAAAAGAGCGCACCGAGAATCGCGACAAGCCGGTTTCGATCGCGGCGTTCATCGCCCAATTGAAGGCCATACACGCCTGGGGGCGTCAGCGTCCTGCCGATCTGTCGCGCATTCATCACCCGGTTCTGGTGGCGAATGGTGAGCACGACAAAATGGTGCCCAGCAGCAACTCGGTCGACCTGGCGCGCCGCCTTCCGAACGCCGAGCTCGTCCTCTATGAGGATGCCGGGCATGGGGGCCTCTTCCAATACCACGAGGCGTTCGTGAAAAAGGCTTTGGAGTTCCTTGAAGCATGAGCCGACACACTCTTGGCGAGCTCGCCGCGCGAGGCTCGGGGTCGGTGGCGTCGCCATCCTGCTCGCGATCATGACGAGTGTGTTCGGCGCTGAACGCCAATTTCCTCCCGCTCGCTTCGGCCTACCTGAGGGGCAACGCTGGTGGCGAACAGGGGCCGGCAACCTCCGGCATTTTGTGTGAGCCATTCCGGCCCAAGCGGGCATCTCGGAGTATTAACTCCGGCAGCGGACGACAGGACCTCCCTTGCTTGGCGTTGCGGGGTCGAGCCCCTTCTGGCTTCGTCGCCTGCTGGCAGTGATAGTGCATGTGCCTGCCAAACGCCGGCGCATTTTGTTTGGGGCGCCGCTCAGCGCGTTTTGCGCTCCTTCTCGAGCAGCACTGCTACGCTCCTGCTCCCGAGGGTGAAGGCCGAGCGGAAGGTGCCCTCCACTCCGACCTTCGCGCCCACCCGGGGCGCGCCGCTGCCGGTTTCGTTCACCACCGTCAGCGTACCGGTCCCATCGTTTACCTGATACGCGCCGTAGCCAAGCGCCCCCGCTGCCTGGGTCACTTCGCCGGCGATCCGGACGGTCTCTCCGTCGAAGCGGCCCGGGTCATCGAGCAGTTCCTTGATGGGCTTGGTCCCGGGACAGGCATAGAGCAATACCAGGCCGATGGCGGCGGCGACTCTCATGGGGACCCTGGCTTTCCGGCGGTCGCGCGAAACTCCTTGCTCGCGTAGATCGCCACTTCGACGCGGCGATTGGCCTGCCGCCCCGCTTCGGTCTCGTTGCTCGCGACGGGCTCGGTCTCGCCTAACCCGCGGGTCACCATCCTGGCCCCGTCGACGCCCTGGCTGACGAGATAGGTGGCGGCGGATCGCGCGCGCCGCTCGGACAGGCTCTGGTTGTAGGCGGCCGAGCCGAGCTGATCGGTATGCCCCACGATCAGGAGGTCAGTATTGGGATACTTCTCGAGGCTCGCCGCGAGCTCGCGCAGATTCGCTTTCGCTTCCGTGCGAACGGCATCCGAGTCGAAATCGTAGAGCAGTCCCGATTCGAAGGTCACCTGGATGCCTTCGCCCACGCGCTGCACTCGGGCGCCCTTGATGTTCTGCTCTAGCTCCTTGGCTTGCTTATCCATCTGGGCGCCGATAATGGCGCCGGCCGCCCCGCCGACGACCGCGCCGATGATGGCGCCCTTGACGGTGGAGCCCGCCGCGGCGCCGATCGCACCCCCCACGACGGCTCCCCCCGCGGCACCTACCGCAGCACCGGTTCCGGTCTTCGAAGCGCAGCTCAGCAGGCCGACTAGACCAGCGGCTCCGACCAGCACTGTGAGAAAGCGATGAACGGTACGCACGAGCCCCTCCCGGATGCTGACTAGCTGTAGACGACAGAACCGTCGCTCGGCATCACGGCCGGGAGGGAATCCGGGCCAGCCGGGGGGAACGACAACGCGCCGGCGGCGAATCCCGCCGGCGCGTTGGCACTCCGATGAGCTGGCTCCCCGAGTGGGCGGTTAGAACCCGCCGAACCGGAGTCCGGCCGTAATCGGGATCACGTTGAGCGAACCACCGGCCGCTCGCACCTGCAGGAATCTGCCCTCGACGAAGATTCCGAACCCCCCCGTCTTCAGCGTAAGACCGGCCCCGGCGTTCCAGGCGAAATCGGTGGAGCCCGGGTCCGCGGCAATATTCGCTTTTACATTCTGGAATCCGATCCCGCCGAGCAGGTACGGTCCGACGTTACCGCCGCTCTTCGGCGAGACGACCAGATCAGCCATCGCGCCCAGGATACGGGTGTGGAAGTCGGTGCCCTCGAAGTCGTTGCGGATGTAGGAACCGCTGACCCGCCCGCCCCACATTCCCGAGCTTATTCCGCTAGCAACCTGTCCGAGCCAGCCCGTCTTGTGCTCATCTTTGTAGTCGCCGAGCGGGATCGCCAAGCCGGGCCCGAGCTGGACATACCCCCGCACTTGGGCGGTGGCAGAGCCCGCCCCCAGCACTGCGACTGCCCCGACCATCATTGCGGTCAACCGCCTCATAACTCCTCCTGACAGGAAGTGTTAGCCGTCGTGTCTAGGGGACGTCTGTTCAGGCTGAATAATGGCAGTCGATCGAAAATCAACCAGAATTGGCCGAGGCTGAGATTTCGCCTTTTATGGGCAACCTACCTCCCGAAAGGACGAAGCGCCGGCGGAACCGACCGGCGCTCTGATTCACCGACCCAAGTGAGCCCAGTTACATCTTCTTGCTGAAATTGTATGAGATGCCGACTGTGAGAGGGATCATCTTGGCGTCCTTATTGTCCCCCGTCCCTGCCAGCCAGCGGCCCTCGAGGAAGATCTGTGCACCGCTCCCGACCTTGAATCCGACCCCGAGCGCCCCGGTGTAACCGAATGTCGTCTCGCCGTCCTTGATACCGAGTACACCAGCTCCCCCGAGGATATAGGGGCTCACGTTCTTGTCGGGCGAGAAGGAGTAGCCGAGTGCCCCGAGGGCGGACCAGAGATCGACTTTGTCGCACGTGGTGCAGGACGACTTGGCCTTATTGCTGCCGTACCAGCCCTCGGCTTCCACCCAGAGTCCCTTGTCGCCAATGTCCACCCCAACTCCGCCCTGCACTATCCAACCCGTTTTGTGCGTGTCCTTGAAGTCACTGACAGGGATGTTTGCCCCGCCACCCGCGAAGATGTACTGGGCCCGGGCTGGAGACACCGAGACTAGCGCCGCGACTGCCCCGACAATCATTGCAGCGGTCCACCTCTTCATAACTCCTCCTGGAGGGAAGTGTTAGCCGTGGTGCTAAGTGACGCCTGGCTCGTCCCTGAAGTGTGGCAGGGGGCCAAGAATCGGTCAAGAGGGGAAGATGAAGAGACTCGGAACCACGAATGAAGCGTATCAGAACCGGACAGTCGGAGGATATTGAGCCACGCCTCCCCTCTCCGTGCTCCTGAATGCGGCTGCGGGACAAGGCCGGACCGACGTCATGGAACAGCGGATTCAGGAGCGCTGCGCTGCCCTGGGCTACGAGGCACGGATCACGGCGAGCAAGGATTTGAGCTCACTAATCCTTATCGCCCAGAAGGCCCTCGAGCAGGGCGTCGAAAGCATGGTCGTCGGCGGTGGCGACGGTACGCTTAGTCAGATCGCCGGCTTGCTGGTGAAGGCGGAGATTCCGCTCGGCGTGCTCCCGCTGGGCACTTTCAATCACTTTGCCCGGGATCTCGGGATTCCTCTGCCGCTCGAGGAGGCTCTCGGCGTGGCGCTCACGGGAAGGGTGGAGCGCTGCGATGTCGGCGAGGTCAACGGACGGGTCTTTCTCAACAACTCGAGCCTCGGTCTCTATCCCTTGATCGTCCGGCTGCGGGCCCAACACCCGGTGCGCGGGCCGGCGAAATGGGCGGTGGCGGCCTGGGCGACGTTACGGGAAATCCGCCACGGGCGGGAAATCGCCGTGCGCGTCAACAGCGATGCCGGCGTTGTGGTGCGCCGGACACCAATCGTCTTTATCGGGAACAACGAATACCGTGCGGAGGGGCTGGACCTGGGTACCCGCGCGTCGCTCCACGACGGAATCCTCTCGATCTATATCGTGAAGTCGGGGGGAAAGCGTCATCTGCTCCGGCTGGCGTGGCGGATGCTAACCCGGAGAGTGGAGGATCAAGAGCTGGAGGTCCTCCTAGTGGAGGAAGCCACCCTCGAAACAGGAGCCACGCGCTTGCAACTCGCGATCGACGGGGATGTGGAACAGCTCACGACTCCGCTCAGGTACCGGATCAGACCGGCCGCTCTCCGGGTCAGGGTTCCACCGGCGTCCGTCCCTTCAGACGACGCGCCACCTCCAGACCGGAGATACAGGCCGACAACCACAACGCCCCCGCCGTGAACCCCCCGACAACGTCGCTGAAGTAATGGACACCGAGGTACAACCGGCTGAATCCGATGGAGAGTATCAGGAGTACCGCGCAGACCGACGCCGCGATTTGGATCCGTTTACGGCCTTTCCCCGCCAGCACCACCAGGTAGGCCAGCATGCCGTACGTGACCATCGAAGCCATCGAGTGTCCGCTGGGGAAGCTCCAGCTCAGCTCGGACAGAAAGTTTGCCGCGAGCTCGGGGCGCGGGCGGCGGATGGCGAACTTGAGCGCCCCATCGAGCAAGCCGCTCCCAAGCACGGCAGCCGCCCAACCGGCCAACAC
>DASYTT010000073.1:0-35583 GCA_036002045.1 Gemmatimonadales bacterium
CTCGGCAAGCTGTACGACCAGGCACCCGACCGGCGGACCAAGGAGTCAACCATCAGCGCGCTCTTCAAGAATGGGGATCGCGCGGCGGTGGACATCCTGGTTCGCATCGCACGCACCGAAACCGACGCGTCAGTGCGGCGCTCCCTCATTAATCGGCTGGGAAGGCTGGAAGACGAACGGGTTCGAACGTTGCTGAAGGATCTGGTAGGTGAGAGGTGAGAAGAACAGTGAGAGGTAAGAGGTGAGAGGGCCCCCTCTCACCTTTTACTTCTCACCGCTTACCCTAGAAAGGCTCGCACGCGGGGATCCATTCGCTCCGGAGTCCAGTAGGGCTCCCAGACCAGATCGATCTCTACGCTGCGGACTCCCTCGAGATCTTCGAGCACCATGCGCGCGTCCTGCATGATTTCAGCACCGGAAGGACAGCCCGGTGAGGTCAGCGTCATCTTGACCCGGACATCCCCCTCCTCGGTGACGGCGGTATCATAGATCAGTCCAATGTCCACGATGTTGAGGCCCAGCTCGGGATCCTTCACCGCTCGCAGGGCCTTGCGGATCAACTCGGGCGTTAAAGTTTCCGACATAGTTCTCTCCCACTGCAGTTCTTGGAACAATGCGCCGGAGTCGCCGCCTGGTCAACACACTCGGGTTTGGCGCCAGCTACCAATCGGCAGGGCTGAGCTCCCTGCGCTCCAGGTTCTCAAACCGATTCAAACAATAGTAGTTGCTTTTTCAACTACTATTGCATTCCTGATTCTTCGCGAAGTCAAGTTTCGAGGCCTAACTAGCGCGTGATTGAGAGCCGGCCTACCATTCGGCCTTGCTCAAACTTTCCTACGCTTCAGCCCTCCTGCGCGCGCGCTCATGAGGCTCGAGCCTGCTCCGGGAATCGGGGAACGGGCTTCCTACCTGGTGGTCCGGCTTCGCTGGCTCGTCGTGGTCCTCTGGGCAGTCATAGCGGCGGTCGGGATCACCCGGGCACGGCATACTCCCGAGCTACTCAACGTGCGCGGCGGAGCGGACCGGGAAACCGAGGCGGCACGAGCGAATCGACTGCTGGAATCCCGCTTCGACCGACCGTTCAGCGAGTTCTTCGCCGTGGTGCTGCAGAGCACCGCCCCTTTCACGTCCGGATTACCCCGGGAGGCTCTCGATTCGATCAGCAGCGCGCTTCGCAAGGAACCCTATGTTCGCTCTTTGCTGTCCTACCCCAGCACCAAGGACTCACTCTTCCTGAGCGCCGACGGACTACGGACTTTTCTCCTGGTGTCCGTCGACGCCCCCGCGGGGGATAGCCTCACCAGGCTGGTGACTCGCTTTCGCGGCGCCTTACGCGCGGCGATCAGAAGGGTTCCCCGCCGAGACGACTATCACGCATGGGTCACGGGGCGCTCCCCGCTCGACCTGGATGTCCGCATCGTGAGCACGCAAGACAGTCGCCGGCTCGAGGCCCGGATCATCCCGCTTGCCCTGGTGATCCTGGTACTCGCGTTCGGCGCGCTGGTCGCCGCGCTGCTGCCGATCCTGGTGGGCTTCCTCGCCGTCACGATCTCGCTGACCCTGATCGGCGTGCTGGCGCACTACACGCCGATGTCGGTGTTTGTCCTCAACCTGACCACCATGATCGGGCTCGGCGTGGGGATCGACTACTCGCTCCTCATGGTCACCCGTTTTCGCGAGGAGCTGACCCGCGGGCACCGTCGGCGGGAGGCCGCGGCGCGGACCATTCGCACCGCGGGACGCGCCGTGCTCACCTCGGGTCTCACCGTCCTGGTCGGGTTTGGAGCGCTGATGCTGACCCCGCTGGTCGAGACCAAGAGCGTCGGGATGGCGGGGCTTATCGTGGTCGGCGTTGCCGTGCTGCTCTCGATCACGCTGCTCCCCGCCCTGCTGTCGCTTATCGGCCGAGAGATCGACCGGCCGCGCTGGCTGGCGCGACGACTGACCTGGTACCACTCGCCGCGGGGCTGGGAGAAATGGGCGCGGACGCTCTCGCGCTCGCCGCGGAAAGCGCTGGTGCTCGGCGGCGTCGCGGTCGCCATTCTCACTGCCCCACTCTTCTGGATCCGGATCGGATTGCCGGCCCGGCACTGGTGGCCTTCCCAGACGGAAGCAGGCGAGGGCGTGGAACAGCTCTCCAAGATCGGCGTCTCGGGCTATCTCTTTCCGATTCGCGTCGTGGTGGAGTTCCCGGCGGGACAACCCGCGATCCAGCTCACCTCGCTGCGGGCACTGCGCCGCCTGTCGGATTCGTTGCGGGCCGATCCGCGGGTACGCGACATCAGGAGCCTGGTGGATCTGGAACCGGGTCAGTCGCTGCTGGGTTACTCCCTGCTCTATTCGGATCTGCCGGCGGCGCGGGTCAAGTACCAGGACGCAATCGATGCCTATCTGAGCCGCGACCAGCAAATGGCGCTGGTCGATGTCATCGCGCAGGACTCGACCTCGCTCACGACAGAGATGGAGCTGGTGGCACGCGTGCGGGAGCTCGCCGCCGGCAAGGGGAACCGCCAGCTGGCAGGAGCCCGCGTGGCGACCGGCGGCTACGTCGCGGCCAGCGTGGACTTCCAGGCGGATCTGTTGCAGCGGTTTCCGCTGGTCATCCTCCTGGTCCTCGGGGTCACGGGTGTCATGCTGGCCGTCGCGTTCCGCTCAGTGCTCGTACCAATCAAGGCCGTGATCATGAACTCCCTCTCGGTGAGTGCCACCTTCGGACTCATCGTGCTGGTTTTTCAGCACGGGGTCGGGGCGCGGGAGTTCGGACTCGACGGCGCCACCGAAGCGATCTTCGTGGCGGTGCCGGTGCTGGTGTTCGCCGTGGTGTTCGGGCTCAGCATGGACTATGAAGTGTTCCTGTTGTCGCGGATCAAAGAAGCCTTCGATCGCACCGGGAGGAATTCCGAAGCCACCATGGAGGGTGTCAGCGCCACGGCTTCGGTCATTACCTCAGCCGCGCTGATCATGATCGTGGTCTTTGGCGCCTTCGCCTTTGCCCACGTGTTGATGGTGCAGTTCCTCGGCTTCGGGCTGGCGGTCGCGGTGCTGCTCGACGCGACGCTGATCCGGATGGTCCTGGTCCCCGCGTTCATGCATCTGGCGGGACGCTGGAATTGGTGGCCTGGAAGCAAGGGAATAGGAAAGAGCGAAGAGTGAAGAGGGAGAAGCCGTACTCCCGCTTCCCTCTTGTCTCTTCGCTCTTCTCTAGCTCTTCGCATCCAGCCAGTTGTCCCCCACTCCGATCCCGACCACCAACGGCACGCTGAGCTGAGCAGCGCCTTCCATGTGGCGTCTCACCAGCGTCGACACCCGTTCGACCTCTTCGAGCGGCGCTTCCAGCACGAGCTCGTCGTGCACCTGGAGAAGAAGCCGCGCGGCAAAACGCTCGTCGCGCAGCGCTCGATGCAGCCGAACCATCGCGAGCTTGATCAGATCCGCCGCCGATCCCTGGAGCGGCGCATTCTGGGCCTGGCGCTCGCCGAAGGCGCGCGTGTTGAAGTTGCGATCGCGAACTTCGGGGATATAACGACGCCGGCCGAAGAGGGTCTCGACGTAGCCTTGCTCGCGCGCCAGCCGCACCTGTTTGTCGAGAAACCCGCGCACTCCGGCGAAGCGGCGGAAGTACTCGGCGATGAATGCCTTGGCCTCCTCGTGGCTGATGCCGAGCATTCGGGATAAGGCGAACGCCCCCTGGCCATAGATGGTTCCGAAGTTGATGGTCTTGGCTTGCGCCCGCATCTCGGGTGTCACGTCGCTCACCGGTACGCCGAAGATGATCGCAGCAGTCTGGCGGTGGATGTCTTCCCCTCCCCGGAACGCCGCGATAAAGGCCGGGTCCTCCGAGAGGTGCGCCATCAGCCGCAGCTCGATCTGGGAGTAATCCGCTACCACGAACTTCCAGCCGGGAGCCGGGACGAAGCCGCGGCGGATCTCTTCTCCGCGCGGAGTGCGGATCGGAATGTTCTGCAGGTTCGGCTCGGCCGACGATAACCGCCCGGTCGCAGCGCCAACCTGGTTGAAGCTGGTGTGAATCCGGCCGGTCACCGGATGCACCTTGGCCGGCAGGACATCGACGTAGGTCGAGCGGAGCTTCTGCAGCTCGCGGTGCTCGAGCAGCAGCTTGGGCACCTCGTGACCCAGCTCGGCGAGCTGCTCGAGCACGTCCGCGTCGGTCGACGGCCCGGTCCGGGTGCGCTTGAGGATCGGCAACTCCAGCTTCTCGTACAGCACAGCGGCGAGCTGGCGAGGGCTGTTGACGTTGAAGGAGGTTCCGGCGGCGCGGGAGATTTCCTCCTCCAGCCGCCGCAGGTCGGCGCCGAGCTCACGAGAGAGCCGGGCGAAGAGCGCAGGATCAATCGCGATGCCCACCCACTCCATGTCCACCAGCACTTCCACCAGCGGCATTTCGATGTCGTCGAGCAGCGGTTGCAGCGCCGTCTGCGCCAGTCGCGGCGCGAACGCGTCCCGCAAGGCAAGCACGATCGCGCTCTCGGCGCCGCAGTAGGAGGCCGCTTCGGGAATCGCGACTTCCGCGAAGGGAATCAGCGTTTTGCCCTTGCCGGAGGAGTCGCCAAAGCTCCTCAACGGCGTACCGAGGTGGTCGAGCGAGAGCGTGTCGATGCCATGCGAGCGCCGCCCGGGGTCGAGCACGAAGCTCGCGAGCATGGTGTCGTAGGCGACCCCCGCGAGCTCGACCCCGGCCCGCCTCAGCACCTGCCAGTCGTACTTGATGTTGTGTCCCACCTTTTTCACCGCCGGATCGCGCAGCAGGTCGGCGATGGCGCTGCAGGCAGGATCGCTGAGCGGCGGAAGATTGGTAACCGGCGTGGGTGCCGCCAGTTCTCCGCTCCGCGGGCGATGACCGAAGGGCAGATACCACGCAGCGTCGGGTGCGATTGCCAGAGAGAGTCCAATCAGCTCGGCGTCGTGCGGCTCCAGCGAGCTCGTCTCGGTATCGAGAGCCACGACCGGCGCAGCCCGGAGTACCGCTACCAGCTCCGGCAGCCGAGCGACGTCGTCAATCACACAGGGCTGCAGCAACGCCGAGTGGGCCGGCGGGGCAATCGGTGCAGCCGCTTCCCCTGGAGTCGGCAGGACTAGCGGCTCGGCGGGCCCCTCGGCCTCCGTGAGGCGTTTGGCAAGGCTGTGGAATTCCAGGCGAGTGAGCTCTTTGAGCAGCGCGGCGCGGTCGGGTTCCCGGGTCGCCGCGGTCTCGAGATCCAGGCTGAGCGGGACATCGGTTTTGAGCGTCACCAGCTCCAGCGAAAGCCGCGCTTCCGCGGTGTACTGCTGCAGCGCCTCACGCGCCCGTTTTCCGGGAAGCTCGCCGGCCCGGGCGAGCAACGTTTCCAAGTCGCCGTACTGGGAGAGCAGCTGCACGGCTCCCTTCTCACCGATGCCGCGCACTCCGGGGACATTGTCGGAGGTATCACCCACCAGAGCGAGGTAGTCCGGCACCTGGCGCGGCGGGACGCCGAGGCGTTCCGCGGCGTTGTGCTCATCCACCCAATGCTCCTCGACACCAGCGGGACCACCCCGGCCCGGATTCAGCAGGGCGACGCGGGGCCCGACCAACTGATGGAAGTCCTTGTCGCCCGAAACGATCACGACTTGGCGGCCTGCCTCTGCTTCCCGGCGTGCCAGGGTGGCGATTACGTCATCGGCTTCGTAGCCTGGCACCGCCAGCACGGGGACTCGGAATGCAGCGAGCAATGCGCCCACTTGCTCGATCGCCAGGTCGAAGTCGGCCTGGAGCTCCTGGCCCAGCTTGGCGCGGGTCGACTTGTATCCCGAGTAGCGCTGCGTGCGGAAGGAATCTCCGGCGTCGAGCACCCACACCAGATAATCGGGCCGGTACTTGGTCTGCAGCCGGAGCAGAAAATTGACGATCCCCCAGGCTGCCGAGGTGTTTTCGCCGCGGCTGGTGCGCAGTGGACGGCTGATCAGGGCGAAAAAAGCCCGATAGATCAGCGCATGGCCATCGACCAGAAACAGCTGAGGTGGATCATGCGAGGGCATGCTGGAAAGTTAGAGGTGGCAGGAGGTGGGTTGCAGGTGGCAGGCAGGTTGCGGGCACCTGTCACCCGCCACCAGCGACCTGCTACCTGGTGTTGCCCTGCCGCATTACCTGGGCGCGTGCCCGGGAGAATTCCGCGCGGGAGGCCGGGGTCATCCGCAGACGGGAGAAGCCCATCGCACCGGTAAAATCGATCACCGCGCGGTAATTGTTGTAGACCCAGCGGACAATGCGCTGTTCGTTGCCTGGCGGTGTTTCGATGCTCTGATCGGGCTCCCCCAGCGTCACGTAGACCTCGCCTCGATCGGTACGCCACCCGGGGCCGCCTTCATCCTTGAAGCGGGCATTGGCGATCGCAATCCGCGTGAAATACTGATCAAGGGCTTCATTCTCCCCGGTCTCCGGCACCGGATCAGTCGCGGACCAGAATTCCCGCCAGAGTCGCGGGCGGTCGGCTGGCTTGGCATTGCGCAGCGCATTGAGGCGATCGGGAGCCCAGGGGAAGAAGCGCAGCAGGGTCAGGAGATTGTCGTAGTTCGTCACCACCCAGCTGCGGGAGAAAGAGACCAGCGCCGTGATCTTCTTCGCCTCGGCTCCCTCGCCGACGGTCACCCGCAGCTCACCCAGGGGCGGAGCATCAGAGGAGAGCCGAATGACGTGCGCCTCCAGCGGGCGCCCGCCCTGGAAACCCACCATTCGGTGAAAAATCACGCTGTCGCGATCGTCCCGAACCTCGACTGGAACCTGCCTGGATGCCGGAAACCGGTAACCTTCGACGTAGAGCAACAGCGAATCACCGCCCCCGTTGGCCACGGTTCCGCGGGGATTGAGCACCAGCATGAGCGAATCAGTCGGTTGTTGACGCGGGCGCGCCTGGTATACCAGAATGGGCGGAGTCAAGGTGCCCGGACCGAAGGCGGGGATCTGCAATGCCTGCTCCGCTCGCGAAAACGCGTTCGAGCTCGGATCGCGCACCGTCACGGAGAGCGTGTAGGTCCCTGGGGCCAGCAGGAAACCCTGCTCTATGATCACGCTTTCATCCCCCCGCATGGTCTCGGCAAAGGACTCGACCCGGATGATCTCGTCGCGAACCGCTTGGACGGCAGCAGCGCTCGGGCGGGCTTCCGCGGGCGCGGCCACGCGCACGCCCGGGGCACCGCCAGGCGTGAAGCTGTACTCGATGCGCAGCCGGGTCGCGAAGGCCGGGCCCTCGCGGGAAAACGCGAAGGCATTGTTCTCGAAGGACAGACCGACCCGGGCGATCGTGGAGTCCCCCCGCCCTGCCGCAACCGCGATACTGCCAACAAACGGCATTGGTCCGCTCGCGGCTAGGCGCCCCATCCGCTGATAGAGCGCGGGGAGATTAAACAGCTCGTTCAGGGTTTGCTCGGTGGAGGGGGGCACACCCCCCGCCGGGGTTCGGCCGCCGCCACATGCCAGTACGGCAAGCAGCAGCCCGCAGGAGGCCACTGGGACGGGCCGGAAAACGTGAAGAATCCTCATGCGATTGCCGAGAAAAGGGGGTCGGATGTTCGTCTTAGGGGACGCTCGCCGGCGGGAGCCGCCGCACGCTTGTAACCACCCTCGCGCCGCAGTAGCTTGGACTGCCTCTCATGAGCCAAGATAATCTCGTCGGCCGGACCGTGGCCGGATACAAACTTCTCGCCCATGTCGGCGAGGGCGGCACGGCGACGGTGTACCGCGCAGAGCATCCTGAGCGGGGCGCCGCGGCGATCAAGATCCTGCGCCCGCGCATGGCCCAGGACCCCATCGCGGTCAAGCGTTTCCTGCGCGAAGCGGAATTCGGCTCCCGGATCAGCCACACCAACATCATCCGCACCTACGATTTCGGTGAATCGGAGGGGTTGTATTACCTCGCCCTCGAATGGGCCAAAGGCGAACCACTCACGAATTACCTGACGGCCGCCGGGAGGTTGGCACCACCGGTCGTGGCGAACATTATCGAGCAACTGGGGGAAGCTCTGGCGGTCTCGCACAAAGCGGGGATCATTCATCGGGATCTCAAACCCGCCAACATCATGTATGACCCGGAGACCCAGACGGCGCGACTGCTCGACTTCGGCATTGCCCGCGATGCAGAAGACAATCCAGCCGAGCGGCTGACCCGCGCCGGGTTCTTCGTCGGGACTTTGCAGTATGTGGCACCGGAAGCGCTCTCAGGCGAGCTGGTAGGTGAGCAGGCCGATGCCTACAGCCTCGCTACCATCGCATACCATCTCTTGACGGGGGTGCTTCCCTTCCCCGGGCGCAGCCCCCGTGAGTTGTTCCAGCAATTGCTCACGCAGTCGCCCGTTCCGCTCAGCGAGGCCGTCAAAGGACTCAAGTTTACGCCCGCGATCGAACAGGCGGTCATGACGGGCCTGGAGCGCGACCTCGCCAAGCGGTGGAAATCCGTGGAAGATTTTGCCCGCGCCTTCTGCGCCGCGGCGACCGGAGAGTCTTCGCCCGCCAAGAAAGCCAACTTCTTCTCCTCCATTTTCCGGCGGAGCGCTGAGTGAGCGAGCGGGAGTTGCTCGCGGCTCTCCTCCGCGAGCGCTCCATCAGCTTCGGCGATTTCCGACTGGCATCGGGCCAGCGCTCCCGCTACTACATCGACGCGCGCAAGACGACGATGTCGGCCCAGGGCCAGCTGCTGATCGGGAGGCTGGGACTGCTCGCCATCCGCAGTGCCGGCTGGGCGCCGGTGGCTGTGGGGGGGCTGACCATGGGAGCCGACCCCGTTGCCTTTGCTATCGCCCGCGCCAGCGTCGACCTCCCTCCGCTCGTCGAGGCCTTCAGCGTGCGCAAGGCGGCGAAAGAGCACGGAACCGGCCGGCGGATTGAGGGGAACTTCGCGCCGGGCGATTCGGTGGTGATACTAGAAGATGTGGTAACTACCGGCAACTCCGCCCTCCAGGCGATCGAGGCGGTGCAAACGGCCGGAGGCCGGGTGCTTGGGGTGCTTGCTTTAGTGGATCGTGAGCAAGGAGGACGCGAAGCGATAATTCAGCATGGTATTGACGTAGTAGCAATAACAACTGCTAATGATTTGGGTCTAGACGATAGCTAGAATCCCGAGCGGTCGCGGCTGGTCCCGTGGAGCGGATGGAAGCGGGACCAGACTCGGGAGTAGGGCAGTACCAGTTGTGCCAGGAATCGATCCAGCGCCGCAGGGAAGGGAAAGCGGCGCCGAAATTCTCCCGGGGTGATTCCGAGTCTCGCGCGGAGCGTACGGCCAAAGCTCTGGGGAGAAGAACAATCCAGCCGATAGGCGACGTCCGACACCGAGCGCCCGCCTCCTTCGAAATACTGGGAGGCGTACAGCAGACGGATGGCAGCCAGGTAAGTCTTGGGGGAGGGCAGTCCGGCCCGGGCAAAGCGGGACATCAGCGTGCTCGGTTTGATTTGAAGCCGGTTGGCCAGCGTCCGCACTGCCGGAGTTTCCGGAGCAAGCCGGATGAGGAGCTCGAAATAGATCCGCGCATCCGGTGGAAGCTCCGGAAGGCCCGCGAGCACGGGAGCGAGAATTCGCGCCGCGCCCCGGGTGGCCGGCTCCGCCACCAGTTGGCGCAAGCGGGCCCAACCCGCAGCGCCGGTTACGTCCACGACCTGCTGCACACCGGTCGCGCCGAGCCGAAGCAAGGTCTCCGACGCGACGGCGTCGTGGCGAGTTACCAGCGCCACCGTGGGAACACCAGGAAAACTCCTTACTAACTGGTCCACCACGTCCGCCGGCTCGGCCGCGCAGTGGTGGACCGAGAGCAGGACCGCATCCACGGCGCGCTCCCGCACAGCCCGCACGGCTTCCGGCACGGAGTTTCGGTGGAGCACGGCAAAACAGCCAATACTCGCCGCATCGAGACTCGCGCGCTCCGCAGGAGCCAACACAGCGGCGACGGTTGGGCCGGCGGGAGCCGAAGCAGTGGAAGGGCGAGCGCGGCTGGAAGACTTGGAGAGCCCGGCTGAAGACATCGGCGCCGATGCGAGTCAGGATGCCACCATTGTGACGGCGAACTCTCAATCGGCGCTCAATGCCCTTCAGACGGCTCCGCCGAGGCCCGGTGCCAAATGCCGCGGCAAAGCGGAAGGCAGTCTCGGCTGTGCGGCACGAGCTGGCCTGCAGACCAACAAGGGCCTATTTTTCGGCACGGGTAGGACGAGATGGTCGCGGAGGAAGGTGACTTCCTTCGAGGAAAGTCCGAGCTCCAAAGGGTAGACTGCCAGGTAACGCCTGGGCGCCGTAAGGCGACGGATCGGGCCACAGAAAACAAACCGCCCTCCGGGAGCGCAAGCGACCAGAGGGTAAGGGTGAAACGGTGGGGTAAGAGCCCACCGCCCCGAGCGTAAGCGAGGGGGCACGGCAACCCCCAGTCGGAGCAAGGCCAAATAGGCGGCGAGGTGTGACCCGCACCAATCAGCCCGAGCGCAAGCAGAGGCCAGCCGCGGGTAGGCTGCTCGAGGTGGCCGGTGACGGCCATCCCAGACAGATGACCATCCCACGACTCCAAGCCGACAGGCGAGGGGGAAGGGAACAGAACTCGGCTTACGTCCAACCCGTGCCCCCGGCATTCCACAGGATGCCGGGGGTTCCGCTTTATCCTTTTGTCGAGTTTATCAATGATTAGTCGTCATTACAACTACTCATAGATATGTGGCCAACCGATCCGCCAGTGCGGAGCGAGCAGAGGGCAGGGAAGGGCCTGCGGGTCGGAAGGGCGATCCTGCGGGCACTACTGCTGGCCGTGGTCGCCGCCAGTGGTTGGTTGTGGTTTGTTTGGCCACCGCCGGTCTGGTACCGCTGGGCGTGGCCGCGGGAGACTGCTTTCATGGCCATGCGACGCCACGAGGCACACGCGGAGCCGGCGGGGAAGCCCGCTGAGGCTGCGCGCAGGTATGAGCCGGTTCCGCTCGAACGGATCGCGGAGCTCATGAAGTCGGCGGTGCTCGCCGCGGAGGATCAGCGGTTTTACACCCACTCCGGTCTCGATTACGTCGAGTTTCGTCATGCGCTGGGGTATCGTCCCGACAGTTTTTCCTGGCGGAGCCGGCGCGATCGGGGCGAGCTTTGGAGGGCGGTGCAGCGGTCCTGGTCGCAGCGCGGCCGGGTGCGGGGGGCGAGCACGCTGAGTCAGCACCTGGCGAAGAATCTCTATCTCTCTCCCTCGCGCAATCCGCTCCGCAAGCTGAAAGAAGCGCTCACCGCCTGGCGACTCGAATACTGGCTGGGAAAAGAGCGGATTCTCGAGCTGTATCTGAATGTGGCGGAGCTGGGGCCCGAGCTATGGGGGGTCGAGGCGGCGAGCCTGAAATACTTCGGACACCGCGCCTCGCGGCTTTCCCTCGAAGAGGCGGCGGCGCTTGCCGGAACTCTGCCCTTTCCGCTCAGCTCGAATCCAGCTTACCGGCCGGGACGCATGCGCTGGCGCCAGAGCATGATCATCCGCCGGCTGCGGGGGGAGGATGTCGTAATCCCACCAGTGCCGGAGGTGCTGGACAGCCTGCCCGATGCGCCGGACACGATCATCGACACGCTGGGAACGTCTAATCGACCAGCCGCAGCGGCATCACCAGCGTCATATAGCTCGCTGGGTCGTCCCAGCCCACCGGCTCGCAGGTCGCCGCGCGCTCAGGGGCTTTGAAGGTCATGCGGACCTCATCCGTCGGCATGAACTTGAGAATCTCCAGCAAATAGGCGGCGTTGAAGCCAATCTCCAGGGGGTCACCCTCGTAAGCGACCGCCAGCTCTTCCTGTGCTTCTCCCAGATCCGGGGTCTGCACCGACAGCTTACAGGCTCCGTTGGTAAACGCCATCCGGATCCGGTGGGTCTGGTCGCTCGCCACGATGCTCATGCGACGAAGCGCTGCCGCGAGTGCGGCTTTGTCGGCGGTAAGCGCTTTGTCATTCTCGCGCGGAATCACCTGCTCGTAGTTAGGGTACGGCCCCTCGATCAAGCGGGTATAGATCTGGGTCGTGGTCGAGCGAAAGCCGAGATGGTTGTCGCTCTTGGCGATCTCGATCTCTTCGTCGCCGCCGAAGAGCCGCCTGATCTGCTCGAGCGCCTTGGGCGGGATGATCAGGTCGGCCTGCCCGCCACCCTGTCCGCTGGCAGGAACGTCCATTCGGGCGAGGCGGTGCCCATTAGTGGCGACCATGCGCATGCGATCGGAGCGGAGCTCCCAGAGGACCCCGTTCAGGATTGGCCGGCTTTCCTCGGTGCTGGCCGCGAAGGCAACGTGACCGATCAGTTTCTGCAGCTCACGGGCGGCCACTTTCCAGCCACCGTCGAACTTGACACTCGGGAAGGCAGGGAACTCATCGCGTGCCAAGCCCAGTAACTTGAATTTGGATCTCCCGCATTCGATCTGGACCCGCTGCTCACCGGAGCTGGTCATCCGGATCGCGGCGTTGGGCAGTTCTTTGACGATCTCCACCAGCTTACGAGCCGGCAGGGTGGTCGCGCCTTCCTGGTCGACCGAAGCCGGGATGGTGGTGCTCACGGAAATATCGAGATCGGTTCCGGACAGGATGAGCCCGTCCTTCCCGGCTTCGACAAGAATGTTGGCCAGCACGGGAAGCGTGGTCTTGGTGGGTACGCTCGCCGCAACAGCCCCCAGACCTTCGTGCAGCTTTTCCCGCGTGATCGTGAACTTCATCCGAGCACTCCCCCGCAATGCCAATGAGATAAGACTACTTACAGATAGTTATACCTAGTAGCCGTAGTAGAGGGTCTGGAAATGTGGACGCCGGCTCCAAGTGACATGGCGACCCTCTGCTGCATTCCTCGGACGGCGTGGGCAGGATGTGGGTGATGGGGATGGCTCTCTCTGCTCACGGCCTTTTCCCGCTCTTCCACAGCGCATGCATGCGCCGGCGCGATTACGGTGCGTACAACTCCTGGCGTGCCGACTCAACCCGTTCGCGGAACTGACGATCACGCTGTAATTGCCGCTGCACCTTGTCCACACTGTGAATCACGGTGGAGTGATCGCGTCCGCCGAACGCCTGGCCGATCTCCACGAGCTGCATCTGCAAGACTTCGCGCGCGAGGTACATCGCGATCTGCCGGGGGACGGTGAGCGTCTTGATCCGCGCTTTCGAGCGCAGGCCCTCGGGCGTCACGCCCCACCGGCGCGCCACGACGTCCTGCACCTTGTCGATCGTGGGATTGAGTTTGGGCTGCGCGCTCGCCGCCTCTTGACCGGGGCGGATTTTGTCGGCGAGCGCCTCGCGCGCCAGATCGATGGTAATCTCGCGATGCCGCAGCGAGGCGTATAACAGGAGCTTGATGATGCACCCTTCGAGCTCCCGCACGTTCGAGTGGACGTATTCGGCGATGAAGCTCAACACCTCATCAGGAATCGTGGTTTCGAGGTGGTCCTGCTCCTGTTTCTTGCGCAGGATGGCGATCCGGTGCTCGAGGTCGGGCTGGCCGACATCGGCCACCATGCCCCACTCGAAGCGGCTCACCAGGCGCGCCTCCAGGCCGGGCATCTCCTTGGGCGGCCGGTCCGAGGTCAACACGATCTGACGCTTGGCCTCGTAAAGCGTGTTGAACGTGTGAAAGAACTCTTCCTGGGTGGCTTCCTTGCCTTCCAGGAAGTGCACGTCATCGACCAGGAAGAGATCCACGTCGTTCCGGTAGCGCCGCCTGAGCTCCGGCATGGTGCGCGAGTGGATACTCTCGATCACCTCGTTGATGAACTGCTCGGCGCCGACGTAGAGCACGCGGATCGCGGGGCTCCGGCGGGTGACCGTGTGCCCGATGGCCTGCATCAGGTGGGTCTTGCCGAGTCCGGTCGCGCCGTAGATGAAGAGCGGATTGTAGAGCTTGCCGGGCGCTTCAGCCACGGCATGCGCCGCGGCCGCGGCGAGCTCATTGGACTTGCCGATAACGAAATTCTCGAACGTGTAGCGCTCGTTGAGCGGCTGTGCCGACGGATTCGGGGTATTGCCCGCCGGAGCGGTCGGCGGGGCGACGAAGAAGTCCATCTGGGGTCGCTGCAGGCGCTCCTCATCGACGCGGAACACTACCGAGACCGGCCGTCCGAGCGCACGCTCCGCGAGCCGAGTGAAGAGCGCGGCGTTCTTGGCTTCGTTCCATTGCACCGCGAATTCATCGGGGACGCCGAGCACCAGGCGATCGCTCTCGAGCGCGACCGGTTTGGCGGGCTCGACCCATGCTTTGAAATCCTTTTCCGGGACTTCGCGCCGGGCGTCGTCCAGGATGCGGGTCCAAGCCTCTTTGAGCGACAGCTGCATGCTGGTCGTCGGTCGAAATGCCGGTAGGGATGTTATTGGGGCAGGCGAAGCTACGGCTCCGTTGTGGAAAAGTCAACCTTGACCTGAGCGGGCTGATTTGGCTAGCTTTGCGGGCTCAATCGGAGAACGAGATTTCGCATGCAGCCGACCTATCGCCCTCGCAATCGCAAGCGCCTCAACCGGCACGGGTTCCGCACCCGAATGGCCGATCGGTGGGGTCGCGAGGTCTTGTCGCGCCGTCGCAAGAAGGGTCGCAAGCGGCTGACCGTGAAAGTTCCCTCGAAGCACGGAGGGCGCTGACGGTAGACGAGCGGTTCCCGCGGGTGCGCCGGCTTGCCCGCACTGCGGAGCTCGAGCGGGTGCAGCGGTCGGGGCGACGGAAGCGGCTTGCGCACCTCGACGTGCTGTGGGCAGACAATCAGGCGGGCCATCCGCGGATGGGACTCATCGTACCGAAGTTCCAATCCAGTGTGGTGGCCCGCAATCGTTTGCGCCGCCGGCTCAAAGAGCTGTGGCGGCGTGAACTGATGGGGATGATGCCGGCATGGGACGTGGTGATTCGCGCGAGGAAGGAAGCCTACACGGCCGGATTCGGCGTCCTTCGCGATGAGCTGTGCGCCTGGTTTGCCGCGCCGGCTCGCGCTGCTGCTGATCCGCGGGTACCAGCGTTTCATCTCCCCCGCGCTCCCGGCCAGCTGTCGGTTTTCGCCGAGCTGCTCCCAGTACAGTCTGGAGGCCATCGAGCGCTACGGTCTCTTGCACGGCGGCTGGCTGGGTGTCCGACGACTGGTACGCTGTCATCCCTTCAATCCGGGCGGCTTCGACCCCGTCCCGTAGGATCCTCGAGACTCTCCCCTATGGATCGTCGCGTCTTGCTCGCCATCCTGTTGATGATGGCGGTGATGGTCGGGCCGGCGCTGTTCTTCAAGCGACCACCGCCACGCGTCGGAGTGACCGTCGGGCGGACGGATAGCGCACGCGTCAGCCCGGCCGCGAGGCCAGCGGACACCCTCGCCGCGCGGCCCGCGCTTGCGGCAGCCCCTCCGCTCGACAGCACCATCGCCCAGCTTCGGGAGGACACGATCCTGGTGACCTCCTCGCTCTATCGCTATGGCTTCAGCACGCGCGGCGGCCGGCTGATCGAGGCCACGCTGTTCAAATACAACTCGATGCGGCCCGAAGACCGCGGGCAACCCGCACAGCTGCTCCTCCCGGGCAGCGAGCTGCTGCAGCTGTCGCTCCTGATCGGCGCTGATACGGTTTCGCTGCGGGACTGGCAGTTCACCCCCTCCGCGCCCTCGCTCAACATCACGGAGCCCACGCCGCTCAGCTTTACCGCACAGCGGGGCGAACTCACGGTTTTCCTCAACTACACGTTCCGTCCCGACAACTATCTGGTCGACGTAACCGGAAGGCTCACCGGCATTGGGCCGAACGGAGCGACGCTGCTGCTCGGCATGGGTCCCGGGCTCCGCAACACCGAATCCGACAGCGTGGAACACCAGCGCGAGCTCAGCGTCGTGGTGAAGAACGGCAAAGCCAGCCTGACGCGGTTCATGGCTCTTTCGCACAAAGCAGGCGACCTCTGGGAGCCTCGTCGCATGGCGTTCAACGGGCCGTTCGAGTGGGTGGCGGTGAAGTCGAAGTACTTCGTCACCGCGGTGCTGGCGCTCGACACCACAGGTATCGAGGGGCGGCGAGGCGGGGGCGGCATCAGCGGCGCGAGTGCGATCGGGGCCGAAAGGGTGAAGGCACCGACCCGCGCCACGATCAGCGCCGGACTGCCGGTTCCGGCCGCGGGCGCATTCCGCTTTCAGCTGTATGCCGGGCCACTGGAGTATCCGAGGCTCCGGGCTATCGGTCACGATTTCGACGACGTGAATCCCTACGGCTGGCCCGGCCTGCGAACCATCATCCGGCCGGTAGCGCTGGGTGCCCGCTCGTTGCTGGTCTGGTTCCACGACGGACTGGGCCTGGCCTATGGCGTGGGGCTGATCCTGTTCGGCATCGCAATCCGCATCGTGCTGTGGCCGCTCAACCAGAAAGCCATGCGGTCCTCGATGGCGCTGCAGGCGGTGCAACCGCTGATGAAGGAGCTGCAGGAAAAGCACAAGGGAGATCCCCAGCGGCTGCAGCAGGAGATGTTCAAGCTCTACAAGGAACACAACGTCAACCCCCTGGGCGGCTGCTGGCCCATGCTGCTGCCGATCCCGATCCTCTTCGCCTTCTTTTTCGTCTTCCAGAACACTATCGAGCTGCGCGGGGCGTCCTTTCTCTGGCTTCCTGATCTCTCCCGGGCCGATCCGACCTATATCATTCCGATCTTGATGGGGCTCTCGATGTTTGCGCTGAGCTGGATTGGCCAGCGCGGCATGCCGCCCAACCCCCAGACCAAGATGATGCTCTACCTGATGCCGGGAATGATGACCTTTCTGTTCCTGCGCTTCGCGTCGGGGCTCAATCTGTATTACACGGTCATGAACCTGGCGAGCCTGCCGCAGCAGTGGCTGTTGTCGCGGGAACGCCTGCGCCGCAACCCCGCGCCCCCACCCGTACCAGCCAAGCCCAAACCCCTGCCAGGTAAGCGGTGAGGGGTGAGAAGTGAGAGGTGAGAGGTAGAATGCTCTTTCCTCTCACCTCTTACCCCTCACCCCTCGCCGCTCACCTTTTACCTTCCGGCATGCTCTCCGACGTCATCGCCGCGCTCGCTACTCCTCCGGGACGCTCGGCGATTGCGGTGGTACGAGTCTCCGGTGAGGCGGCGCTCGCGGTAGCGGGGCGGGTTGTCGTGGGAAGGGGAGCTCGGGAGCCGGGACTCGGCAGCTTTCCCGAGCGTGTAGCTACACTGGCCCGGTTCGTTGCCGCCGATGGAACGCCCCTCGATGAAGGAATCGTCACGGTCTTCCGCGGCCCCCACAGCTATACCGGTGATGACCTGGTGGAGCTTTCCTGTCACGGGGGCTTACTGGCGCCGGCGCAGCTTCTGGCAGCCCTGCACGCAGCGGGTGCGCGCCCGGCGGTACCCGGCGAATTCACGCGCCGAGCCTTGCTCAACGGGAAGCTGGATCTGCTGCAGGCCGAAGCAGTAGGCGACCTCATCGACGCGACCGCACCCGCCCAGGGCAGGGCGGCGCTGCAGCAGCTGGAGGGAGGGCTCTCCCGGCGCCTGCACACTCTGCGGGAGGGGCTGCTCGAGCTGCTTGCACTGCTCGCGTACGAGATTGACTTTCCAGAGGAGGACGAAGGGCCAGTGTCGCCGGAGCTCATTCGTGTCCGGCTCGAGCGCATAACCACGGACGCGCGTCACCTCCTGGCCACGGCGCCCGCGGGTGAGCGGCTCCGCGAGGGTGCGCTGGTGGTGCTGGCCGGACGGCCCAACGCGGGCAAGTCATCGCTCTTCAATGCACTGCTGGGTACCAACCGCGCGCTGGTCACCGAGATTCCGGGCACCACGCGCGACACGATCGAAGCCGCGAGCGAGGTGGTCGGCTGGCCGGTGCGCCTGGCGGACACGGCGGGATTGCGCGAGGCGGGTGAGCGGCTGGAGCAGCTCGGAATCGAAGTAAGCAGGCGCTACGTCGCCGCGGCGGATCTGCTGCTGCTCTGCGTGGAGGCGGGCAGGATGCTCGCCCCGGAAGAACGCGAGCTGCTGGCCGAACGCCCATCGCTGCTGGTCCGCACCAAGGCCGACCTGGTTCCCATTGCGGAGCGGGAGAGTGAGGACGGTATCCCGGTTTCCATTGTGACAGGCGAGGGGCTGGACCGGCTCCGCCAGGCGATGGCGGAACGACTCTTCAGCGGAGGCGGAGGGTATGCCGAGCTCTCGCCCCTGTTGACTCGGGAGCGGCACCGCGTGGCGCTGGCCGCTGCAGCAGGCGCGCTGGAGGCGGCTCGGCTCGAGCTGGGCCGGGACGTGGTGCTCGTCGCGCACCAGCTTCGGCATGCGGTGGCAGCGCTGGAAGAGCTCATAGGCGTAGTCCATCCCGATGAGGTGCTGGGGCGGGTGTTTGAGAGGTTTTGTGTTGGTAAATAGGAGGGAAGAGGGAAGGACTCTTCGCTTCGCTACTTCTTATGGCTTCCATCACAAAAGGGCTTGTTCTTGCTGAAACCGCAGCCACAGAGCTTCACCTGGCCGGGGATCTTGGTGGGGGGAGGCTCCACGATGTCGCCGGCGTTGTTCAGGATGGTGACCGGACCCTCGATGACGATGGGGCCGGCGGGTCTTAGAGTGATTGTGACGGGAATCAGTGCATCAGCCATGTCCGCAATATAGGTGAGAGGTGAGAGGTAAGAGGTGAGAGGGAAAAGCATTTACGTCTCACCTCTTTACCTCTCACCTCTTACCGTCTTATCGGCTGTTACGCGGTACGGAACCCAAGAGCCGCGTCCTCCAGTGCCTGAAACTCGCCGACGGGCGCGCGCAGAGCGACGGCGATGCCGCGCGCGGTGACCAAGGGCTCAGCCATGCGGTGGCCCAGGTAGTAACCGCAGCGCTCAGGGAGTACGCGTCCCAGGCCGAGACGTCCGGAGGGACTCAGGCCGCCGGAGAGATACTTCAGCCGGAGGCCGAGGCCGCTGCGGTCGAGATCATGGTGGACGGCCCGGCGCAAGAAAGCCTCGAGCTCGCGCATGCGCTGGTATTGGCGACGGGGATATCCGAAGTAGTCGGCAGGGTCGGCGCCGGGTGCGACGGCCTGCGATGCGTGCACGGCCAGCCCCTCATTGAGGAGGTGTTCGCGCAGGGTCGCTCGGCTCCCGGTGGTCCAGTAGTCGTAGTTCCCGCCCGCCTCGGCAACCAGCCGGCGCAGCTCGCTCTCGCTCGCGGGCGAAGTATATCGCACCGTGTGGGCTATTTCATGGGCCACCCAGAGCGGCAGCAACTCGGGACTCTGTCCCATTCCGTAGGTGTCGGGATTGACGCGGCCCGTGAAGTGCTCCACACAAATGAACGCCACGCCCCGGCCATTGAGCACGAGCTCGCCAGCATTTGCCGCCCCCACGCCAACCATCAACACGCAATCGGTCGGCCGGTCCACTTCGAGCACGTCTTCGGCCCGGTGCAGGGCTTCTTCCACCACCCGCGCCACATCGACTTGATCCAACAATGCGTAGAGATCGCTCCGGTCGGCACGTACGGTCGCCGCGATGACCTCCGCCGCGTGCGGGCTCTCAAGGTCCAGGACGTAATTGTTCCAGTACGCGGCCAGCAGGGGGCGGTGGGCGTCGAGGAAGCGGTGGTAGGCCGCTTCGGGATCAGATTGTGCGAGAAGATTGAGAAAATCAGGAAGCAGATTGATGAGCACGGGACAAAATAAGAAATGCCGCGTGCGAAACAAGAGCCGGAAGTGCGGTAAGAGGTTTAGTGCAGGTCCTTCCGCTTGCGTTTGGAGACTTCATTGAGAAAGCGGCGCTCATCCACGGTCAGGCTCTGGATGCCGAGGGCGCTGATCTTGTCGAGCACCCGATCGACCTCTTCTGCGGGATACTCCTCGCGCGGCTCGGGGCGGGCCGGCGTGGGGCGCGCTTCGGTGATGCTGCCGCCTTGGCGCACTGGCATCGGTGCCATCACAGCGCGGCGCACAATGCTCTTGGATTCTTTGCGCTTGCGCTGCCCCGTCAGACTCTGAACGCGGTAGAGGAGGTAGCCGGCTGCCAGCCCTCCCAGATAGCCGAGATGACCCACCGAGTCGTCGACCCAGAGTGCCAATACGACATTGATCCCAGCCAGGAACACAACGACAGCCCGGGCGCCGAAGGGGCGCGCGAAGGGATACAACCTTGCCTTCGCTTCGGGTTCCGCGGCGGCGAAGGCGAGACCGACTCCAAGGGTCGCCCCCGAGGCGCCGAGCAAGGGCGGTACGGCCATGAAGGTGTTCAGGCCCAGCGCGAATGCCGCGCTGCCGACCCCGCAATACACATAGTAGAGCAGAAAACTCCGCCCCCCGAATCTTCGCTCGACTGCCGGTCCGAACACGAAGAGCAGCAGCAAGTTGCCGCCCAACTGCAGCAGGCCACTGTGCACGAACATATAGGAGAGGAACGTCCAGGGCCGATCCAGTGACTGAGCGGGGACGAACTGCAGGGTCTCGCGAAAGATCGGAGCCGTGAAGACCGTCTCAAGGAGGACCAAAAGGCCGACATTGACGAGCATGATCCGGCCAACCCAGGGAGTCAGGCCGACTTCCGGGCGGCGGCTTTCCAGCCCCTTCTTGCTCAGGCTCTTCTGCTTGCGAGACATACGCGCTCACACAGCTCCGCAAAGGAAATGCCGACCGCCGCCGCAGACTGAGGGAGGAGACTGGTGGCCGTCATTCCCGGCAGGGCGTTCGCCTCTAAACAGGCCAATTCTCCGGTGGGTGTCAAGCGAAAATCCACGCGGGAGTATCCGCCCAGCTTCAGAGCGTGGTGGGCGAGCAGGCCGAGTCTGCAGCACTCTGCAGCAAGAGCGGCAGGAAGCGCTGCCGGAAAGATCTCCTGCGACATCCCCGGCGTGTATTTACACTCGTAATCGAAGATCTCGTGCTGTGGAATGATCTCGCCCACCGCCAGCGCCCGATTCTCGAGAATGCCGACGGTCAGCTCCCGGCCCGGGACAAAGGCCTCGAGCATGACCTCCGGGTCGTAGCGGGCTGCGAGCTCGACCGCGGCATCATAGTCCAACGGCTCCTTCACGACCGTGAGCCCGACGGTGGAGCCCTCTTTGCAGGGCTTCACTACGAGCGGCCAGCCGAGTCGCCGGCCAGCCTCTTCCGCTGTAGCAGGTGCCATCAACCAGTCGGCAGTGGGCACCCCGGCCACCCGAAACAATCGCTTGGCGATATCCTTATTCATGGCGAGAGCGCACCCGAGGGCAGTGCTGCCCGTATAGGGAACCCCCACCACGTCGAGCACCGCCTGGAGCGTACCATCCTCGCCCCGGCCCCCATGCAGCGCGAGGAACAACACCTCCGCGTCGCGGATCACTGGAAGACTGGCAAGTCCCGAGAGCAGCACACCGCGCTCCAGCGCCACCAGCTCAGCAAACGCCGGTGGCTCCTTCCCGACAGACGCGGACAAAAGCCGGGACTCCTCGGCTTGGGGGATCAGTCCTCGGGCAGTGTCCACCACAGCGACACTGTGTCCCCGGCTTCGCAGCGCGTTGATCACCTGGACCGCGGAGGCGATGGCGACGTCGCGTTCGGAGGAGGTTCCGCCCGTGAGCACTGTTATGCGCATAGAGGCGAGGAGGCTAGGAGGCTAGGAGGCTAGGGCCGCTTCACGGGGTCGTCCCCCCGCGATCCGGATGGCGAAAGCGAATCGGTTGGGTGAACAGCGCGGCGACGGCCACGCCGTTACGGCGGGCGGGGGCGTAGTGCAGTTTGGGTGCCGAGGCCAGCGCCGCCGAGTCGAGCGCGGGATACCCGCTGGATTCCTCGATGCGGGTGGAATCGGCGACGAGCCGTCCGGTTTCATCCGCAAAGAGCCGCAAGAGCACCGTGCCGCTGATGCGCAGCTGATACAGGTCGATCGGGTATTCCACGGCGGGCTCGGCATCGAGCGCGACGGGAGGCTCCTCGCCTCGGGTGACGATGCCCGCCGGATCCGCGGGCAGCGTCACCGTGGTGTCCGACTTCGTACGGCAGCTCGCGGCCACCAGTGCGGCGGACAGCGCGCCCACGGCGACTCGCCTCCCCCTTCGCATGGCAGGAAACTAGTCCGGTTCAGAGGTGTCCGCTGGCCCGCCGCTGCAGTTCGGCAAGGCGGTTCAGGGCTTCGAGCGGGGTGAGGTTATTCAGGTCGAGGTCGCGCAGTTCCGCGAGGGTGGGATCGGCCGCGCTCTCCAGCGGAAGCGGAAGCTGACCGGGATCGGGATCGGGGTGGCCGCCGGGAACCATGCGGTGCTCGCCCTCGAGCGTCTTGAGGACGGCATTGGCGCGGGTCACCACCTCCCGGGGCAGTCCCGCCAACTGGGCGACGTGAATCCCGTAGCTGCGATCCGTTCCTCCCGGCTCGAGCCGATGGAGGAAGACGACTTTGCCGCCCGTCTCGCGCACCGCCACGTTGAAATTCCGGGCGTGCTGCAGCCGCTCGGGAAGCTGCATCAGCTCGTGGTAGTGGGTGGCAAACATGGTCTTGCAACCGACCTTGTCGTGGAGAAACTCAGTCACCGCCCACGCGATGGCGACCCCGTCATAGGTCGAGGTGCCGCGCCCGATCTCGTCGAGCAGGACGAGCGAGCGCGCCGTCGCGCCGTGGAGGATCGCGCTGGTCTCGCTCATCTCCACCATGAAGGTCGACTGACCGCGGGCCAGATTGTCCGACGCCCCAACGCGGGTGAAGAGCCGGTCCACGACGCCAATGGCCGCGGCGTCGCAGGGCACGAAGCTTCCGATTTGAGCCAGGATGACACAGAGTCCGATCTGTCGCAGGATCGTGCTCTTGCCCGCCATGTTCGGACCAGTGACGAGCTGGACTCGCGCGGCGAGATCGAACCGCACGTCGTTGGGCATGAATGCCTCGCGCGGCATCAGGCGCTCCAGCACCGGATGGCGCGAGCCACTGAGCTCGATCTCGAAGCCATCGCTCAGCTTCGGCCTGACGTAGCGATTGGCCACCGCCGCTTCCGCCAGCGCGGTCCAGACATCCAGCGAGGCCAGCACCCGGGCCGTGTGCTGGATCCGGGCGACCGCAGTGGCTACCCTGTCTCGCAGTGCCGCGAACAACTCGGCCTCGCGCTGGGCCATTCGCTCCTCGGCGCCCAGCACTCTGGCTTCGTACTCGCGGAGCTCCGGCGTCACGAATCGCTCTGCGGTGGCCAGGGTCTGCCTGCGCTCGTAATCGGGCGGAACTTTCGCGCTGTGCGCGTTGGTGATCTCGAAGTAATAGCCGAAGACTTTGTTATAGCCGATCTTGAGCGAAGCAATTCCGGTGCGCTCGCGCTCGCGCTGCTGCAAGGAAGCGATGAACTGCCTGCCGCCGTCGCGGAGCGCGCGGCTCTCGTCGAGCGCCGCGTCGTAGCCGCCGCGAATCACCCCACCGTCGGTAAGCGAAGGCGGGGGCTGTTCGACCAGGGCGGCAGACAGCTCGGACGCCAGGTCGTCGAGGAGATCGAGCTCGACAAGAAGCATTGACAAGACGGACGGTGAGCTCGGTGAGGACGGTTCGTCTGCTGGTCCGACCAGCCCGTGGAGTGCCTCGCGCACCTTGGGCAGCCGCAGAAAGGAGTCGCGCAAGCCGCCGAGCTCGCGCGGCGTCGCACGCCCCGCGGCGGCCCGACCCGCCAGCCGCTCGATGTCACGGACGCCATCCAGCGCATCGCGTGCGGCGCTCCGCTGCGCCGGATCCCGCACCGCCGCTTCCACCGCGTCGAGCCGTCGCTCGATCTCTGCCGGGTCCCGCAGGGGAGACAGCAACCAGCGGCGCAGCAGCCGTGCGCCCATCGAGGTCACCGTGCGGTCGACCGTTTCGAGCAGAGTGACGCCCCGGGCTCCCGCGCGGAGCGGTTCGACCAGCTCCAGATTGCGGCTGGTCATCTCGTCGAGCCAGAGAAACTGCTCAGGCCGACGGATCGCGGGCCGGGCGAGATGAGGAAGCCCGGCCGGCTTGAGATCCGCCAGGTAACGCAGCAGGGCGCCCGCGGCTCCAATGGCCGGAGCATCCGCGGCTCCCAGGCCAAGCCCATCGAGGGAGGCCAGCCCGAAACGGCGGCCCAGCTCCTCCCTGGCAAGCTCGGAATCAAACTCCCAGCGTTCCCGCACCGTTCGCATGACGGTGGATTCGCTCATGAGCTGGGCATCGGCAGGCAGCACCAGCTCCGCGGGTCCGAGCCGGCCCAGCGCTTCCGGGAGGGCGCCCAGGGAAGCGAGCTCGAGGAGGAATTCGCCAGTCGTCAGGTCGATGGCAGCAAGCCCGATGGGTGGTTGGGCAGTGGGCCGGTTGGGCGGAGAAACGGGAACCCCTACCGCCACGATCCAGTTGTTGCGCCCCCCGGCGACCCAACCGTCCTCGAGCAGCGCGCCAGGTGTTACGGTCTCCACCACTTCGCGGCGGACCAGGCCCTTGGCCTGCTTGGGATCTTCGACCTGCTCGCAGATGGCGACCCGAAAACCCTGGCCGACCAGCTGCTTCAGATAGTCGGCGGCCGCCTTGACCGGGACGCCGGCCAAGGGCACTCCGTCGCCCCGGGAGGTCAGAGTGATGCTGAGCACCCGGGAAGCAAGCTCGGCATCCTCGAAAAACATTTCGTAAAAGTCCCCCATCCGGAAGAACAGGATGGAGTCCTTATGGCGCGACTTGACCTCGCGGTATTGTTGCAGCAGCGGTGTGCTTTCCGAGAGGGCGATGCTCACGGCGGGGGGGCGCGAACGAGGAACGGCTGGCCTCCCAGGCGCGCCCGCAGCTGGGCCAGCGCCGCCTCAGCTTCGCTCCGCGTGGCGAAGCGGCCCGCCCGGATCTTGAGATACCCCCGCTCCCTGAAGATGACCGACGGATACCCCGCGCGCTTGATGCGGGCGATTTCGGCGTCGGCCGCCGCCTGGGTGGCGACGGCGGAGACTTGCACGTAGTACCCGGCCGCCGGCGCGCGCCGGCTCGCACTCCGGGTCGCTCGGGCCAGCGAGTCGGCCTTCGCTCGTGTGACGGAATCTGCGAATGCGATCCGTGCGCTGTCCGCCGCCCCCATCGCCGCGAGGCCTTGGCAGCGCTGTTTCTGAAATTCGAGCTGATTGCGGAGCTCTACATCATTTCGCACGGCGGCCAAGCCCAGCTCCGCCATGCGGCATGCGGTGGCGGCTTCACGACGATCACTCGCGGCGCGCGCGCCCCAAAAGGCGGCCACCGCGGTGATGGGGCTCTCCGGGTAATCGCGGAGGAGTTGGTCGATCTCGAGCACCGTGGCAGCCGGATTCCCGCTGACGTAATCGAGCTGGGCGAGTTGCAGCAGGGCATCGTCGGCCCAAACGGATTGGGCGTAATCCACCACGACGCGGCGTAACTCCAGCCGGCGACTCCGCTCCGTGGCGGCGAGCAACCCGACGGTATAGAGCGCCTCGGGGTAGAGCGAATCGGTCGGTTGCAGCCCGGCGAGGATCCGGCCGGCGACGGCGCGCGCCGAGTCCGACAATCCGTCCTGCGCCAGTCGTACGGCGGCAACCAGGCGGGGGTCTGTTTGAGCAGCAGCAGGGCAGAGGGGCAGTGTGGCAGCAAGGACGACCGCGGTCAAGCAGAATACCCGCCCGGCGCGCTGGGGCGAGTGCTTCACGTTGCCACCCCCGCCAGTGGGGCAAGCTGCATGATGAGATCGACCAGAACTCCCCGCTCATCGGCGAGCGACGTGCTCTTGAGGCGCAAATCGGCTCGCCGCGCCGCAGCGATCGCCGCGTCGATTCGCCGGGCGGGCCAAGCCTCGACGAGGCGGCACCAGCGCTCGGAGCTGCCGCGGTAGTCGAGCCGAACCGGAGGGCGAATCCGCAGCAGTGCATCCCGAATCGCCCGCTCGAGATTGCCGGCACGCATGCCGCGGTCGTAGAGTGCGCGCGCCAGCCCCAACCCGATGAGCTGGGTTCCGAGCTGCGCGAGCAACCCCACACCCGACACGCCCGGCTGAGAGAGCAAGGGAGGCAGAATGGCCGCGGCCCGCCCGGTACGGTCCTCGAGCACAGCGTCGCACCAGTCGGCTGCGGTCTCGCCGTGGCGGATGCCCAAACTGGCCTCCAGCTGCTCCAGGGTTATCGGCGCTTCCCCACCCAGACCGGCGAGCTTGTCGAGCTCGCTCCTGGCCGCGCCCAGATCCGCGTCCACCGCCTTCACGAGATGGACGATTGCCTCGGGCGCGAAGCGGATTCCGCGCTCCTCGGCGCGCTTCTGCACCCACTTTTCAGCCAGCCTGGGCGCGAGGCGCTCCAGCTGGACCGCGGAAGTCAGCCGCAGCAGGTCCGGATCGGCTTCGCTCCGATCAGCTTCTTTTCGAGAGGCGCCCTGCACCAGAACGAGCACGGTTTCGGCGGCGGGCCGCTCGAGATAGCGCAGCACTGCGGCCTTGGCCCGGGCTCGCTTCTGCCAGGCTTCGATCTCGCGGATCACCACCACACGGCGAGCTGCCATCATGGGGAGCGTGTTGCACAACGTCTCGACGGCTTCCGGCTCGAGCTGACTCGCACTGCGCTGGTCGTAGTTGAAGTCACGCATGGCCGGATCGACAACCTGGTCGAGCACCGCGCGGACCGCTTCGTCCTTCAGCACGTCTTCTTCGCCGTAGAGGTAGATGGCGGGCGGGATGCTGCCGCTCTTGAGCTGTTTGGAGAAGGTGTCTGAGGGGACTCTAGGCATTTTGGAATTGTAGTCAGGAGGCTAGGAGCTAGGGAGCTAGGGGCTAGGAAAATCCCCTGACCTCCCCGTCTCCTAGCTCGCTAACCCCTTACAAAGCAGTTCACATACAGCAGCGCACACATGCTCTTCGCGTCCCTGATCTTCCCGCTCCGCAGCATCCTGCCGACCGCACTCCAGGGCTTCTCATGCACGGTGATGAACTCGTCGTCCTCCTGGGACAGCGCCACCGGTTTGAGCTCGCTGGCAAGAAACAGATGGATGCGCTCGTCGGTAAAGCCGGGCGTGGTGAAAATGGCGGCAAGCCGAGTCAGCTTGCCGGCTTCCACCCCGGCCTCCTCGGCAAGCTCGCGGTATGCACAGGTTTCCGGCGCCTCGCCGTGCGACAGCGTGCCCGCAGGGATTTCCCAGAGCCAGTCGTCGGCGGCATGACGGAACTGGTGGATCAGCAGAATGCGCGGGTCCGCGCTGGCCGGATCGTCCAGGAACGGCACCACGGCCGCGGCGCCGGGATGCCGGATCATTTCCAGCACCCCCTGCGAGCCGTCCGGGAAGCGAACGATATCGCGGTCGAGATTGATGACCCGGCCGGAGTACTGCCGCTCTGATCGAATGAGCGACATGGTCAGGGTTTCCGGGTCGTCAGAGGTCCCAGACCAAGCTTGCCCACAGCGGGCCCAATCTTCTGGGTATCTCCCACGATCACTACGGCGATCGAGTCGGGGTGGAGGTAGGTCCGCGCGACCCGGAGGACGTCCTCCGCATGCACGGCCATGATCTTGCGCACGTAGTCGTCGAACCAGGTGAAGGGAAGTCCAAAGGTGAGCAGAGTACCGACCTGGTTGGCCATCTGGCCGGTCGTCTCGAACGAGCCGGGGACCCGAAGCGCGAGGTATTGCTTGGTTCGCTCGAGCTCCGCTGGCGTGACCAGCGTATCGCGAATGCGGCGCAGCTCACGGAAAAACTCCACGAGCGAGCTGTCGGTGACATCGGTGCGCACATCGGCCGATGCCGTAAACGCACCTGGCAAGGGCTGGTAGTCGAAGCCGGAGCGCGCGCCGTAGGTATATCCCCTGGTTTCACGCAGGTTGGTGTTGAGGCGGGAGGAGAAAGAGCCGCCCAGCAACGTGTTCATCACCTGGATGGCGTAATAGTCAGGGTTGGTTCGCTCCACCCCACGATGCCCGATCCGGATCACGGACTGGGCAGCACCGGGTTTGTCAACGAGGTAGACGGCGGTGGGACGGAGGGACAGTTGGGCCGAGGGGCGGGAACTGCCTTCGTCCGGAATGCTCTCCGGCTTCCACGCACCGAATCTGCGCTCGAGCTCCGCGCGCGCCTCCGCGAGCGTCACGTCTCCGGTCATAACCAGGGTCGCACGATCCGGCCGGCGCATCCTCTGGTAGAACCGGCGCACCGTCGCCGAATCCAGCGCAACCGTGGAGGCGGAGTCCCCTCCGATCGGGCGGTGATACGGGTGCCCCTCGGGAAAAACCGTCGCGTTGTATGCGAGGGTCGCCAGAGCGGCCGGCACATCGCGCTGCTGAATGAGGTTCGCCAGCCGGAGATCGCGTTGTCGCTTGACCTCGATGCCCTGGAACGTCGGTCGCAGCACGACGTCTGCCAAGAGATCCAGGGCCGGACCCATGGTGCGCTTAGGAACCCGCAACGCCAGGTTGATCGCGTTCCAGTCCGCACTGGTAGTGAGACTCGCACCGAGATAGGCGGCCTCCGCCGCGATGCCGTTGGCGTCGCGGCTTCCCGCGCCCTCGTCGAGCATGTTCGCCGTGAAGGTGGCCAGGCCGGGGAGGGATCCGTCTTCGCGCGCACCCCCGTTCATGCTCAAGATCACCTGGACGATCGGGACCTCATGCATGGGGACCACCACGAGCCGAAGCCCGTTCGGAAGCCGGCTCTCCTGTACTGCGGGAAGCTTGAGGCTCGGCGGCGGGGGAAGCTCTGGCGGAGTGGTAACCTGTGCCGCGAGTTCGGAAGCGTAGAGCAGCGCGAGCAGCGCAAAGGCCGGCTTCATGGCGTGACTCCTCCCGCCCGCGCGGCCAGCTCGGGCTTTCCCTTGGGGACTACGCTCAACACGACCTTGGGATTCAGCAGATAGGTCTTGACCACTCGCTGAATATCCTGTGCGGTGACCGCGTGGTAGCGGTCGAGGTCGGCCTGGAATCCGTCGGGGTTTCCGGTTTGGTAGTAATAGGCGTTCAGCAGATCGGCTTTGCGGGTCGTGCTCTCGAGCGCGCTCAGAAACTGTGCCTCGGTGCTGTTCTTGGCCTGATCGAGCTCCCGGGCGGTGGGCCCTTCGTCGGCGAGCTTGCGCAATTCGGCGTCGACCACCCCTTGGAGCTCGGGCAAGGCATGGCCCGGCCGTGCCGTGGTATAGATGGTGAAATCGCCGTCGAGGCGTTTGCCGTCCTGATAGGCAACGGCATTGGTGGCGATTTGGAGCTGGTAGACCAGCTTCTGGGTCAGCCGGCTGTTCTTCGCACCGGTCAGGATATACGCCGTGAGGTCGAGGGCGGCATCGTCCGCAGTGCCCACTTTGCTGCTGTGCCAGTTGTAATAGAGCCGGGGGAGCTGCACCTGGTCCTTCAGCACACCCATGGTATCCTTGGGTAACGCGAAGGGCGCAACGCTGGGTCGCGAAATCAGCGGCCCCCGGGGAATCGCGGCGAAATACTTTCGCAGCAGCGCGCGGACTTCCTCCACCTTGACGTCGCCCGCGACCACGACCACCGCGTTGTTGGGCGCGTAGTAGCGCCGGAAAAAATCCTTCACGTCCTCGAGTGAGGCCGCCGAGAGATCCTTCATCGAGCCGATGACGGTCCAGGAATAGGGATGCCCGGCGGGATACAGCATGCCCGGCAGCAGGTCATCCACCAGACCATACGGCTGATTCTCGTAGGACTGCCGCCGCTCGTTCTTCACGACGTCGCGCTGCAGGTCCACCTTGGCGGAATCCATGGTGGGGAGCAGCCATCCCATCCGGTCCGCCTCGAGCCAGAGCATGAGGGGCAGGGCAGAGCTGGGGCCCTGCTCGAAGTAGTTGGTGCGATCGTTGCTGGTCGAGCCGTTATTGCTGGCCCCCGCCGCCTCCAGCAGCCGATCGAATTGGGGGTAGGGCGCGTGCTCCGAGCCCATGAACATGAGGTGCTCGAAGAGGTGCGCGAAGCCGGTGCGACCGGGACGCTCGTCGCCGGACCCCACGTGGTACCACACATAGGTGGTGACGACCGGAACGGAATGATCTTCGTGGATGATCAGCCGAAGGCCGTTGGGCATGGTATCCATGACGAAGGGCACGCGAATCCGGGGCGGCGCCTGGGCGAAGGACGGCATAGCAGTGGCCCCGAGCAGGAGCGGCAGCAGGAGCAAATGACGTGGCATGCGCAGAGAGGGTTCGGGACTCTTAGGGCGTGGCGGGGTTACCGTTCAGCAGGGCCTGCAGCGCCGTCACGGGAAGTTTTAATGCCTCCAGAGCAAGATAGCCAACCTCCCTGCGACTGCCGGGCATGATCGGGCTGGTCCGGGTAGGGGAGACGAACGCCTGCAAATCGGCCCGGCGCGCCTCGATCTGCAGCCGCGCCATGTGAAAGGGGTCGCTCACCAGCAGCGCCCGGGAGACATCGCGCTCGTGCATCCACTGCGCGACTGAGCGCATGGACTCGACGGTGGTGCGCCCATCGGGCCGAACGATGATGGCCGAATCAGGAACCGCGCGGCCGCGCAGGTAGCGATGCCCAACGGTCGCCTCGCTCACCCGGTCGCCCGTGCCGATGCCGCCGGTGACCACGACCGCGGGAGCGAGTCCGCTGCGAAAGAGCTCGACGGCATGATCCAGCCGGGCCTTGAGCACGGGCGAGGGCCGGCCGTTGTACTGGGCAGCGCCCAGCACGACGATGGCGTCCGCCGCACGCCGCTGATCCAGCCGACTGACCCTCCAGACCCAACCGAACAGGACGCCGTATACGAAGAGCGCCGCGGCGAACACCCGAAGGCTCCAGCGCAGGGAACGGGTCACAGATCGAAGGACTCTCCAAGCTCGGGGATGACGACCTGCCGGACTCCCTCCTCTTTCAGGATCTGCGCCATCGCCGCCGCGGGCCCGGCTTCCCCATGCACCACGAACGCGCGCTGCACCGGCCCCCCGAGGGCTCTCACCCAGGCACGCAGCTCGGTGCGGTCCGCGTGGGCCGAATAGCCGCTGATCGTTTCGACCTCGGCACGCGCGTCGCGCAGCTCTCCGAAGATCTTGACTTGCCGCGCACCGTCCTGGATACGGCGGCCGAGCGTGTGCTCGGCCTGGTACCCGACGAAAAGCACGCAGTTCTGCGAGTCGCCGATGTGATTGGCCAGGTGATGCAGAATCCTTCCCGATTCGGCCATCCCTGAGGCCGCGATGATGATGGCCGGGCCGGCGAGGGTGTTGAGCCGCTTCGAGTCCTCCACCGATTTGACGTACTGCAGCATCGCAAAGTCGAAGATCTGATCCGAATGCATCAGCAGCTGCTCCCGGCGGTCGAACACCTCGGGATGCATCCGAAAGACCGTCGTGGCATCGACCGCGAGCGGGCTGTCGACGTAGATCTTCAGCGCGGGAATTCTTCCCGCGCGGGTGAGCTGATGCAGCGCATATACCAGCTCCTGCACCCTCCCCAGCGCAAAGGCCGGGACCAGGATCTTTCCGCCGTTCCCCGCGACGCGGCGCACGATCTCGGTGAGGCGGTCGGCACTCGACGCGGTGGATTCGTGATCGCGATCGGCGTAGGTCGACTCGACGATCAGCGTGTCGATGGGTCCGGCCGGCGGTTCGGGGTCGCGAATGATGGGAAGCCCGGAGCGGCCCACGTCTCCCGAGAAGACGATGCGGTGGTTGCCGCCCTCGCTCAGCCGTAAGTCCACGCTGGCCGAGCCGAGGATGTGACCGGCCTCAGTGTACTCGAAGGCCAGATTCTTCCGGATGTAGTGGATCCGGCGGTAGGGCAGGCCGACGATCAGATCCTGGACCGCAACGGCGTCAGCCAGAGTGTAGAGCGGCTCGCTGACGGGACTCCGCTTGCCGTGGCGGGCAAGGAAGGCGGCATCGCTTTCCTGGACGTGGGCGGCGTCGGGAAGCATGACCGCGCAAAGATCGCGGGTTGCGGGCGTGGCATAGATCGGACCGTGGTACCCGTGCCGAACCAGGAGCGGGAGCCTCCCGATGTGATCGATGTGGGCATGGCTCACTACGATCGCGTCGATCCGGCGGGGATCGAAAGGGAGATTCGCATTGAGCGCAGCCGCCTCCGTCCGGCGACCCTGAAAGAGACCGGCGTCGAGCAGCACCCGGGCCCCAGCGGCCTCCAGCAGATGCATCGAGCCGGTAACGTGGCCGGCCGCGCCCCAGAATGTCAGCTTGGCTCCGCTCATGAGCGGGGTTCCTTGTTTGGCTATGGGCTATGGGCTATGGGCTACAAGCTCTTTCGGAAAAGCTGACCCATAGCCCATAGCTCATAGCCCATAGCTCATCGAGTTCCAAAGATCCGGTCTCCCGCGTCGCCTAATCCTGGCAGAATGTACCCCACCTGGTTGAGCTCCCGATCGAGCGCCGCAGCGAAGACGGGCACGGCGGGATGGGCGGTGAGCATGGCCTGGACGCCTTCGGGCGCCGCGACCAGACAGAGAAAGCGGATTCGGGTGGCCCCGGATGTCCGCAGTTTGGTGACCGCGGCGACTGCGGATCCGCCGGTGGCGAGCATCGGATCGAGCACGAAAAAGTCCCGGTCGGTTTCGGCAGCGGGAACCTTGAAGTAGTAGCTGACCGGCTGGAGCGTCTCGTGATCCCGGTAGAGCCCGACGTGGCCGACTCGGGCCGAGGGAATGAGCTGGGTAATTCCCTCCACCATTCCGAGCCCCGCGCGAAGAATGGGGATCAAAGTCAGCTTCTTTCCGGCCACTCGTTGCGCCGTGGTGCGCTCAAGGGGAGTATCGATCTCTACCGGCTCGGTGACCAGGTCGCGGGTGACCTCGTAGGTCATCAACATGGCGATCTCGTTCACGAGCTGCTTGAAGTCCTTGACCGAAGTGGACTTGTCGCGAAGGATTGCCAGCTTGTGCTGGATCAGCGGGTGCTGCAGAACGGTGAGGTTGGGGAACCGGGATTCGGCCATGGGAAAGGGAATATACCCGCGCGCCGCTTACCTCTCAGCGTGCGCCACCTATATTCGGATACACAAGATCCCGTAAGGCAAAGAGTTGGACGGCGGGCGGTGGATATCTATATATTCCCCGCCCTCCGGCTAGGTAGCTCAGTTGGTAGAGCAGCGGACTGAAAATCCGCGTGTCGGGGGTTCGATTCCCTCCCTAGCCACTCCCATGCATCGCCTCGCAGCGCTTCGCTCCGGCCTCATCGCTCTTGCCGCACTCTGGTCTGTGGCCGGCAGGGCTCTGGCCCAAGCTGGCGGGGACAGCTCGGCCGTCATTCGCGGTGTGGTCTACGACAGCCTGATCACCGACTCGCCGTTGCGAGGTGCCGAAGTCTGGCTCGACGGCACCAACCGCACGGTGCGCTCCGGGATCGATGGGCAATTCGAATTCTCCGGGCTCCGCCCCGGCCGCTATACGCTCACGTTCTTCCATCCGGTCCTCGACTCGGCGCAGCTCGCCGCTGCGCCCGTGGCGGTGAGCACGGACGCGGAGCATCCCGGCTTCGCCGTGCTCACGACCCCGAGCCCCGCCGCGGTGCATGCGGCGCTCTGCCCACGGGATCCCCGTGCGAACCTGGGTGTCGTGCTTGGCCTGGTGCTCGAAGGGGGGCGCGGGGGCGCTGGGGGCGGCAAGAGCGAGCCGCTTGGGGGAGTACCGGTCATCGCGGAATGGACCGCCTTTACCATCGCGGGTGGCGGGAACCGCTGGGAGCCGCGCAGCACAACCGCTCGTTCCGACAGCTTAGGGCGGGTGGTTCTCTGTGCGGTCCCGATCGATGTCACGGTGCTGCTTCGCGGGCAGGTGGAAGGCGGCCCTTCAGGAATGCTCGCGGTCGATCTGGGCGGGCGCCCCTTCGGTCGCGTGGATCTCCATCTGGTTCGCAGCTCCGCCACCGGGACCGTCATGGGAGTGATTCGGAACCAGAACGGATCCCTGGTTACCGGCGCCATGGTGGTGGCACTCGGAAGCGGGAGCCGGGTGCAGGCGGACCCGGAAGGGCGCTTCACTCTCTCCAACGTGGCTGCCGGTTCCCAGATTTTCGAGGCGCGAGCGATCGGCTTCCGGCCGGCCCAGCTTCAAGTCACCCTCGAACCGGGTGGTACCAGCCGGCTCGAGTTCATCATGGGCGATACCGTGCGAGCGCAGCTGCTCGAGCCGATCGCGGTCGCCGGGACCTCGTATCTGGCGATGGTCGGCTTTGAGAAGCGCCGCAAGTCGGCGCAAGGCCACTACCTGGACGCGGCGGAGATCGCGCGGACGGGTGCGACCCGGACCGAGGAAATTTTCCGGATGGTTCCGGGTGTGCGGCTCCACCCCAGCGGCATGGGATATATCGTCGAGTTCCAGCGAGGCCAGGGCCAGATCGCCAATCCCAGGCTCAAGAATTACTGCGCTCCTTCGTATTTTATCGACGGGCGCTACTTCCCCCTGCCGCCCAACGCGACCGTCACGCTCCCAATGGTGCCGTCGGAGATCCTGGCGGTGGAGCTCTACTCCAACATGTTCAGCGCTCCCCTCGAGTATCAACGGCGGGACAGCGGCTGCGGCATCATTCTGATCTGGACCCGGCGGGGCGAGCCTAACCGGAAACCGTAGACCCCCGACTATTGCGGTTCGGACCGGCTTGCTGTAGGGTTTGCCTTGTCACATACGAATCATCCCTGAGTAACGGCCCTATCTCGCTTGCGGCGGATCGCTTCGCCGTTGGCTTCTCTGTCCCAGTAGTAGCTCAAGCAGGTCATTCACTGCAGCCGGGTTCCAGGCGAACCCAACAAGCCCCCAAGGGAGGCAGAATGATGGCTAGAAGGTTGAGCCGGTCCGCTGCGCTGGTCGCGCTGGCACTGGTACCAAACCTGGCCGTTGCCCAGGGCCGTGAAGTCACTGGCAAAGTGCTTCGGGCCCAAGGCGACGTCCCGCTGGCGGAGGCCACGATTTCGGAGGTCGGCGGCCTCGGTCTGACCCGCAGCGGACCGGACGGCAGCTTCCGGATCCGGGTGGTGGCCGGCGACGTGCGCCTGCTGGTGCGCGCGATCGGCTACCAGCGGAAGGAAGTCGTGGTGAACGCGGGAGAAACCAACGTCGAAGTGCGCCTCACAGAGGATCCGTTCCGCCTCGAGGAAGTGGTCGTCACCGGCCAGACGACGACGCTGGAGAAACGCAACGCCACCACGGCAGTCGCCAAGATCGCTACCGAAGAGATCAACAACGCCCCCGCGCAAGCGCTGGAGCAGGCGATGCAGGGCAAAGTGCTCGGGGCTACGATCTCGATGAACAGTGGCGCGCCGGGCGGCGGTGGCCAGGTGACCATCCGGGGAGTGACCTCGATCCTGGGACAGGGCCAGCCGCTCTTCGTGGTGGACGGCACCATCATTTCCAACGATGCGTTGTCCGCCGGGGCCAACTCGGTAACCGGCGCGGGCTCGCGGACCACGGCGACCGGCATCGGCGGCAGTCAGGATGCATTGGTCAACCGGCTGGCCGACCTCAATCCGAACGAGATCGAATCGGTCGAGGTGCTCAAATCGGCCGCCGCGACCGCGATCTACGGCTCGCGCGCGACCAATGGTGTGGTGGTGATTCGCACCAAGCGAGGAAGCCCGGGCACGCCGAGCTTCCATCTGACCGGCCGGCTGGGTACCGAGCGCGCGTATCGGCTGCTAGGCACTCGGCAATTCACGACCGTCGAGCAGGTGCTCGGCATTCCTTACGGCAACGGCGCACCCGACCCAGCCAACCTGCTCGACCAGCTCTACCCTAACGGGCAGATAACCGTCCCGACACACGATTATCAGAAAGAGTTCTACGACAA